>JAJRRF010000191.1 GCA_024279735.1 Alphaproteobacteria bacterium
AAACTGTCTCATGAGCAGGTTCAGGAGGTCGAGCGCAAGATCAACCACAGGCCAAGAAAAATCCTGGACTACAAGACACCACATGAGGTCTTCTCAAAGCGACGCAGGCTGAGTGTTGCGTTTCACTGTTGAAGGGGCGTTATATTTAGAACATTAAGGCATCACCATGTCAAAATTACTGTAAGAACTCATCAAACACACTTTGCCTGAAGGGGGATGCCATCACTTCCATACGTTTATGACAAACTTTACCACTTGGAAACATAGCACTTTCTTGTCATACATTATGACAAAAGAGCCCCTTGCGCGAACGAGTATGTTACTCGTTTGCAACGTTCATGCAAAGATATTTGCAAAAAACACCGTATTTTCAGGGGGTAAAGTCTGGCATGAACGTAGGGGTTGGGGAATATCCCCATTACCGCAAAGGGACTTATGAAGGAAAGCCCCTGAAAGTATGAAAGTGGAGTTGTTATTTCTACACTTTTCCACTAGCTTTGCCTCGCGATATAGTCCGTTAAAATCTGGGCATTTTTCTTGAGAATATCTTCCTGCTGGAACTGGTTGCCGTGATGCTTGAGCGGGACACCTTCAAAACGCGGCACAATATGGAAGTGGATATGGTAGACCAGCTGTCCTGCTGCGTCCCCGTTAAGTTGCTGGAGCAATATGCCGTCTGCGTCCAGTGCCTGCTGTATCATCGGGGTCAGCTTGTGAACGGTGGCCATCAGGGTGGTAAAGTCCTCAAGCCTGACATCCAGCATATTTTGCGCCGGTGATTTGGGAATCACCAATGTGTGGCCCTTGGCGCGGGGCATAATGTCCAAAAAGGCCAGGGTGTTGTCATCTTCATAAATCTTGTGGCAGGGCAGGTCGCCCCTGAGGATTTTGGCAAAGATATTGTCCGGGTCATAGCTCATACTGGTGTTTCCCTGTTTGGTGGTTAAGGTGTTTGGTTATAAAATGCCTTCAGACAGAATAATGGCAATGGGCAGTGTGATTGCTGAAGCCATTACCTGGAATGTCATGATATTGGCCATTAGCGGGGCATCGCCGCCCATTTGCCTGGCAAGGATATAGGATGCGCCTGCCGTCGGCACACTGGCGGCAATAATGGCCGCAGAACGGGCAACGCCCTCAATCCCCATGACAAGGCAGGACAGCAGCATCAGGGTTGGCATAAGAACCAGGCGCAATATGGTGGCAATGCCTACCAGTTTCTTGTCATTATTTTCCATTTTTAGGGTAATGCCCGCCCCGACAATCAGCAGGGACAGTCCCATGGCACCCCCCGACAAGATGGACAGGGTCTTGTAAAGCGGTTCAGCCAGCCCAATGCCGGAAAGGTTGATGGACAGGCCAATAAGGCAGGCAATGATAAGCGGGTTTTTGGCCAGTTCAGTGACAACCCGCCTGATATTGAATGTGCCATTGCCATAGATCACCAGTACGGAGACATTTAGCAGGTTTAGCAGCGGGACGATGGTGGCAATGATAATGGCAGTAAAGGTAATGCCTGTTTCGCCGTAAAGCATTCCGGTGACAGACAGGGCAATCATGCTTTGCCACCTGGTTGTGCCCTGGAACAGGCTGGTAAAGGCGGCATCAGAAAGCCCTGTCAGGGTTGACAATGCAGGCCGGAGCAGCAACAGCAAGATGCTCATGGCGAGGATGGCCATCACCAGGGCAGATATATAGCTTTGCAGGGGCAATGCAGCGAGGTCGCTGCGGGCAAGGTTCTTGACCACCAGCATCGGGATCATGACATAATAACAGAGCTGGCCAAACGCCTGCCACATCTGCGCCGGGAAGACATTTTTCCTTTTCAGAACGAACCCCAGTGCGATGATGAGGAATACCGGAATGAGCGCATTCAGGGTGCTTGTTATGATGGTCATGCGCGAATGTTCCAGCTTTTCTGGTGGGCTGCCCCCTTAAATGGCGGGCTTCACTTCAGTAAAATGCGTCTTTTAAAATCAAGGGTGGCAAGCCACTAGCTTTCAAGCTCAAAGCCAGCATTTTCAATAATTTCCTCAAAACGGTCTATTGAGATCTTGCTGGCATCATATGTGACTTCTGCCTCTCCCTTGTCATGGGAGACATCAGCGGACTGCACCGCATTTTCTGCCTCTAGCAATTTCTTGACGCTTGAGGAGCAGCCGCCGCAGGTCATGCCGGAGATTTTGAGGG
The DNA here is from genome assembly GCA_024279735.1 of Alphaproteobacteria bacterium. GTDB lineage: Bacteria > Pseudomonadota > Alphaproteobacteria > Rhizobiales > JAJRRF01 > JAJRRF01. Next base: position 2,191 of record JAJRRF010000191.1, read on the forward strand.
TTATGGTATCCATATTATGGGATTGCTCCTGGGTTGGGGAGAGTATTATTGCCTTTATATTAGTGGAAACGTATATCCACAGCAAGCCTTAGTTATCTTGTTTGCGAAAAGGGCCACGCGCGGTCAGTTCCTCAATATCCATATCGACAAATTCGCGTTCCTGTTCAAGGTGGTGCTTCAGGATTTCACGGAACTGCGGGTTGGCAATATAGTGCAGGGAAAAAGACTGTTTTGGCAGATAGCCCCGTGCCAGCTTGTGGCCACCACCAGCCCCAGCATTGACAAATTTCAGGCCTTTGGCAATGGCATATTCAATGGCCTGGTAGTAACAGATTTCAAAATGCAGGCATTTATGTTGCTCGAGGCAACCCCAATAGCGTCCAAACAGCGCGTCAGACCCAACCATATTGAAGGCTCCTGCTATATAGCGTTCATCGCGCTTGGCCAGGATAAGCAATATTTGCTCAGGAATACGCTGTGCCAGCAGGCTAAAAAATGTCCTGTTCAGATAGGGATCACCCCATTTGCGCGAATGGGTCTCGACATAAAATTGGTACATCGCGTCAAGGTGGGTTTCGGTAATGTCGCCGCCACTGATCCATTCAACCTCAATGCCGGTTTCCAGAGCCTGGATACGTTCCTTTTTGACTCCCTTCCGCTTGCGGGAGGCCAGGGAGGCCAGAAAATCATCAAAATGCTTGTAGCCTTGGTTTTCCCAGTGGGGGTGCTGGTCTGTGCGCTGTAACATATTCTTTTCCTTTCCTAATTGTTGCCATTCATCCTTGGTTGGGAAAGTGATGTGCAGCGAAGACAGGCCGTTCTGGTCAACCATTTCCTTGGCTGCCTCCAGCAGGGCAGCCTGATAGGTTTCTTCATGCCCGTCCTGTTTCACAAGAAAGCGTTTGCCTGTGACAGGGGTAAAGGGGACTGCGCATTGCAGCTTGGGATAATAATGCCCGCCGCCGCGTTGATAGGCCTGTGCCCAGGCCTGGTCAAAAACATATTCCCCCATTGAATGGTCTTTCAAGAAGCAGGGCATCAGGCCGACAATTTCTGTCTCTTTGCTTTTGAGTATAAGATGGCGGCTATGCCAGCCAGACTGCGCGTCCAGGCATCCACTGTCCTCCAGTGTCCTGAAAAAGACATGGGAGATAAACGGGTTTTGGGGCAGGGCATCAGGACGCAAGAGGGCAGGATTGGCAAGCCTGTCCCAGTCTCGGGCATCAACCTCACTGACAGACGGTATGACCTGTAATTTAGTTTCATGCAGCATTTTTTTAAAATCCATTATTCAGGCCATTTATTCAGGTATGAACCCCTCAAAAAATTTGGCATTCGCTACTTTTTGGTTGTTGTCCTTTGTCTTTGGGGGGATCACACAGGCTTCATGCCCCCTGGCAGGAATCTAGAGCAAAATGCATTTAATTCCGATCATTTTTTGTTCCAGAGTCCTTATTATTCGCATACTTTAACCCAGGGCAATTGCATGAAATTTAATCTTCACTCATAGCGTTAAAATTATGATAGCATTTTTCCTATTTTAGAGGGAGGTTTGTTATGGAGATATTATCTCTTATTGAGGAGATTCCTGATCCTCGTATGGAAGGTAAAG
>JAJRRF010000192.1 GCA_024279735.1 Alphaproteobacteria bacterium
CGGTTTCAAGCGGAATACAGTCTAAAAATCCTGTTTTTTAATGGAAAAATGATCATATTTTAGTGGTTTTAAAAATAACGATTTATTTTTATCGTTATTTATCAATTAGTTAATGCACCTAAAACAAGCTGGGGAGTTACAGTTTTAGCGCAGATGAGAAGGTCTGGCAATTGCCCTGAATTCATGAAGCACTGCGGAAGGTACAATATGGTGGTGAACAACAAAAAAACCTGTAAATCTGACATAGGTTTTTTGGGGCGTTGTCGGGTTATAGACACAGGACACACTGGTGAAGGGAAATTTTTCCCTGGTGCCAGGCAATATTTCAAAGATCATGTTGATGTTGCCAGCAATTGGCAAGAGATGTATTGTGGTTGTGGCAGTTGTATCAAGTGATCCCCATTCACTTCCCTTGCAGGGTGTGCCTTCAGGAAAGTGATTCTGGGTGTTCTTGAGGGTGATGTCCAGTCGTATGATCTCCCTGTCCTTGATATGGTTGATCTTGTTTTTAAAGGTTTTGTAGTCAGGTTTTTCGACACCATATTCAGAAAAGGAAAGTGCCCTTATTGTTTTGTCTCTTTTTCTACGAAAACGGTTCTTAAAGTATTTTTTACTGAGCTTGTTGCCATATGAGGGAGGCTTGTCCTCTTCAGCGGAGGCGGTCTGGATTGTGGCGGTGAACGCAAGGGTAAAGGCACTGATGAAAGCCAAAAAGAGCCGCATATGATCTCCTGAAAATATAATATTGTTTTGCCCTGTTCCTGAAATTAAAGAAAGGGCAGCCTGTTTGTTAGTAACAGATGGGCTGCCCTTTTTAAAGTGGTCATGTCAGGTTTGTAAAAGACATTTTAATATACATAATCAGGATGAGGCTGGCTTGATGGCAAAAATTTTCACGCTGGAGGCAAAATCGTTGACATTGACCTGTTTCATCATATTGGCCATGTGTTCATGATAGGCCTTTTCATCTTCCCGCGAAACAGGGGTGAGCTTTGCGCCGTCACTGCTGTCACAATATTCAGTGGCTGTCTCTTCCTGCGCTGGCACGTCCTCGCTGCAACAGCCTGTATCTGCGGTAGCCTTGGCAGGTTTAGGCTCAGGAGTCCCGCAACACCCAGTAGCGGCTTCACTTGAGGCATCAGGGGCAACGGGCGCGCAACAGCCCTGGACATCGCCTTCCATATAGGCATTCAGGTCAGAATGGGCATCCTGTATATCGACATTGCCGAAACCTGCCTGTTTCAGCATCCGCTCATTCTCGCTGATGGCAATTGCGCCAGAAAAACAGGCGTTCCAGCCAGCCACATCATCTTTCAGGATGTCTGGCAGCTCTTTTGTCAGCGCAATATCGGAAATGGCCAGCCGTCCGCCAGGCTTCAGGACGCGGAAAATCTCCTTGATGGCGGCAGGCTTGTCCTCAACCAGGTTCAGGACACAGTTAGAAATGATGCAATCCACGCTATCATCTTCAAGCGGCATGTTGATAATCTCCGCCAGGTGAAACTCTGTATTGCTATAGCCGCCCTGTTTTGCATTTTTCTCAGCCAAGGCAATCATGTCCTGGGTCATGTCAATGCCAATCGCCTTGCCTGTTGCGCCAACCTTTTGCGCTGCGAGAAATACATCCAGGCCGCCACCGCTGCCAAGGTCAACCACCACTTCACCTTCTTTAATAGAAGCCATCGCGGTTGGGTTGCCGCAGGACAGCCCCATATTGGCCTCTGCCGGAATGGAGGTCAGCTCGTCTTCACTATAGCCAAAGGCCTTGGCGATGTTGCTGATACCCTCATTGTCCGAGGACAGTCCCTGTTTGGCAACTGCGCCATATCCCTTTTTGACATTTTCAGTGATTGAGTTGCTCATGTGCCATTCCTTGTTTGTCATAGTGTTTGCAGCCAGTATCGCGGCTGTCCGTCTTGCCGTCAATGCGATGTGTCACAGCATTGGGTCAATTGTCTGTGATGGCAGTCATAAAGGATATCGCAAGGCAAGTCAACTGTATTACTAGAATTATGGTAATAATAGTGCAAGAGAGAGGCAAGGGCTGTATGAAGACCCAAAAAGAGCGAGCTGAAAATTTGGGTTTGATGTTGGGGGAGTATAATATTAATAAGGACCTTTATTGTCGGTCGATTGCTATGTAGTTGACCGGAACGTTTTAATCCGAAAGCTGTTTTGGGGCAGCAACGTTTCGGTTAAGGGCAGAGTCCTTAACCGATCGGGCTATGTTACGTCATCCCGTCCTCTTACGTCATCATCAGACTTGATCTGATGACCCATTTCTGAACTTTTGGTCTTCAAATATCGTTGTTTTCAAGAGGGTAGTTTTGGAAATGGGGTGTCGTATCAAGTACGACTATGACGATGAAGAGGGCAGGAAAACCCTCAAGGGGGAGCAGCACTGTTGTAGACCAAAGCGTTGTTATAGAAATTCCTGCTTGGCAGTAACGTTCCGGTTACTCTTTCGGAATGAGTGATTTGGGCAGGGGGGTGGAGCAACTGCCGTCCACGCAACACTGGCTCAGGAAATAATCTATTGTGTTGGTCATCTGCTTATAATTGGCGCGGCAAGTTAGGGTTGTGCCCTGTTTTTCCTGGGTGACAAGGCCAGCTTGTACCATGCGCTTGAGATGGTGGGTCAGGGTCGAGCCGGGAATGTCCAGCCTTTTTTGCACCTCACCCACCGCAAGCCCGTCTTCCCCTGCGCGTACCAGTGCAAGGTAAATATTAAGCCGGGTCTCGTTGCCCAATGCGTTCATGCGTTCAGAAATTATTTTTAGATCCATGTGTGAGGCTAGCACCTTTTTAGAGGATTTGTAAGCTATAGTTCTGGAAATACGGAACTATAGGGAGGAAAAATTTAATTATAGGTTGTAACTCCCCAGCTTCTTTTTTCACGTAAATACGCGGTTTCAAGCGGAATACAGTCTGAAAATCCTGTTTTTTAATGGAAAAATGATCATATTTTAGTGGTTTTAAAAATAACGATTTATTTTTATCGTTATTTATCAA
>JAJRRF010000193.1 GCA_024279735.1 Alphaproteobacteria bacterium
GGTTTCAAGCGGAATACAGTCTAAAAATCCTGTTTTTTAATGGAAAAATGATCATATTTTAGTGGTTTTAAAAATAACGATTTATTTTTATCGTTATTTATCAATTAGTTAATGCACCTAAAACAAGCTGGGGAGTTACAATTTTTCTTTGGACATCATTTTACAGATTAAAGACCTCTTGAATAGCTACCGAAATCTTTGTTTTTTATCATAACTAAGATTCTTGAACTTGCGCTTTCAAAAAACTTACCCTTCATCAAATACCAAACCACAAAGGAAATGAATCCTTATGTCAGCCAGAGGCAGACCCCAGAACAAGAAAAAATAAGACAGGTATTTTTTCTTCACGGCATGGCTTCTGTCAATAGGACACCTATTGAAAGGTAATTTAATACAAGTATTCTTAAATATGTGTTCAGGTATAACTTATTAAAAGCGAGAAAAACTGTGCAGGATAAACCTAAAATAAAAAATCAGTCTAATGATGACTATAAAGACATTATAGATGCCTTGAAATATTTGGAAATTGAAGCTAGGAATTTGAAATATTATGATATAGCACTTTCTCTCAGAAGGTTATTGACAGACCTGGAAGATAACAGCCCTGAAGAAGAAACCGCCTTATCCCTTGAAACAGAGGCAACTCAATATCTATGATAATTGACAGCTTTAAATTTTCTGATAACCACCCCCTAAACCCGTTGCAGGCGCAGGGCGTTGAGGACGACGACCAGGGAGCTGAGGGACATGCCGATGGCTGCGCCCCAGGGCGGGATGTAGCCCAGTGCTGCCAATGGGATGGCAAGCACGTTATAGGCAATGGCCCAGCCCAAATTCTGCCTGATATTGGCAATGGTTCTTTGTGCCAGGATACGCCCCTGTGCAATTGGCAGTAACCCGCCCCCGCTCACCAGAAAATCACTGCTGTTGCCTGCCAGGTCTGTGGCTGATGAGAAGGAGATTGATACATCTGCCAGGGCAAGCACCGGGGCATCGTTCAAACCGTCACCGACCATCATCACCTTATGGCCTTCATCCTGCCTTTCGCGCACCCAGGCCATCTTGTCTTCCGGCTTCATGTCGCCATAAGCCTCGTCAATCCCGACCTCATCACCCGTCACCCGCACATTTTGCAAGGCATCACCGCTCAGGATTACCGTTTTGGTGATCCCCCTTGCCCGCAGCAGTTCCAGCACCTCGGCACCGTCCTGCTTCACCTGGTCAGCAAATACCAGAACGGCGTGAATTTGGCTGTCATCTCCAAGCAAAGAGATGATGTGCCCCTGTGACTGCTCAGCGGCAATCATGTCAGCCAGCTGGACAGGCAATGCCCCCAGCTCTGCAAAAAAATCAGGGTTTCCCAGCCGCCAGACCTTACCCTCCACCAAGCCAGACAGACCCGCTCCTGGCACATTGGTAATGTCTGTTGCCTCCAGGGAATCTGTGCCTTTGGGCAGCCGCAGGGCTTTTGCAAGCGGATGGATGGAATGGCATGACAAAGCAGAGGAAATTTCGGTCAACTGCTTCCTGTCCAGCCCTGCCAGCGATTCCAGTTTGAGCAAGTCCGGAACACCGCGAGTCAGGGTACCTGTTTTGTCAAACACCAATATATCAGCCCCCGCCAATGCCTCAAGCCGCGCCATATTAAGCGGCAATAGCCCTTTTTCAATAAACTTTCCAGCTGCCACTGACAAAGCGGTGGGGGCTGCCAGCGACAGGGCACAGGGGCAAGTGATAATGAGCACCGCAATGGTGTTGGGCAACCAGCTGGAGGGGTCAATCCACATCCAGGCCAGGGCAGTCGCTGTAGCAATCAGCAGGATAAAGACGGTAAAATATTTTGCCACCCATTGGGTCATCAACATGGTCTGCGGGCTTTGCTCCAGCCCCTGCGACACCATTTTTTGCATCTTTGTGATGGTCGAGAACTGGACAATCCCAGTGACCTTGGCAATCACAGCCTGGTCAATATTGACAGAGCCAGCATGAATGACATCATTGGCCTTGCGCAAGGCAGGCATCACCTCACCTGTCAGGATTGAATTGTCAAAACTGCTGTTGCCCTGATGGATAACGGCCTCAACCACCGTGGTTTCCCCTGGCAGGATACGCACCAGGTCGCCTTCCTCCAACTCATTGGCAGAACACATGCTTTCTTGCCCGTCCTGCCCCAGTTTTCGCGCCATGGATGGCTGGATGGTAGCCAGCCTGTCCAGGCGGTCAGCAGCCTGAAGCCGCCCGCGCATCTCCCAGCGGCGCGCCACCAGCAAAAAGAAGATAAACATGACGATAGAATCATAATAGACCTCGCCATGATGGGTCAGTGTGGTCACGATACTGCCAGCCAGGGCAATGGTCAGGCCAAGCACAATCGGGACATCCATGCCAAAACGGCCATTCTTCAGGTCGCGCCAAGCCCCGACAAAGAAGTCTTGGCCTGAGAAAGACATAATCGCCAGGGTGATCAGCAGGCTGGTCCAGCGACCTATCACAATCCAGTTTGGCAGGCCTTCGCCGTGTCCGCTCCCCATCATATTGTCCTGGCCAGTCCCCAATATATAGGTGACAATGGAAAACTGCATCGCCATCATGCCAAGAACCCCGGCAAAGATGATCCTGTCCAGGCTGCGCCTCTTGCGCGCCTCAAGCAGCTTTTCGCTGCGTTTGGGGTCATAGGGCTGGGCAATATAGCCAATTTGCGTGATAGACTGTAATATTTTGCTAAGCTGGGTCTGCTGTGGATCCCATTTCACTGTGGCGCGCTGGGTCAGGTCGTCAATATAGACTTCCATCACGCCAGGCTGCGCCCTGATATGGCGTTCATTGAGCCACAGGCAGGCAGGACAGCGGATATTTTCCAAAAGCAGCGAAGCCTCGCGCCAGTCGGTTGTCCTATCCTTTCCATGCACGACAAATTCGCGCTGGATTTCATCCCGGTCATAGAGGCGGAGCTGTTGCAGGATTTCTTCGGATGCCAAGTTTGTGCCCTGTTCCGCGCCCTGGCGGGTCTGGTAATAACTCTCCAGGCCATTGTCAAGAATGGTTTCGCAGACGGCGTGACAGCCCAGGCAGCAAAAATGCTGCTGCTTTCCAAACACCAGTAATGTCGGAATATGGCTCTCGGCCTCAGTCACTGGCAGATGACAGTGAAAACAGACTGTATCAGGATGTATTTCTTTTTTACTCAAAAGTGCCTACCCTAAAAAGATGCTTGCTGGAAATAGATCCCTCCTTATAGCAGGCGAACCAGTCATTTGCGTTAGGGATATTCACCATTTCAGCCTCAGCCTTCTTGGCATCGTCCCTGGTCTTCCAATAAACAATATCGCTATAGCCGCCCTCTTCCGTCTTATGAATTTCCCATTTCACGAAACCAGGCTGCTGGCTCATCCAATTTTTGATAATGTCTGCTGCAACGCTGAGCAAATGCGCCTCGGTCACACCGTCTGCAAGCTCGTAAGTGATGATGTCTTTATACATTACCTGATTATTCCTTTTATGTGGTCTGCTTCCATTGTTTTTGCGAGTGTCCTATGGCAGTTATTTCTTGCGGGCTATCGGCTTGAGGGACTTCAGATAGGCTGCTATCGCCGCCCTGTCGGCATCCGTAAGATGCGCCATATTTTCCTGCACCTTAACCATTGAGCTACCAAAACTGTCATAGTCGGGCATAAAGCCAGTTTTCAGGCTATAGGCAATGTCCTTCGCGCTCCAGTCGGCAATGCCGTCCTTGTGCGGTGTCAGGTTGGGAATATAGCCCTTGCCCTCCAACGCCTTGCTGCCGCCAAACTTTCTCGCAGTGATGATACCGCCAAAACTGTCACGCGGGCTATGGCATTCAGAACAATGCCCCGGCCCCTCGACAAGATAGCGGCCACGGTTGAGCTGCGTATCAAGCGATGGGTCGTTTTTAAAGGGCGCACTGGCAAGATAAAGCCTTTTCCACAAGCCCAGCCCCCGCCTGAACCTGAAAGGCAATTTCAGGTCATGGGGAAGTGAGGCTACAGCCTTAGGCGCAAGGCTGCCAAGAAAGGCTTGCAGGTCAACAAGGTCTTGCGAGGTCATTTTCTGGTATGAGGTATAGGGAAAAGCAGGATAATAATGCTTACCGCCAGGAGACACACCCTTGCGCATTGCCAGTATAAAATCAGAATGACTCCAACTACCGATCCCTAACTTTTGGTTTGGTGAAATATTGGGGACATTAAAAGTCCCGAACGGTGTTTTCAGGCAGCGTCCGCCAGACAGGTCAAAAGCATCTGTATAGTTCGGTTCATCACACTTATTCTTGGCAGGCTTTGCATGACAGGAGGCACAGCCCCCAGCATAGAACATATAACGCCCGTTTTCGGAGTTTGCCTTCAGGTTCTTAAAGCTCTCCAGCTCATCAACGCTAATCTGTCCCGGCAGCGTCAGGACATAAAAAATACCGCCTCCCGCCAGCGCAGCAACAACCAGAGAAAGCAGTATTTTTTTCATATCATCCTCACTGTCAGGGCTTATTCATAGTGCAAGAAAATCGAACCGATTTGCAAGCCTGTGATATTTTCGGTATCGCAACATACCCTTTTCACGTCATAGTAAGACTTGTTCTTACTATCCATGCTGAAGATTTTGGACTTTATAGGAGGCTTATTATCACACTTCATCGTTCACAGCATGGATAGTTGGAATGAATCCAACTATGACAAGGGAGATATTAGGCTGAAGTCTAGTGTTTCTCTTTTTTCAGCTTATAGGTCTGGTGACAGCTTTTACAGTTTTTCGCCACCTTGCCAAAAGCCCCGCCAAATTCAGCCTCGCCAGCATCGCCCTTTTGCGCAACAGCAATTGCAGCGGCGGTATCGGCCTTCAGGCTTTCAAGGATTTTGTCAAACCCCGCACGTTCTGTCCAGATTTTGGGAGCGGCGGCCGATTTAGGATCCTTATCTGACCCTTTTGGAAACATGGTCTTGAACTTGTCAGGCACAGCATTGATAATTTTCATATTGTCTTCTGCGACCTTGGCATCGTAAAAGTCCTGCATCATCTTGCCAATGGCCTTCATCGACTTGCCTACAGATTCCATAAGCTCATGACGTTCATGAACTGGGTTCTCCGCCAAAACCGGGGAGGAAACCAACATAAAGACAGCCATAAGGGCTGAGGTCAGTGACAAAGAGGTGGTGTTTGTAATCATAAAAAAATTCCTTATTTCTGCTCTCAACATTAGAGAGTCGTTGATACAGTATAGCACTTATATGTTATGTGTCCAACCAGACAAGACAAATCCCGACCTCACAAAGGAGTGAACCAACCATGAGCGCACAGCCAACACCCCCTTTGCGTATCGGCATTGACCTGGGCGGCACCAAGACTGCCCTGGTAGTCCTCTCTGGGGATGGCAAGGAGCTGTTTACCGCAAGACAGCCGACACCGCACAATGACTACAGCGCGACCATCAGGACAATCACGGAAATGGTAAGTAAGGCAGAGGCCAGGTTTGACACAGTGATGAGCGTTGGGGTCGGGATGCCGGGATCAGTTTCCCCCAAAACGGGACTGGTGCAAAACGCCAATTCCGTCTGGCTGAACAACAAACCTTTCCATACAGACCTGGCCACATCGCTTAAAAGGGAAATCAGGACAGCCAATGATGCCAACTGTCTTGCGCTGTCAGAAGCCCTTGATGGTGTCGCGCAGGGGGCATCCTCTGTTTTTGGGGTCATTATTGGGACAGGCTGCGGCGGCGGTCTCGTCCAGCACGGAAAACTGGTTCAGGGACACCGCCATATTGGCGGGGAATGGGGGCATGTGCCCCTGCCCTGGATCACGCAGGATGAACGCTCACAGGATAAAGAATGTTGGTGCGGTCAACAAAACTGTCTTGAGAGCTGGATTTCCGGGCCTGGCCTGGCTGCTGACCACCAGAAAGTGACAAGGCAGGATATGACTGCCGAGGCAATACATGACAGTGCTGAAGCTGGAGACAGGGATGCCATTACCAGTATGAGGCGGCACAGTTCACGGCTTGGGCGCGGCCTGGCCATGATCATCAATATCTTTGATCCTGAAGTGATTGTGTTGGGAGGTGGCCTGTCACAAATGTCCCATCTTTATATGGACTTGCCAAGGATCATAAGTCCTTTCGTGTTTTCGGATGACAGGTCAGTTGACATAAAACCGCCCAAGCATGGCGATGCCAGCGGCGTACGCGGCGCAGCGCGGTTATGGTCTGGAGAAAACTGACCTGTCAACGACATTTATGTGGCGTGAAAAACTTGATTTCTGTCAACTTTCCCTTAATGGAAAAATCACCATAATTGATATGCAGGTCACTGCTGACCCCATTATCATACAGCCTGAAAAACAGTTCATAGGTTGGCAAGGTCTCGCCGTGGCTGACCTCATTCTGGAAATAGCTGATGGCAACTGGCCAGGAGGACAGGCTGTTGAGTCTTTTACTGTTTTTAAGGCTGCCCACAAAATGACCTGCCCCACCTTCCGTCTTGTTACCGATAAAGGCTGTTGTGATAAACAGCTTTTTGCCCTTTTCTGAGCCGTCATACAGCTTGGAATGCACAATCTTCTTGCCAAGCCTGGCCGACTTCAGCAGCATCTTGCTGTGCTGGGTCGGAAACAGGACATCATCGCTCAGGACTATTTTTTTTCTTTTCGGCTTGGTCAGTTTCACCGACAGGTTTTTCGCTGCCTTGGTAAAGCGGGCATCCCCATTTGTCTCTTCAGTCAAGTTATTGTTATAATATTGCGATGAATAAAAGCGGAAGCGTTTGCCATTGCCCTTTTCCCAGGTCGAGGAACGCATGTCCGTCACCAGTGCATCGCCCTGCTTATCTGTCACATTGGTGGCCATGCGCATGTTCAGGGTATAGCCCTCGCAGTCAGACCCCTGGAATTCATACACCATCCGGCCAACCACATTGGTGATGCCTGATCCGGAACTGGCCTTTTCCAAAACCATGTCATAGACAGCGCGGTGCGGCGCAAGCTGCACCTTTTCATAGGTGATCTTTTTCAGGCCAGTGAAGGCAGACAGTGGCTCAGGCTGTAGCAGGCCAAGCAAGATGCCAAGACCTGCCAGCGTATAAACTAAATATTTTTTTGTAACATTTGTAACCAGAGTCATTGAAACAAATATCCTGACAGTTTATAACAGCTCCTAACAGTCCTGGATGGATTAGCATTCGCTGAAGTCATAGAGGCATGATAGGCCTTATCCATAGATTTGCAATTTGAATCACAATTATTTGTTTATATATCTATAGTATTTTAGTTAAGTGTGACCCAAAACAAACCATTTTACAGGAAATACCTAACGACCATGAGCCTAATTGATGAAAACTTATCCGCAATGGGTATAACCCTAGAAGCTGCAACGCCGCCTTTGGCCAACTATATGCCTTTTCTCATCACAGGAAACCTGCTTTTTATTTCCGGACAACTGCCCATGAAGGATGGTATTGTGCAATATACGGGTCATCTGGGCAGTGATATTGGCATTGTCCAGGGACAGTCTGCCGCAAAGCTCTGCGCCATTAATATTTTGCAGCAGGCAAAATCTGCCCTGGGCAATTTTTACACCCTTGAACGCTGTGTTAAGCTTGGCGGATTCGTCAATGCCACCCCAGACTTTAACGACCATGCAACGATCATGAACGGGGCTTCTGACTTTATAGTCAAGGCGATGGGGGACAATGGCCGTCATGCCCGCGCAGCAGTGGGTGTCGCCAGCCTGCCCCTTAACGCAACTGTCGAGGTTGAGGCAATCTTCCAGATAGATGCCTAGTGGCTTGCCACTCTTGTTTTCAGTGCCTGGATTTCCAAAATATATGTAACTCCCCAGCTTCTTTTTTCACGTAAATACGCGGTTTCAAGCGGAATACAGTCTAAAAATCCTGTTTTTTAATGGAAAAATGATCATATTTTAGTGGTTTTAAAAATAACGATTTATTTTTATCGTTATTTATCA
>JAJRRF010000194.1 GCA_024279735.1 Alphaproteobacteria bacterium
CCAGAACAGTTGTTACAATGTCCATGAGTTCCTCCGTTTTGAAGGATTGATGTCGTTTACAACACCATCTTCCCACAAATTGAGGGCTCACTTATTTTTTTGTTGGGTGAAAACTGTCCGAACTATTGATCAAGTGAAGCTGGAATATCGTCCAATATTTCTACCATTTCAAATTGAGTTTTCCCTGCGCCGCCAAATGTTCTGGTCAAGACACCCTCAGCTTCAATCTTACGTAAAAATGTGGAAACCTTATTCGTTCCCCAGCCCCATTCTCGTGCCAACAGCCTAACAGAAGAGCTAAAGTTTTTCTTTTGCATCAGCCAATTTCTAGCTTCCGTCACCGTCAGTTCAATCTGATTTTTACTGCTTTGTCCAAGCTGTTTGGCTTGTTTTCTTTTACGTCTTTTGCTCATGTTTATAAGCCCCCGCTTACGTTCAAAAACTACTGTGCGACAAGACGCACAGTTTTTGTTAAAAATATCACGCAAGTCCGTGCGCACGGACTTCCTGCCCTATCCTGCTGCCTTCAAGACAGCACAAAACACCTCGTCCAACGAGCAAGTTTCACACCTCAATTTTAACCCGATTCACCTTGATAAAATGCCCTCATTCCATCAAAAAAATACGGACAGGCGGGCAAAACTCTCAACTAGAACCTGTCCGCTACGCATGTCATGCCAGCCCGACTTCCCCGTCCTGACCACCATCACAAAATCTGCCTTTGTTTCCTTATGCGACTCAGTTACACTTTGCCCCACATGGGCTGAAATACTGCCAGATAGAACTCCACATTCTATCTGGCGATGTGCGCCCCAACCACTCGAAGGAACACAATATGACTGATGAAAAACTCGATGAAATTGCCAGCCGCATATCTGCAAACCAATTCCTGATAGAAATACTACTGACAAATTTCTTAAATGGAATGGACGATCAAACTCAATCTAAATTCATGGATGACATTTCAAAAGTAGCTGCCAAACACAATCCTAAAAACCCCTTACAATCCAAGAAAATAGAAACCCACATACAAAGAATATTAGCAAATTCAATGGAACGCCTTGGCTCTTCTTGATCTTAATAATCTCTGGCCTTTCTTCACCAACCACAAAGGAGTGATAAGACTCTTTTGTTTTTTTGCCTGTCTTCATTGCTTTGCTCCATTGTCAACTTCCCCCCAAAAAATTATTCTGCGGCCACGTTGCCAGTCTCGAAAAATTCCAGCTCGCTCTGCTCTGAATTATGTCTTTTTTGCGACCCGTTCACGCGCGGTTCATCCGTTGCCTGATAGACTGTGGCAAATAACGCCCCAGACACCCCCCTAATATTCAGCAAATCAGCAGACAGCACATAGCCTTTCGTTCCCAAGGCCAAAGCCACAGGAATAATTTGTGTGGCCGGTATCTTGTTGCGTTTTTTCCACTTGAAAACATTCGGCTGCTTTATGCCCAGGCGCAATGCCAACTTGGTCTGGCCACCCAGCACCCTGATCACATCCTCAGCATCATTTAGAATCACAAATTTTTTCATAAATACTAATATAACTCACGGGTCTTAAATGTCAATTTTTTTTTAGGTCTTAGTTTGTGCAACCTAGTTCTGAGAAAATAAACCTATGGATATAAATAAACATCAAAGGCGATCATTTGAAGCCATCGGTTTACGTCTCAAAACCCTTAGGCTTGCCCACGACCTAACTCAGGCAGAATTTGCCAAATCTCTTGGCATTGCACAATCAGCCTATAGTCAATATGAAAATGCAAAAAAAAGGCCTTCACTCGAAAATGCACGCGCAATTTGCGACATCTATAACCTCACTCTTGATTGGCTCTATGATGGCAACACAGCGGGTTTACCTTTACAGCTTGTAAAACTCTTAAATCCACAACAGGAAGCGTCATAATGCTGTCCCTGTGGCAACCGCCCAAAGCCTGATCTTTGACTCTTGTGGGGTGGTTCTGCTATGGTGAGGAAAACTAAGGAGAAACAAGTGAACATGGCCTTTGACACCCTAAAATATTCCGAAAGCCTGAAAGAGGCCGGTGTGGATGAAAAACAGGCCGCTGCCCATGCCCATGCCTTAAGGAACGCGATTGAGGACGACCTGGCCTCCAAAAGCGACCTGAAACAGGAAGTTGGCCTCCTGCGTTCTGATATGGAAAAAATGGGCACAGAGCTGCGTTCTGATATGGAAAAAATGGGCACAGAGCTGCGTTCTGATATGGAAAAAATGGAAACCAGACTGATGGGCGAGATAGGCAAACTTGATGCTGTTATGAAGATTATTCTTGGCCTGTGTGCCGCCATTGCTGTTGGCATGTTCTCAATGGTTATCAAGGTCTTGTTTTTCTCATAAACACCAAAAACCCCGCAAAGCCTAAGCCTTTGACTCCTGACCTGCGACTCGGTTATACCTTGAGAAAATGAGGAGAGGTATATGCGGGAAGCCTATAAGGCAAGGCACAGAAAACTGGTTGCCAAGCGATATAATGAGCAAAAAAAATTACAGTCCAGTCTCTTAAATACCCTTGCAGCTGCGGTTATTATTTCTGCTTTTGTATTCCCTGTTATACGTGAAGGGAACTTTTCTTCTATCTTTAACAAGATGACATGGTTTTGGCTTTTCCTTGGTTTCATGCTACACTTGATTGCAGTTAAATTAGCTAGCTGGTTAAAAAGTGAGGACTAAAATGAATCAACTCCCATGGTGGCCACCTGTCATCCTATTACTATTGGGTCTTGTCATTCTGGCAAAGGCCAAATACGATTCAGTCAAATTTGACAAAAAATACGGCAAGGATGGCATTGGCGAGGAATAAAGCCAAAGCAAACAAAAAACCCCGCAAAGCCTAAGCCTTTGACTCCTATCCTGCGACTCTGTTATACTGGGACAACGATAAGGAATCTAATATATGACCATCATGAACACAGAGCTGTATGAAGCCCTTGTGGCAGCAGGTGCGCCAGACGACAAGGCCAAAGCCGCTGCCAATGTGGTCGAGGAACAGAATAAACGGTTTGATCAAATTGACACCCGTTTTGACAAGCTGCAAAGTGAAATAGACAACCGCTTTGATAAAATGCAAAGCGATATGGATAATCGCTTTGATAAGGTTGACCACAAAATAGAGCATCTTGAAACAAGGCTAATGGGTGAAATTGGCAAGCTGGACGCTGTGATGAAAATTATCCTGGGTATCAGCCTGACGACCATGCTTGGCATATTTACAATGGTGATCAAGCTGCTGTTTTTTCCTTAAAGCCAAAGCAAACAAAACCCCCGCAAAGCCTAAGCCTTGCGGGGGTTTTTGGTGTTCGGC
Source organism: Alphaproteobacteria bacterium (assembly GCA_024279735.1). Taxonomy (GTDB): domain Bacteria; phylum Pseudomonadota; class Alphaproteobacteria; order Rhizobiales; family JAJRRF01; genus JAJRRF01. Next base: position 3,321 of record JAJRRF010000194.1, read on the forward strand.
TCATAACCAGCCACCATACCTATCCCTTTAACTCAGGTTTAGTATGAAACATCCTGAAAGTAACGAAATTCGAAGGTATCATCCACCAATTGCCGCATTGATTTTGGTTTGTGGCTTATCATATTTTCGAGTACCCTGGCGACAATCCTTCCA
>JAJRRF010000195.1 GCA_024279735.1 Alphaproteobacteria bacterium
GAAACAATTCCCCGAAAATGGCAAGATTTTTGCAGCCAGGTTACAGATAATTTTAGAATTATATCCCATAAAGGTGTTAAAATTCTTGAACAGGATGAGTGCGCCCTAAAAATATAGGTTTTCATGTCTTAGGAGTATACCACTATTTTTCAAAGGGAATCTTCTTATGGATAGCATTATCCAGAATCTTGTCTTTAACTTTTTGACTACAGTCAGGCTTATGACCACATCTTTTCTCAATACACTTCATTTCTTTGCTTGAGCTGTCAAAAGTGTGGAAAAAATCTATCTTACAATCCGCTATCATAGAATTTATATTATTTTGAGAATAGTCTGTAGCCTGCTTGCTTTGGGATATCTCTTGAGAAGAAAGAAAGGCTTCCAATGCCTGGGGCACTTTTCGGCTCGCCATACCCAAGACCATAATCGGAATAAGCCATAGCCACACGCGTTTAGCCCCAACCTTTCTGATAAAACCAGCACGTTCCCCTTTCTCAAAGATACGTCGCTTGTCCGCCTCTATGGCTGTGCTATTCGCCCGTTTTATCAACCAACGCTGCGCACTGACAAGTGGTAACAAATGCTGAGTAGCAATCATAAAAAACCCCAATGGCTCCAGAAGCCAATACACTCTTTGCCCAGACAGAAGCAACATCCACCCTACAAAAGACAGGAAGAGCAGAAAAGCCGTTGTGCCCCATAACCCACGCCAGGCTGTCCAGACATAGGTAAACAAAAAAGCCCCCAAATGATATTGCTGATAGCCACCGGCCCACTCTTTTTGTAACCGTGACTTTAGGTAATAGCGAATTGCAAAAGGAGTTTTACTACCTGTCTCCTCAGTTTTATCATTGAAAAAGGCCTTTAAATCATCAATATCAATGCTTGGAACATCATTGTCATCATCGTCTTGAGTGACTCTTGCGCCATTAAAAGCCATTGACCTGTTGGCCTGATTGCCTGCACCACTTAAGATAAAATCAAGGAACTGGTCGGCTTTCTCATATGACAAGCTATTATAGATCATCTGGTCATTTTCAAGCCAGCCAAATTCATCATTAAGGAGTGACAACACCTCTTTACGTGCCGCATGATCTTTGTCGGTGTCTAAATCTTGTTTCAAAACATCAAGACGATCAGAAAACAAAGCAACCAATTCATATTCCAGGTCTTGTCGGTCATAGAGCGGCAGCAGCAACATATCGGACAGGATTTTTTCCCATGCCTTCCTGTCCCAAATATTTTTATCCCAAGGATTATCGGTCGATTGTTGGTTTTTGGACTGGAAAAGACCTTCCATCCGTTCCACTATCTCATCAAAACTGGGAACATCCTCATCAGAACCCTCTTCACCCATTTGCCTGACAGAAGGGTGCGATAATGTTCCCCCATCAGCACTGACATGGGGAGTATCTTGGGTTTCGCTACTCTCTTGTCTTGCTTGTGATTCCTGAATATTGGAAGGATCAGACTTCAAGACTTTCTTATCTTCACTGGCTTCAGAAAAAGGCAATGACTGTTCTTTTTGCGCGCTATTGTCTTGCTGCTCTCCATCCGTATGACTATCATTTTCCTCAAATTCAACAAATGCAAAATCACCCTGAAATTGCAGCCCTGCAAGAGCCTGGTCTCGGGCTTCACGCATTTTTTGGAAGGCTTCTGGGTCTTCGTCAGGGCGCACAGTCTTTAGGGACAGGGCATAAGCTTTCCGAATCTCCCTCTTGTCTGCATCTCTTTCTATGCCAAGTCTTTCCCATGGCGTTTTATGATCTTCCATACTTCACCCGTTTTGATCGTTCCAGCTAAAGCAAGTTCGCAGTTGCGTACACTTGCAAGAAAACATCCAGCTACCACGTCAGGGCAACTTGTTGTAAAATTTGGACAAGCTATGTTCGGCATATAACCCTAATCAATATCAAACATGGTTTGCTCAAGCTCATCAAGCAGATCGCTAAATTCTTGCTGGCCTTCAGCCATATTTTGGTTTCTTTGGTCCGTAATAAGGGCTTCAAACTGCTGTATCACCGCACTGATATAGTCACGCTTGTCACCCAGGGATTCTGACCAGATGCGTTCTGCCCTAGCCAGCAAGGTACGGTTTTCAATGCGGTCACGAGGGTGCAGTTTAATATCTTCCAGTTTTTTAAAGCGTTCTTCAAGCTCCTCATCAGAAAGGTTGGCCTGATTACTAAAAACGCAACGCTCTTTCTTTCCTGTGTCTTCAGACCAGGCCTCAACTTCAAGGGCACCATTAATATCATAGGTAAAACGCACCATGATATTTTTTTCCCCTGCTTTGGCAGGAGGAACCTTAACCTTAAGAAAGCCAAGCTGAATATTATTGTCAGGCCTAAGGTTTTCGCCCTGATAAACTTTGACATCTATCCTGCGTTGATTATTCACTGTGGTATAAAATTTATCCGTCCGGCTAATAGGGACAACAGCATTACGTTCGATCAACGGAGACATCAACATCATACCTATCCCTTTAACTCAGGTTTAGTATGAAACATCCTGAAAGTAACGAAATTCGAAGGTATCATCCACCAATTGCCGCATTGATTTTGGTTTGTGGCTTATCATATTTTCGAGTACCCTGGCGACAATCCTTCC
>JAJRRF010000196.1 GCA_024279735.1 Alphaproteobacteria bacterium
CCCAGCTTCTTTTTTCACGTAAATACGCGGTTTCAAGCGGAATACAGTCTAAAAATCCTGTTTTTTAATGGAAAAATGATCATATTTTAGTGGTTTTAAAAATAACGATTTATTTTTATCGTTATTTATCAATTAGTTAACGCACCTAAAACAAGCTGGGGAGTTACAAATCATGCAAACTCTGCGGCAACTAGGGATGACACTCGCCCGCCAACATGCTAACCAGCATACAACCCTCACCTCATGACCACAGGAAGAGCTGGTAATGTATAAACTGATTGGATCACCCTCCACCCGCGCTATGCGGGTTATCTGCTGCCTTGAGGAACTGGGGCTGGACTATGAAATTATTCCGGCAAAACCCGGAAGCGATGAAGCCCAAAAATTCAACCCGTCTGGCAAGGTGCCTGCCCTGGTTGACGACGATGAGGTTATCATCGACAGCACCGCGATTTGCCTCTATCTGGCAGACAAGCACGGCCAGCTCAGTTTTCCTTGCGGCACTATTGAACGTGCCCATATGGACAGCTGGCTTTACTTCATCACTGATGAAATTGATGCCCCGCTCTGGGTGTGGTGGAAACACAGCTTTATCCTACCTGAAGCGCAACGTATCGAAGCCATCAAACCAGCCTGCCAGGCCGAGTTTGAACGTGCGATGGAAACGATGGCCATCCGCCTTGGCGACAATCAATTCCTGATGGGTGATACCTTCACAGTGCCAGACCTTGTCATGGCACATTGTGCAGGCTGGGCGCAACTGGGCTGCAAATTCCCCATGCCAGACGGCAAGTTACGCGACTATCTGAAGCGGATACGCACCCGCCCCGCTTTCCGCAAGGCTGCCAAAATGCTCAAGGGCTAGACCTTAGACGACCCGCACTTCACATTATTGTGACCTCCAAAAGCTAGCAGTCCCACACACAGCAATTGACATCGCAACTCTCACCGCCTAAGCAGACCATATAGTTTGTTAAGTGGAGATATGGGCAGAAAAACGGAGAGAGACCATGACAATTGATGAAAAGGCAGTATCGCAACATTACAGCAATGGGGAACTGCTGTCCCGTATCCTCCAGGGACTGGAGGCTTCCGAGATAGACCCAAAACAGCTCAAGCCCCATGACCTCGCACCTGTTGAAGAGTTCCATATTGGCGGACGTGAAGCAACCGCCTATGCCGCCTCAAAAATGGCAATTACCCCGCAACATCATGTGCTTGATATTGGCTGCGGCATTGGCGGAGCTGCGCGTTTTTTGGCTGACCAGACCGGATGCCAGGCCACAGGCATTGACCTGACGGAAGAGTTTATTGAGACAGGCAAATCCCTGAACCAAATGACAGGGCTTGAAGACAAGGTTTCCCTGGCCACAGCCAGCGCACTGGATCTGCCTTTTGAAGACAACCATTTTGATGCCGCCCTGACCCTCCACGCCGCCATGAATATTTCAGACAGGAAAGGGCTTTACCGCGAGACGGCTCGCGTCCTGAAACCTGGCGCACTCCTCTGCGTCTATGATGTCATGAAAACTGGCGACAGTCCGCTGGCCTACCCTGTGCCTTGGGCTGAGACCGCAGAAACCAGCCACCTCACAACCCCTGCGGAAATGGAAAGCCTGTTGGCAGAAGCTGGCTTTGAGATCAGGGAACAGGAAGACCGCCGTGACTTTGCTATCGCGTTTTTTGAAAAGAGCCTGGCGGCGATGCAAGACAAGAAACCAGCCCTCAGCCTGAATGTGGTAATGGGCGGCAGCGCGCCAGAAAAGTTCAAAAATATGCGCGACAATATAGAGAGGGGCTGCATTTCCCCTGTGCAGATGATTGCTGTCAAACGGTAAACAAGCCACGAAAAAGAGGAGGCCTTTTCACAAAGCCTCCCCTTCCCTAAAATCAATATCAATATCAATATCAATTCTGCATTATTTGACTTTTGCAGGATTATCAAGGCTGTCTGAGCCCTCAATTTCAACACCCTTAATATCCAGTACAGCAAGCACACGCTGGATATCCTTTGTCTGGTCTGCCAGGCTGTCAACGACTTTCTGGACAACAGCATTACCGTCCTTATTGCCTTCACCAATCATCTGGTCATAGGCCTCGCCGCCCTCGGCACGTTTTACCATAGCGTCCATTGCAGTCATGGTGGCATCAAGCCTGCTCATCATGCCCTCATTCACCTTGGCATCCTTGCCCTTGATAAGGTCAGCCAGGGAAGCACCGCTGACAACAGAACCGTCAACACGCTTGTAAGACCCAACATAAACATTACGGATACCCTTGGCATCGTTATAATGGGACGCATGGGTATTGTCAGAGAAACAGTCATGCTCTTCTTCTGGATCATGCAGCATCAGGCCAAGCTTGATACGCTCACCGGCCAGCTCGCCATAAGAAAGTGACCCCATGCCTGTCAACAAGGCTTTTACACCGTCAGCACCGTCATTGCCCATTACAGCAGCGCGTGCCTTGCCGTTTTTTGCCCACATCGCAACAGCATCCTTCAGATCCTTGACCAAAAGGTCAGTGGCAGCAGTCAGATAGGCCGCCCGGCGGCCACAGTTTCCGCCTGTGCATTTTGCAGTATCAAAGTCAGTCGCAGGACGCGCCCCTGCACCAGCCTTAGTCCCGTTCAGATCCTGACCCCAAAGCAAAAACTCAATGGCGTGATAACCGATTGCAACATTAGACTCAACGCCGCCAGCTTCCTGAAGACTTTCCAAAAGGTCTGGCGTGATATTTGAGGCATCAACGTCCTTGCCCGCAACCTTAAGGCTTTTGTTGGCAATAACATTTGCTATATAAAGCGGGTTTTCCTCATTTTCTATGCCATATCCCTTGGAAACATAGTCAATCAGACCCTCATCCAGCGGCCAGGCATTGACCTTGCCTTCCCAGTCATCGACCAGCTTGTTACCAAATCGGAACGCCTCAGTCTGCTGGTACGGGATACGGGCAGCGATCCAAAAGTCCTTGGCTATATCCTGGGTTGCCTTTGAAGGCTGCTTCAAAAATTGCTTGATGGCCTCCTGCAACTCTTCAGCGGTCTTGAGGGAATCTTCATATCCCGCATGGGCTATATTGGCATAATTGCTTGAAATTGCCTTAAAGGCAGGTTCTGCACTGGCCTGAACAACACCTGCAAGCATTGCAACCCCGGCAACAGGAACAAGCAGCATCTTGTTAAGACTGAAACTCATTGTCATTGTGACTATCCTCTAATCCGTTAACATTTATAATGGCATCCAGACTGCTCTTAAATCAGAATATTCAGCTTTATGAATGCGCTACAAAAACAAATAGTGCAACTGATAACTATTCGCAAATGAATAGTTTGCATGTTCAAAAAAGGGAAGCCAGGACTTCTGCCAGCCTGATAAATAAACCTGATTACAACTTCTGTTCAGTTTATACAAGGCTCAAACCGTTGGTTGCGAGCCAGTGATATGCGCTTGAGCGCATTTGGGCGTATGCAATACGCCCCTACAACATCATCATCATTTTATTTTCATTTTTTTACTCACAACAACCTACTGTAGGGGCGCATTGAATGCGCCCGCACGATGTTAAAATTTGATACAATAGGCCAAGGCGGAATAAAAGGTGCAATCAAGAAAATAAAAGACCTTTATGGTCGGTCAACAGCTCTGTTGTTGACCACATCCACTGTCATGCCGCGCTACGACGCGGTATCCATGCCGTGCACTGTCACCATGAAAAAGACCAACAATTTTACGGTGCAGAGTCTCGCTATACCAAAACAAACATTGCCATTTCAACGCAAATTTCACGGCATGGATACCGCATTTCTGCGGTATGACAATGATAGGATGAGGGATGTTATGTACTCTTTGAAGATAAGACAGGTCAGCCTTTTACAAGTCTATAGATTTCTTAAAGTAAATGCTCTCCCAATTCACAAACGGGGATCTTCCTTTCCACGTGCCCCCCCCAACTGGTACAGTCTGGCGGCTTGGCAAAAAGTTACGCCCTTTGTGATCTAGTATTAGTCATGCTCTATAACCCAACACACAAAAACGGGCAGCACACTGGAGAGATTTTCTCCCCAATATACCACCCGTTTATGCTGAGTGAAACTTGTCCAATACACTGCGCCTATTCAGCAGCTGAGCTAAATTCAAACGCCTTGGCCAGCGTAAAGCCAATGCTGTGGACATCCTCGACACCGTCTTCCTTACCAAGGGAATAGCCAACATCCAACGCCCATTCATTCCAGATTTCAGTTCCCACAGAAACTGACATCAGTGAGCTGTCCACGTCGTCATGATCCTTTTGGGTATAGGCCAGCGCAAGGTTATAGCCCTGATAGGCAAAGCCTGCCCCGACTGTGATATAATTGGCTTCACTGTCCCTGACACCCTCAAAGTTAGAAAAGTCAGCATATTCTGCCATCACTTCCATCTTGATGGCGGCGGATAAATCCATGCCATAGCTCAGGCCAGCAACATAGCCTGTCTGGTCATCAGCAGCTGGTCCGACATCAGCATCGCCTATGGCCTGCTTTTGGTAACCAAGGTGTGAATTCAGGCCATCAAGCCCAAAGACGTTTTCACTGTCCAGGGTCACGGAAAAACTTTTAAACCCTCTTGTGTTTGACAGGCCGCCATCTGCAAGAGTGTTTGACCCACCTTTGGTAAAGGCGGTCTCCGACATTATTGAACGGTCCAAGCGGAACGCTGTTCCTGTCAGGATATGCTTGCCCATTGCGCCCTCAAGGGTGACAGCAAGGCCGACAGCGATGTAGCCCTCGCCAATTTCATAGTCTTCAGCAAGCCCTGTGCCATAGACACCTGGCGCAATATCCCAGGCTCTGCCAAATGTCGGATTGGCCTTACCGCCAAACAGGCGGAACATGCCCGTCTCATATTGCAAGTAAAGCTCATCTGTTGAAAGCGCAAGACTTCTGAAATAAAAGTCATCATCACCTTCATAGACAGATTCCAGTGTCCAGCCGCCCTGGACAGACCAGGCCTTGGTAATCACCCAGGCGGATGCAAGTTCTACAGTCGGGTTAATGTCATTCTGCTTGGCATCACCCTGCTTGACATGATTTCCGGCAAACTCAACGGCAACCTCGCCCTCCATATGTGGCTCGGCCTGTGCCAGCGTTGCCCCTGCAACCAGGGCAGCCATAGCGCAGCTTCCCAAAAATGCTACCTGCATTCTTTTTTGCGCAACGCCCCAAACATTACGTTTCATCCCCATACCAAAACTCCCATATCTCTCAACTACAAAGCATACTGCCTTAAAGTTTACGCCTATATCCAGTTGATATACAACCAGAATTTCTCCCCAATTTAATCTGGGCCTAATCGCTTTTAACAATGATTGTCATTTTTAACTAATGAATAGCATTCAACAATATCAGTCACCGCGAATATGTGATATTTTCACATCACGATGAATAAAACTAAATAATGAGAGCCAAAATATCCTTGATAATTTAAGAAGGCATTCCCCCAAACAGCACAATATTTACGATCTTGATATTTTCATTTGACAAAACTTCCAATCATTGCAATTAAGAATCATTATTACTTGCTGTTGATAGGCATTCCTATCTTTAGCTTGTGAAGGATAACCTTAGCCAGAGAACTTCAGGGCAATTATTATGCAATTTCGGAAATTTGATGCGAACCTTATTATTGTCCTTGACGCGCTTCTTGAAAATAACAGCGTCACCAGGGCGGCGGAAAAGCTTGGCCGCAGTCCCTCGGCGGTCAGCCACTCGCTTTCTAATCTGCGCTATATATTCAATGACAACCTGTTTGAACGCGAAGGACAAAAGCTTGTCCCGACCCAAAAATCCCTTGAAATGAAAAATGAGGTGCGTGAACTTGTCAGCAGGATGGAGCGGCTTGTCGGGGAGACTGGAGAGGGGTAAGAGCCTAAGCCAATCTCTGACTATTGACGAGCAGATCACAAATGTCTCACCCGTCATCATCAGACTTGATCTGATGACCCATTTCTAACCTTTTGATCTTAAAAAATGCCTTTATTGTCAAGAAGATAGTTACAGAAATGGATAGTCGTATCAAGTACGACCATGACGATGGAGAGGGCAATACAAGAATAAAAATAAAGGCAACTCCCCAGCTTGTTTTAGGTGTATTAACTAATTGATAAATAACGATAAAAATAAATCGTTATTTTTAAAACCACTAAAATATGATCATTTTTCCATTAAAAAACAGGATTTTCAGACTGTATTCCGCTTGAAACCGCGTATTTACG
>JAJRRF010000197.1 GCA_024279735.1 Alphaproteobacteria bacterium
GCGCTTCAAAAGCAGGTAAATCTTTCGGAAAATCTTCCCAAAGCTCTCTCTTATGGTCTTCTGTCATGTCATATTCTCCCTAAACTATTAACAACAGAGAATACAATGAATATGAGCCTTAATTAAGGGGATAGGTATGGCTACTTGGCCTGTCCAATTACTCAAGAAGATAAAAACTCCAAAAATTTCACTGATTTGTTGGAAGAATGTAAGGAAGCAAGAATTGGCTTGCTCCTATTTGATAATTCTAACTTTCACAGTGGTTATTATGTTGAAGCAGAAGCACCACGGAACATACCAGAAGACTATCGACTTACCTAAATGTTTACTACGAAAAAAGCATTTAGCAGCACGCATAAAATCAAAATAAGAGGTTGGGGATGACGACACAATACATAGCGTGCGCAAACATGAAGGGCGGTGTTGCAAAAACAACTACAACGATTACACTTGCAGAATCTTTAGCCGCTATTTTTAGTAAAAAAGTTTTGGTTATTGACCTTGATACACAGTCAAACGCAACATCTTGTTTAGTTGGTATGGGAGCAACAAAAGCCCTTAGAACAGCAGACGTTACGATAGATCAATATTTCAGCGCATTACCTGGTCAAACCGACACCAAAAGCCTTGAAGGTTTTCATATTAACCGAGAGGTTACGCTAAAAAAACCCGTTAAAATCAATGGGAAGACTGAGCATGTAGTGTATACTATTCAATGCTCTAACATTGATTTTGAAAAAAATAAATCATCCGGTTTTGTATCTCTGATACCAGCATCATCAAGATTGCATGGCACTGAGAGAAATATGCTGGATGGAACTATCGGAACATATGGCGGGTTCAATGGTTACAGAGACTATTTGAAACAAATTATTCTTACAGATTTAGAGAACCTTGTTGCTTATAAGGATGCGGATGGTGCAGAACATGGTTATGATTTTATAATCTTTGATATGCCGCCAGGAATTAGCTTGTTTGCTGAGGTGTTTCTATCCCTATCCCACAAGGTTATCATCCCAAATATTCCAGATGAACTGTCCCTATCAGGCCTTGAGGATTTCAGGGTCTTACTGAAGGCAAATGCTATTTTTAGCAATGATGAGATAAGAGACAAGACCTTTATCTTGCCAACCAAATGGCAACCAATAGCCCCTCATAAAAATATGATAAGCACTATTGCTGGTCAAGAAGAAAAGTATGGACAATTTTTAAAAGCCAGAAGAAACGGCAATATTATCCTAGATCAACAGAAAAATCCTGTCCCATTCTGCATTAAACAACACGCAGCAATTCCTATGTCAACTCAAGCCGTTCTACAGAACGGTAGAGCAGTACCAAAATCTACCTTATTACATAAAGTAACGAAACAAGATTTTGAAACCAGGTATCTTTTCAAAAAGAAAATGACCTTTCGTGAAAAGTATGGCAATGCAAGCCCAAACCTCATTGAATTAGCAAAATATTTTATTGAGCCAAGTTATATGGATTAAGGAGGAAGCGGGATGAGTTACGAAAAATACGAACACTTCACCACAGAAAGTTTCAGAGTGTTACAGGGGATGGTACAATAGAACCCTGGTCTATCCAAGCTTTATCATGACAGGATGGTTGGCTTTATCTCAGAACCAGCTATTGACCCATTCAGCGTTCTTAAATCCTTTGAAGAAAAAGGATTACGCACAAAACTTAATAGCCTGACTATGGTTCAGTTATTCTCGGTGATTTATGGATTCAACCTTGCGCCAGAGGCTATAGAACCAACGGAGACCCAAAAAGCACCACTGATAGATCATATCGTCACGAGGGTTGTGAACTAAGATGAATTTGTACGCTCAGCGGGCACTATAGTCATCCAGCATTCGTTTGAAATCATTGTTGCGGTGATAGGTCAGGTTACAGAGACAGTTTGCATAATAGCCGCTGGCAGCCGTTCCGCCGTGGGCAACCTGGCTTTCAGCCTCGCACTGGTGGTCGCGGAATTTGAGCCAGAATTTCTGCCCCTTCTTGAATAATGGCCAGCTTCTTGCTCTCTCGCCGCCGCCGATTGACCCGTCAGCGTCTGAGCCCCTCAACATAGACCTCAGCTGGCTGTAAAGACGGTTCAGCTCCCTGTCCTGATCTTTAGCCAACCTGCCAAGGCAGGCCTTATAGCCGATATTTCCGTTTGTAAAGTCACAGACCTTGCTGGCCTCACACACAGTAGCCGCCCTGGCAGGCATAACAGCGAACGCCGCAAACACCCAACAGGTTGCCAGCACTGCCAAAAACCCTTTTGTCACATTCGTCATATTGTTTTACTCCCTGGGATAATAATGCCAGACCAACTGGCCGCTTCATTCTATGCTGCACCACAACACAGAACAGCGCAATACAAAGCAAGCTGCTTGATAGCACTGCGATAACAAAAAGTGGGATGTGACAGAACTTTAAAATTTATAGCTGACAGCACTTGCCGCCCTTACAGCTTTTTGCCGCGCCTTCTCAACGCTTTCATCACGGGCAAGAACCACCCCCATTCTGCGCGCGCCCTGCACCTCTGGCTTGCCAAACAGGCGAAGCTGGGTATCCTTTTCTGCCAACGCCTTGTCCAACCCTCCAAACACAAGCCTGTCAGAATGTCCCTCTGGCATGATAACCGCACTGGCTGACGGGCCATGGAAATGAATATCGGGAATGGGCAGCCCCAATATTGCGCGGGCATGAAGGGCAAACTGGGACAAATCCTGCGAGATCATCGTGACCATACCTGTATCATGCGGGCGCGGTGATACCTCACTGAAGATCACCTCATCACCCTTGACAAACAGCTCCACCCCAAAAATGCCTCGTCCGCCCAATGCCCCCGTCACCCTGGCTGCAATATCCTGCGCCTTTTCCAGCGCGGCTTGTGTCATCTGCTGTGGCTGCCAGGATTCCCGATAATCGCCATCGACCTGTATATGCCCAATCGGCCTGCAATAACTGGTAATGGTCTCCCCGTCTTTCAAATGCCTGACCGTCAGCAGGGTAATTTCATAGTCAAAATCAACAAATCCCTCAACAATCACCTTGCCCGCGCCTGTACGCCCGCCTTCCTGCGCTGTGTTCCAGGCCGTGCCAATATCACTTTTTTCCTTAACTGTACTTTGTCCCTTGCCTGAGGAACTCATGATCGGCTTGACCACGCAGGGCATACCAATGTCATCAATAGCCTGCCCAAACCCTTCACGGTCCTGGACAAACTGATAAGGTGATGTCGTGATCCCCAGTTCCTCTGCTGCCAGCCTGCGGATCCCTTCACGGTTCATGGTCAGTTGAGCCGCCCTGGCTGTCGGAATAACGTGAAAGCCCTCCTGTTCCAGCTCAACCAGGGTCTGCGTTGCAATCGCCTCAATCTCGGGGACAATATAATCAGGCTTTTCCTGCATAATGACTTCGCGCAAGGCCTCGCCATCTGTCATTGTCACGCAGTGGGAACGATGGGCAACCTGCATCGCAGGGGCATTCGGGTATCGGTCCAGCACAATCAGCTCAACACCCAGCCGCTGCAACTCAATCACCACTTCCTTGCCAAGCTCGCCGCCGCCGCAAAAAAGGACTTTTGTTGCTGACCCTGAAAGGGGTGTGCCAATATCTACCATCATTTTTCCTTGCCATCCATGACTAACCTGAAATATAGTCCCCCATATATTTCAGCCATCAGTCTTATAAAATTTTCTCTTTGCAAGGGTTACCAAATTGCGCCTCTCATCACTAGGTTTTTTCACTTTTTTCTCTATCGCCCTGCTGTCTGGCTGTAATGAAGGCAATGCCCCTAAATCTGACTGGGTACTGGACAATGACTATTCCAGCCTGTCCATTACCTCAATCAAGAAGAGTTCTGTAGCTGAGGCGTTTCACTTTAAGACCATAACCGGAAAAATCAGCCCATCTGGCGAAGTGCAAGTAGAGATCAATCTCGCCTCAATAGAAAGCAATGTTGATATTCGCAATCAGCGAATGAAAAAGTCCCTGTTTGAGGTCATCCTTCATCCTTCAGCAATGATAAAAGCCAAACTTGACCTGAAAGAATTTACATCGCTCAACCCTGGGTACAGGATCAAAAAAGACTTGCCGTTTATCCTCTCCCTGCACGGCCAGGAAAAGGAACTGGAAGCCGAGGTCTATATAACGCGGCTCTCTGCCAGCAGTTTTTCTGTTTCCACAGTCAAGCCCGTGATGGTGTCTGCTGAAGACTTTGGGCTGATGAAAGGCATCAAGAAACTGATGAAGCTTGCAAAGCTCAAATCTATTGACAGCGTTGTGCCAACCAGCTTTAACCTGCTGTTCAAACAAAAATAATGCCGCAGGTTTATTATCTGGTCTTGACCTTCTGCACAAAAGCCAAAAATTCAGAAACCCACGGCTTTTGTTTGCTGTGGCGCAGATGGGAAAAATTTGCCTGGGTGTTGTTAATGATAATGCCGTCTTGCTCTCCATTTATGCCAAAGCCGCGCTCGACCGCAAAGGCATAACGGCTGTCTGTTGGCAAATTTTCCAGCGAGGCATAATGAAATTCGTGACAGTTAAACGTCCCGCCACCATCCTGCCCCCAAAGTCCGTTGCCTTCTTTGAGCCTGACAAGCCCCCGGCCTTGAGGCCGCTCATGCATCACCACGTCACCTGGCACAAGTCCAACCATCTCACATGTCTTGCCCTTCCAGCTAATAGAACGCGACAGATACATCAGCCCGCCGCATTCTGCGTAGATCGGTAAGCCCTGCTCACCTGCCTGGCAGATAGTCCTGCGCAGGCTACTGTTGGCCTGTAACAGGTCCAGGTGGGTTTCTGGGAATCCGCCGCCAATAAACAAGCCATCAACCTTTGGCAATTCCTGGTCTTGCTGGGCATTGATGAAGACCAATTCCGCGCCATGCGCCCTGAATGCCTCTAGGTCGTCAGCGTAATAGAAGCCAAAGGCACTGTCACGGATAATCCCTATCCGCAGCCCTGTACTGGCCAGAATCTGCCCGATCTCATCAGGTGCAGGACTGACATGCGGTGTTGCTCTTGTGACAATCGACTTGATTTTTGCCATATCGACCGACTGGCTAACCATTTGCCCCAGTTTCCTGATACGCTCTGGTTCGCCCTGCATCTCATCTGGAGGGATCAAACCAAGATGTCGTTCATCTGCAAATAGTCCATTGTCGCGCCGAACCACACCGATGATTGGTATCTTGACATAATAGTCAATCACGTCCCTCAGCTTTTGCTCATGGCGCGCCGAAACCACCTTGTTGAGAATCACGCCTGCAATGGTAATATCAGGATCAAAGTTTTGGTAACCTTGCAGCAGTGGGGCAATGCCCCTAGTAATACCTGAACAGTCCAGCACTAGAATGACCGGAGCCTGCAACAGCTTGGCCATTGCCGCATTACTGTCCGCACCTTCAAGGTCAACCCCATCATAAAGCCCCTTATTGCCCTCAACCAGACAAATATCGCTTCCTGTGACATGCTGGGAAAACGAGGCCAGGATTTCTGCTTCTGTCATGGTATTGAAGTCAAGGTTGTAGCAAGGTCTTCCGCTGGCCTTTTCCAGCCAGAGCGGATCAATATAGTCAGGCCCCTTCTTAAAGGTCTGCACTTTCAGGCCAGCCTGCCTCAAGGCAGAGGCCAGCCCGACAGAAATTGTTGTCTTGCCTGACGACTTGTGTGCCGCAGCAATATAGAAATAAGACACTGTATGACCCTACTAGGAAAGTAAAATGGAATGCATCCAGCTCAAAACCAGGACGTTTTCACACGCTTGTGCTATATGTCATCCAAAGTAAATCAGCAAACCTACAGATATGAGCCTGCTGACAATTTTTTTTGAGGGGGCATCTTACATCCAAACCCGCTCAATAAGCTGCCTGAATTTTTCTGGCCGCAAAAGTAAACCTGTTAAACCGTTTTCAGAAAGCTATAATAGGCTCTCTTGCGTTACCCCACTTAAACCAAGAGTCGCAAGCCACTAGGCTGCCCTGGCAAAGTTTTTCTTGTCCCGGCTGTGCCACATCTGCGCGGCTTGTGCATCTGCCTCATCTGTGGTCTTCGCGACACCCATCAAATGCAGGGCAATTGCCAAGGTTCCAATGACTGCTGCCTCGCCATATTCATCATGGCTTTCACCTGTCCACAATCCTGCAAGACGCTGAATGTCCATATTATCATCAGGTCTCTGGGTGTCATCGTCAAGCAAGCGCGGCCACCTGTCAATTGTTGTTTCACCGCCATGCAATGACCAGACTTCA
This sequence comes from Alphaproteobacteria bacterium, assembly GCA_024279735.1. Taxonomy (GTDB): domain Bacteria; phylum Pseudomonadota; class Alphaproteobacteria; order Rhizobiales; family JAJRRF01; genus JAJRRF01. Next base: position 6,258 of record JAJRRF010000197.1, read on the forward strand.
GTTGGCTTACTGGATTTCCGTTCTATCTCTCCGCCTTCGCCGCGAAACACAGCCAGATGTTCCTGCCCGATAAAGCGGCCACCCTCAGTGTGGGTTTCCATAAAGCCGCGATGGAAAATCCCTTGCAACATCGCCTTGGCCTTAAATGGATTAATCATCCTGGCAAAGGTGTGCACTGGCGTGCGCAGTCCTAATATTGGGCGCAACTCTATTAGTTCCTTCAGTTTCGTTGACAGCACTTCCAACGGTACATAGGCAAAATTTGACTGTTCCAAATGCTGGACTGCTTCGTCCAGGCTACCAAGGACTGGAAAACCAAGGGCATCCAGAGCTTCCCTGGTATAGAGCCTGTTTGGGGTATGGCCTTCAGTACCGTGCATAAATACCTTATAGCCATTGCGAGACAAAGTAAGGGCTGAGAGGATAAACCAAGGCAGTTGCAGCCGCTTGCCTGCATAAGAGGACCAGTCCAGGTCAACTTCAGGAATTTTGGCCGGCAATTTCAGCCCATCACGTACAGCCTCGACAAAGCCAGCAACCTCTTCTGGTGTCTCTTCCTTATAACGCTGGAGCAACATAAAGGCTCCAAGCTGCTCTGGCAGAACTTCATCCCGCAGGATCATGCCCATCGCCTCACGAGCCTCTTCTTGGGTCAGAGCCCTGGACTTGGTTTTTCCGCGCCCAAGAATGGCAATATATTGTGCAAAGGGATGAAGTTCCATAATCAGGTACACCTTGTAATGAAATGATATTTTTCGTTTGGTCAAAACAAAAAAACGGGGCATCTACATCTTGATGCAGCAGCCCCGCTTTCGTCAATTAATATTTTAACGTCAACCGTATTTCGTAGCTTTAGAGCATAATGAAGACAAGGCAAACCGACTTGTCCAGTTAAAGTATGCGACCAATAAGGAATCTGGAGCAAAAAATAATCGAAGTTAAATACGTTTTGCTCTAGGGCAACCTGCAAGCAGGTTTGGTCAACTGACCTTGCCCTAGCCCCTTGATGGCGCATATCTTAACCCGTAAATCGTAACGACTTGCTCGCACTATGCACTATGCTTCGTCTGCCCAAGGTTTTGGCAAAAAAGGCAAAACCTTGACTGCAATTCCTGTCATGAGTAGGGCAAGGGACAAACCTCCAATACCCAACATAATTTCAGGCATGGTCGCACTATAATGTCCGATTGCACCATCACTGAAACCGCTTTGTGTCACTTCCATTCCAGGGAACAGATTGAGCGGATAACTCTGGCCACCAATCAGAATGAAATAGATTTGTGCAATCCCACCAAGCAGAAACAGGATGGATGCCAGGACAAGACCTCGGCGCGACAAACCAAAACTGCTGCTTGCCAAAATAGCCAAGGGCAACAGGCTACCCAAGATAATCTGGCCGCCCCAGAATATGGTTGGGAAATTGCCGCCATTAACAAGCAGAAATTCTTCTACTCCGTGATGCTGCGACGCATAGAGATTTGCTAGATGCAAAATCAGGGTGAAAAACAACACACCGCCAATAAAGACAATAAACAGTCCCCTGAACCTGCGGACGATATCCTTAGGCATAAAATTCTTGCCAGTAGTCCATTCCAACATAGCCAGGAACAGGACTGTAAATGCCAAACCATATACAAATGAGGAAATAATAAACAGGGGCGCGTAAATCGCACTGTCATAGGCTTCCCTGGCTACCAGGAAACCGAAAATGGAACCCGTACCCATTGTCAGAAGCAACCGCCAGATAAAGGCCGCAAACCCTGCATATTTGGTATAACCATTCAGGTTTTTCTGGAACATGGTCCAGAGATAAACAATAACAATTGCGATAAACCCATTATACAGGATAATGTTCCATGCAAAGATTGACTTGAAGTTATAGGTTGTCATCGCAACGATCAGACGATCTGGCCGTCCCAGGTCAAGCACAAGAACCAGCAGGCCGCCAATCAGAAGGCATATCGCCAACAAACCAGAAAAGCGGGCATAGGGCTTATAGGCCTTCTTGTTAAATACAGAAGATATCGAAGCAATATTAAGCGCCCCAGAAGCTGCCACAATCAAGAAAATCGCAAAGACATGGGGCATTCCCCAGACAATCTGGTTATTCATACCTGTTACAATATGTCCATTATGCTCCATATAAAGGGCTGACAAGGCACCAATACCAACCAAAAGTGCAATCAATGCACCGATCAGGATAAATTTATTGTCATGATCCCGGAACGTCTGAAATTGAATACGTGCCATCGCTTTACATTTTCCTTAAATATTCTGGTATCTCACACCAACATTCAGGCCAAGGTCAGCCCTCATCTGTGTGGTCGCATATTTTTTTATAGTCTGTGAAATTTCTGACTCTGGATCGTTCAGGTCACCAAAGAGCATTGCACCACCGGCAGATTTTGAACAGGCAGAAACACAAGCAGGCTGCTCACCCTTATCAATCTTATGGACACACAGGGTACAGGATTCAACGCAGCCAATACCGCGCGGCGCATGTTCCTTCTGGTCTTCAACGGCTTCATGGGCGAAAGAACGCGCCTTGTATGGGCAAGCCATCATACAGTAACGGCAACCAATACATATATGCCTGTCAACCAGTACAATGCCGTCATCACGACGAAAGGATGCGCCTGTCGGGCAAACATCTACGCAAGGCGGTTTTTCACAGTGCAGACACATGAGCGGCATTGTTGTTTCATGCTCAGTCTCAGGGTTTTTCACCTTGATCTTGCGTATCCAGATTGTATCCGTTAATGGATTCCCTGTATTTTTCCAGCCATTCTCTTCTGAACATGCACTGACGCACGTGTCACAGTCATCACCACATTTATCAGCATCAATCAACATACCCCATCTTTGCTTGGATGAGATTGCGGTTTCATCTTCTTTTGCCTGTGCAGGCGACCCGCCAAATGTAAACAGGGTCAGCGCAGATGTCAGCGAAATCCCGCCAGCTGCATAGGCACTGCCCTTTAGAAAGTCACGCTTGGTAACATCTTCAGCCTTGCCTGTATCTTGAGACTTACAAGAACATGAGGATGTTCCACATCCGCCTGCTTCAGAAAAATCAAAATTATTTCTTGTCATTCGCCTGCCCTCCCAAAAATGAGTTTAAGGCAGTTGCCGTTGCTTTTTTATCCTGCACAAGTGCAAAAGGACTCAGCCTCTTTTGATGCGGATTTAAGTGCGCACTGTCTTTCTTGACTTCAGGCCTTGAGGCATGACAATCAAAACAATCAATACGAACAGCCACCTGGTCATGACATCCCCTGCAAAAGTGCTTGGGGTCTGTAGCCTTAATAAAAGTTCCCTCATCACCCTTGATGGCATGACATGAAATACATTGTTTAAGACTGGCATCCTTGGTCCGGATGCCCTTATACATTGTCTCATCACGTTTATGCAAAATCATATCCATATGATTTTTACGCATTTCTTTTGTCGGACGGATACATTCACCGCCATTGACAGCACTGCCATGGTTCGTCCCAAGTTTTGCAGCATCAGGCTTTGTCTTGCCTGATGCTTTTGTATCTTTATCACTTTTATTATTGTCACTGGCAGCCTGAGCAATCCTAAACTCTGTCAGCTGCTGCGCGCCAGCGTTTACTGGAGCAACAAAAGTCATCTGCACAGCAGAGAAAATTGCAAGCCCCAATACGCCCATTGCCAAAACTGCTCGTTTCATATCGAATTAGTCTCCAAGTCCCATTTCAATGTAACCTGTCGGACAAACGTCTTTACAAATATGACAGCCAATACATTTGGTATAGTCAGTATCAACATAACGACCAACAGCACGGTCACCAGGCTTGACCCTGAAGATTGCATCCTGCGGACAATAGACCACACAGTTATCACATTCAAAACAAACACCGCAACTCATGCAACGTTCACCTTCCTTGACTGTCTGCTCTTCATTGAGAACCTGGATACGTTCCTCAAAGTTGCCGATCACTTCATCAGCCTCAACCAATTTATGGTCACGTGCCTGACGATCCTCATATTCAAAATAACCGAGGAAAAGCTCATCAGCTGGAATAATCTGGGAAGCTGAACGGTCTTCATAGTTATGAACAGCAAAGTCAGCCCCATCAGTTCCTCTAATGCCTTCCTTAACAGCCTCTACCGGAGACAGTCCACGGCTGGAAAGTTCATTCAGAAGGTTAAAGTGATGCACATCAACTTTTGGACGTTTCCGGCCATACTTACCTTTGGTCAGATATTTATCCATCGCTTCAGCAGCAATACTGGCCTGGCCAATGGCCGTGGTCAAAAGATGGGGACGAACAATATCGCCGCCCGCAAAATGCTTTTCATGCTCTTCCATATCAAAGAACGCATTGACATTCATCAGTCCGCGACCATTATCAAATTTCTCAAGACCTGTCATGTCGCCAGACTGCCCAATAGCAGCAACAACAAGATCAGCCTCAATATCGAACTCAGTTCCCTCAACTGCGGTAGGGATACCTTTTGCATCAACTGTACATTCAGCCATCCTCAAAGCTGTGGCACGGCCACTGTCATCCCTGACCAGTGAAAGAGGCATCACGCCACCCTTGATTTCCACGCCTTCGCGCAGGGCATCCTCACGTTCGTGTTCGGCGGCTGTCATCTCTTCAATCGGGAAAAGCGAGGTCAATGTCGCCTTCACGCCTTCACGGCTGGCAGAACCAGCAACATCATGGGCGGTAAAGCCCATAACAGCATGCGCCGATTGCGGCTTGGCTGCCTCATCACTGATATGCCCCAAACGACGGGCAACAGATACAACATCAATAGAAGTATCTCCGCCGCCAACAACCACAATCTTTTTCACTGTCGCTGCCAGGTCACCATTATTAAACAAATCCAGGAAGGCAACACCACTTACACAGTTTTCAGTCTCATTCCAGTCATCCACAAACAGGCCGCGACCTTTCTGGGCACCGATAGCCCAGAAAATGGCATCATAGTCTTTTTCAAGCTCTTCAACAGAAACATCTGTACCAACACGGGTCTCAAGCTTAACCTCAACACCCATATCAATAATACGGTCGATCTCTCCATCAAGCATATCACGCGGCGTACGGTAGCCTGGAATACCAAACTTCATCATGCCGCCAAGTTCTTTATGCTCATCAAAGATCGTAACGCCATGACCTTTTTGCCTTAAGAAAAAGGCTGCTGTCAAACCAGCAGGGCCAGAACCAATAACAGCAACTTTTTTTCCTGTATCGACACCAGCCGTCGGGAAAGTTGCATTATTTTCACGCGCCCAGTCACCAACATATTGTTCAACCGCATTAATACCAACAAAATCATCAAGTTCATTACGGTTACAACCGTCTTCGCATGGTGCTGGACAAACACGTCCCATAACAGATGGAAAAGGGTTGGAAGCAATCATCTTGTTAAAAGCATGTTGTTGCCAAGCCATCCCTTCTTCTGATGGCTTATCCATACCACGGGCAACAGCCAACCAGCCACGGATCTCATGACCTGAAGGGCAACTCCCCTGACAAGGTGGCGTTTTATGAATGTAAGTTGGGCATTTATGAGAATGATCGGCATCAAAGATCTTCTCGGTCAATTCCCAGTCATCAGGGGTTTCCCCAGCCTCAAAACGTCGAAAATTATTGTCTTTAGGGTTATGTTCGTTAGTCATATCATTTATCCTTCATCGAAACCCGGCACGCTGCTGGTCTAGCCTGCCCTTAATTATCTGGTGGTTATTCTTTTACTAGTCATCTTCAGGGACAGTCGCCCCCTCAAGCACTATAGCATTGCTTACGATTTGGTGAACGCTCTGGATCGCCTCCATATCAAAATCATATTTAGGAAGAATTTTGGTAAACTGACTCTTACATATCGCGCAAATTGCCGCCATATGCGTCACCCCCTCCTCTTCTGTCACCTGTCTGAGAGCTTTCATCCTTGGTGCGGCCCCTTTAACCCTTATGTCCATCAGGTCATCTGTCAATATACCCGCGCCGCCGCCGCAACAGACTGTGGCTTCACCAATAGTATCCTCAGGCATATCATGGAAGTGATTACAGGATGCCTTCAATAACGCCCTTGGATAGTCAAACTGGCCACCAGGGTTAGACCCCATACGTGTCGCACGCGCAACATTGCAACTGTCGTGGAACGTCATCACCTTGTCATCATTCCTTGACTTGTCGAACGTGATGGCACCCTTCTCTATTTCATCGAAGGTAAATTCACAGATATGCTGGGGAATCGGATAATTTTGATCCAGAAAATCCCAAGGCCCAGCCAAAGTATTCAGGAACGCATAACCAACGCGCCATGCATGGCCACATTCCCCAAAAACGATCCGCTTGACCTTAAGGTCTTTAGCAGCCTTCCGGATACGGCGTGACACCTTGCGCATATTATCATAGGAACCAATAAACATGCCAAAGTTGGCAGCCTCAGACGCATAAGAACTCATTGTCCAGCTTACGCCTGCATTATGAAAGACCTTGGCATATCCCATCAGTCCCTCGATATGGGGATCAGCAAAAAAGTCTGCACTTGGCGTGATCAGCAGAATATCTGCGCCTTCCACATCAAGCGGCATCTTGATTTCGATACCGAAATCATCCTCAAGCTCTTCCTCAAAATCTGCCAGGGTCGCCTCAAGTGCCTTTGGCGGCATCCCAAGATTATTGCCAACCTTATGCAGTTTGGCAATAATCTCGTTACAATATTTCTGACCCTTGCCAACATCATCCATGATCTCGCGGGCAGCCATAGAAATTTCTGCGGTATCGATACCGTAAGGACAGTAGACAGAGCAGCGACGGCACTGGGAACATTGGTGGAAATAATTATACCATTCGCCAAGGACTTCCTCAGTCAGGTCACGCGCACCTACCAGCCAAGGCGCAATCTTACCTGGAATTGTATAGTAACGACGATAGACACTCCGCAACAAGTCTTGCCTGGCGACCGGCATATTTTTAGGATCAGCAGACCCCAAGAAATAATGGCACTTGTCAGTACAGGCCCCGCATTTCACACAACTGTCAAGATAAACACGAAAAGACCTATATTTTTTCCTCAAGTCACCAATCTTGGCAATTGCACGTTCTTGCCAGTCATCAACCAACTCACCAGGAAACCCCAGATCTGTCTGATGGGCTGGTGCAGCCTCAAAAGAATGAAGGTCGACCATAGCATCAACGACGATTGCAGGGATCTCTAGAGGATCGGGTAGTTCCAGCTGTTCCTCGACATCCTCTACGTCCTGGTCTTCACTTACCTGTTTTTCCAAGTCAGTCACGTTCAAGTTCTCCCAGCGATAACAAAGAAATGCTGCCTTTTGTTATCCAATTAGTAATTGTAAAAATCCCGCACAAAACCATAAATACGTAATATTTCAAAAAATATCACTCGCCAGTCTTATTATACTTTTCCTCAGCCCAAGCGGCAACATGACGTTTTTCCCTAGGATTATCTGCCATATTTCGTGTTGGGCTAAAAAGACTCCTGGCACATGCAACAATTTAGAAAACGGAAAAATAATCATCAGTGTTGCAACCAGTGACAGATGGATATAAAGTGGTAAGTCGTTGGGCAACTCCTTAATATCGAAGCTCCGCAAACCAACAAAGAAATGCTTCACATCCATAATATCTGTATGGCTGACAAATTTCATAACAAGACCACTGACACCAATCAGGATAAGCAGTAGCAGCATAAGATGATCAGAAGGAGAACTGATATAACGCACACGCTCTACCAGGAAACGTCTTGCCCATAGTGCTGCGAGACCAAGAACCATTGCAAAGGCAGCATATTTTCCAAATGGCTGGACATAAGGCACCCAAGCCCACAGAATAAATGTTGGATCAACAAAATAACGAAAGTGTCTCAGCAGAACCAACAACAATGCCAAATGGAATGTAATCCCAAACAGCCAGATCCATTTATTTGCCTTAAACAGGCTCTCAAACAGCGTCACTTCTCTAACAACACGAAAAGCTGCACCCGCCTGGGTGGTTGGTGCTGGCGTGGTCGCTATATTTAGGGGAGAAGGCACACTCCAATACTCATAAATACGGTACAAGACACCAAAGACAATAACCGCAGTCGCAAAATAAAACAGGCCAGCAAAGAAAGCAGAAATAGAAATCACGACTTAACATCCTATATTTTGTCAATAACCCTTGGACAGACATCCAATTCATCTAATATTTCCATCAAGTTTCTCATAATCACCAACACGCCAGAACTGCGATAACTTTCAGTTCACAAGCGGCAGATGACAAAACAAAGTAAAATATTAGATCAACAGATGAGCCAACAAGGCCTACGCACATCACAAAACTAAATCCCAAAAAGGACAGACCACGCAGCAAAGGCAGCCCGCCCCTTCAGAATCAAGCAAACCTGACTAGATACAACCTGTTGGTTTTGGCAGACCGCCAACCTTACATGCCTGTTTCGCAGGACCATAAGGGAACAGTTCATAAAGGTATTTATTACTACCTTTTTCCTTGCCATATTTCTTTTTCATAGCTTTCACAAGAACACGGATAGCTGGAGCAATCTGGTATTCTTCATAATACTCACGCAGAAAGTCAATCACTTCCCAATGCTCAGGTGTCAGCTCAATTTTTTCATCTTTAGCCAGCAAGACTGCAAGCTCTTTGGTCCATTCATTGATGTTTGAAAGGTAACCTTCTTCATCACATTCAATAGTTTCGCCATTTAATTCATAAGCCATATTGGACATTCCTTTTTCATATATTCTAAAATCAGGCAAGCACACCTAATATCAGGGGGTTATTGGATCTTGCTTTAAGGGTCTTATAACCAGGACTGGGTTGTTTCAAACTGGGCAACAAGGTCTACAAAACCCTTATAGTCGACAGCTTCAACGCCGTCCACCACAGCCACTTCACCTAGCCCCCTCGCCTGATAATCAGGGTCAAGCACATAGACCTTCACATCACCGACACATGCCTTCACAGCGTCAGCAAATTTCGTCTTCCCAGATGCGGCATAGACAGCATCTTCTATCAGCAATATGCCTGATCCTTTTTTGGCATATGCCAGGGCACTTTCCAAGCTATTCCGCTCAAAAGGTGACTTATTTACAATATGAAGAATTGCCATTTTAAAACCCTTTCAGCTAGAAACTCAGAACTATATTTTGTTCTTCCATGATACCCGCAAGCTCTTCGCGGCTAACAATCTTGATAGATGGTTTTTCTTCCCAGTCATCATCCTCATCTTCATAAACCAGAGGCATCAAAGAATCAATGGTCAACCCCCGCTCTTCGAGAGATTCCTTTTCAACATACAGCTTGGTAATTTCAAAATCCCCCAAAGCCTTATAGGCACCTGAAAAATTTTTCATACCAATGTCGTCTGTTTTCTGGTTATCAACCAACTGATAGATACCGTCATCAACAAAGGCCAAAGAGACATCTTGCTCAAAAGCAGCAGATATCAAAACAACTTCCAAAGATTCCAAAGCGTAAACACTGCCATACGGTGCCTTACGGTTAAGGAACATAAACTTTTTTGCTTCACTCATATCTTGCTCCCTAATCCCCAAAAGACACAACACGGTCAGACTCAATCCCTGCCTCAATCAATTGACCAAGACCAGAAATCCGAAAACCTGGCGCAATATTGTCACCATCTTTCCCCTGACGCTTTGCCTCATTTTCATCAAGAATCCCGCGCCTTTGGGCAGCTGCAATACAAATCACAAGATCAAGCTTGTATTTTTCCTGAAGCGCAGACCAAAGCTCTGTAATATTTCTGTCATCTTGTGGCGGTATTGCATAACGTGTCCCGTTATTAACCCCATCATGATAGAAAAAAACACGAAAAATTTCATGACCATTTTCCAAAGCTGCTTTTGTAAATTGATAGGCACTGTCAGCAGACTGATGCTGATACGGCCCTTCGTTAACAAGAATACCAAATTTCAATTTGCTCTTCCCTGAATGCCAAAGTGAATAATAAATTACTAAGCCCAAAACTACACAGGCCAAGCCAATCACAACAATCATCTACCATCTTTACATCAAAAGATACATAGCTTTGAATAAGTTAATATTTAAAGACAATTGTCCTCATTAGCCCCGATACATCTTCTTATAGAACAGAAAAATACTCCGCAACGGGCAAGGCCAATAGAAAAACACCTAACACCACACCAAGCCATTCCAAAATATAAGAATGATGACCAGCTATTAAAAACAACCAGTCACCATATTCGTCTCTCAAAAACACCTTACACTAGAAGCGGACATGCGCTGACTGGTTCATCGTCTTACGGGCACCAGTCCAGGTATCCAGATGATGCTTTGTAAAGGCCAGATCTGTCATCTCGAAGAACCTAGGCCAACCGATACGCTCGATCCACTCACCCATACGCTCCCAGTCTTTTGCATTATCTTTATAAGTATAAAGAATTTTCTTGACCACAGCCTCAACTTCAGGCCAGCGCGGAGGATTGTTTGGCAAGTTTGCCACAACCAATTTATGGAAAGTTGGTTTGGAACGGGCATTTGAATGTTTGCCACCAACCCAGATAGCAAGCTTGGTCGATTCCTTACTGTTAATCTGCATAGGAGGGCACGGCGGATAACAGGCACCGCAACAAATGCATTTCTTCTCATCAATTTCCAGGGAAGGCTTGCCATTGACCATCGCAGGACGAATAGCCGCAACAGGGCAGCGCGCCACAACAGAAGGACGTTCACAAACATTTGCAACCAGGTCATGATTAATACGGGGCGGTTTTGTGTACTGCACGTTAATTGCAATATCACCCTGGCCACCACAGTTAATCTGACAACATGAGGTTGTAATCCGAACCCGGTTAGGCATCTCTTCCTTAATGAAGTCGTCATGCATCATATCCATCAGACTTTTAACAACGCCAGAAGCGTCAGTCCCCGGAATATCACAATGCAACCAACCCTGCGTATGGGAAATCATCGACACCGAGTTACCAGTACCGCCAACAGGGAAGCCAGCCTTGTTAAGGGCCTCAATCAATGGCTCAACCTTGGCCTCATCACTGACCATAAACTCCATATTGGAACGGGTTGTAAAGCGGATATAACCATCAGCAAACTCATCAGCAATATCCATCATTGTACGCAGAGTAAACACGTCTGTCTGACGCTGTGTACCGGCACGTACAGTCCAAATTTCTCCACCAGTCTTGGACACATGATGCAGAACACCCGGGCGGGGACGCTCATGATGATCCCATTTGCCATAATTATCGACCATCACTGGATGCATATATGGAAATGGATCTGGCACACCATGCTCATCCGGGGTGCGGGGGGTATCATCAGACATAATAAAATATCTCTCCTAACCTTAGCGTGCTGGCCAAAAAACCAAACGCCTAATATTTATGAAACCGCGACTGATTACAAAACAGTCGCGGCACTGTTCAAGAACGAACCTACTCAGCAGCAGACTTTTCAGCCTTTTTCTCGAAATATTCTTCAGCAGCCTCATCAAAATCATCCGTACGAACGTAAGATGATGTACGAGGATGATTGACCATATTCGCATTAGGCTCAATCTCAAGGGCTTCAAGGAATGCGGGAAGACCAATACGGTCGATTGTCTCACCTGTACGCTCATGTTCAAGGGCATTGTCAGCAAAGAAATCAATCATTTCGCCTGCAAACTCAGTCAGCTCTTCAAAATCTTCATCACTCTCAAGCTTCATGAAAGGAACAATCATAGTTCCCATCAGGTCACCAACCTTAAGGGAACGCTTACCACCGATCATGATAGAAGCACCCTTGTCATCACCAACAGACAAAGCTTTTGTCATAACATTGATGCAATGCATACAATGCACGCAGTCCTTGTTATTGATCTCAATTGTATCATCATCATTCAGGCTGACGGCACGCGTCGGACACATGGCAACGATATGGTCAATGATATACTTCCGACCAAGCTCAGAAACATATTTCTTGACTTCATCCTGATTGATCTTGATATCATCACGCCATGTACCGATCACAGCAAAGTCAGCACGATGAATAGCGTTCACGCAGTCATTCGGGCAACCAGAGAACTTGAACTTGAACTTATAAGGCAGCGCAGGACGATGCATTTCGTCAAGATATTCATTAATAATGTTACGGAGAGCTTTCTGTTCATCATAACATGACATTTCGCAGCGCGCATGACCAACACAGCTCATGGACGTACGGAGAGCTGGGCCAGCACCGCCAAGATCAAAGCCCATCTTGTTCAGCGCGTCAAATGCAACCTGAACCTTTTCAGTTGTACAGCCCTGGAACATAATGTCACCAGACTGGCCATGAAAAGCAATAAGGCCAGAGCCATGCTCTTCCCAGACATCACACATGTCACGGATCAGCTTCGTTGTATAATGGTTGCCAGCAGGCGGCATAACACGAAGCGTATGCATTTCTGAAGAGGCAGGGAATTTTTCAGCAACATCGGAAAAACGCGGAATGATACCGCCGCCATAGCCAAATACAGAAACCGTGCCGCCTTTCCAGTAGCCCATCTTGTTTGTATAGGAATGCTGCAACTGACCAAGAAGATCATTTACATATTCTTTATTCTTACTGTCGGGCCTGTCACGAAGAGCCTTAAGGCCAGTAATAAATGAAGGCCAAGGCCCCTTTTCCAACTCATCCAGATCTGGAGTTGGGTGAATTTTCATATCAGCCATACCAATACCTTTCCCTTAAATATCTAAAATAATGCGCTATAGCACTGAATCTTATTATTTTGCAACGCAACACCCACAAACAGCAGGAAGCAGCCGCACTTGCAACAAACCCAATCAAAAAAGATTTATCACATTAAAACTATTAGGCAGGAATTCAAACATACCAAATTCCCGACCAAAGCAGTCAACTTTTAGATTTACCAGCTTTTCAGCAACATGTAAATTCCAAAGAAATATATTCCCCAAAATAGCATTAAGGATAGCCACCTATCGCTGCCGACCTAACCAACAACGGAATCTCTTGGCCACACCCCTTGTCATAAAACAACAAGCCATAATCCAGGATTATACCTGCCATGCATACCAGGTATATACCACCATCTTGCACCAAAAGGCAATATAAGAAACCACGAATATTAGATTATTTAGCTCTTCGCATTAACAAACAAAACGGTCTGATCGCCAAATCCCCTAATTCATGGGATTTCGACTTCAGTTTGCAAGGACTATGGCACTGCGACATTTTCACAAACCTAATAATGACCTACGGCACTGCCAGGAAGTTTTCTTAATTCTTGACTTTAACAGTCAGTATTTTACTGGTATGAACACCCCAAATGAATATATTTGTTATCTGAATAAGGCTGCCCACACCAAATATAGCAGCAAACAGGTATAAACAAGACATCCACGAAGGTGACCCAAGACATGAGTGCTACATCCCCGTTCTTACTGGAAAATGAAAAAATCTACCAAGACTGGCGCGAAAAAAAACTAAAGGACTATCCTGCTGACATTGAGCAATATATTGTTGAAATAGATAACCTGGCCTCCCCTACCCCAGCAGAACTGAAAAAAATCACCGATATTATACTAAAAACCAATCTCGTGATCTATCGCACTAAAAATGCACCTGATGAATCTGACGCAGGCAAAACAGTCCGGATATTGACAGAACAGGCAGGACTGTTCCGCTGCGAAACACACCGCAGTGAAGAACAGGACGGTCTGGTCAGGCTGGAGGTCAGTGATGACAGCACAAAGCAAGGCTTTATCCCTTACAGCAATAAGGCACTGAACTGGCACACAGACGGCTATTACAATCTACAAACCAAGCGGATCAAGGCCTTTTCAATGCATTGTGTACGCCCGGCATCGGATGGAGGCATCAACAGCTTCTTCGACCATGAGCTGGCATATATCAAAATGCGCGATGAAAACCAGGACTTTGTCAAAGCGTTCAGGCATCGCCGTGCCATGTCCATCCCCCCTTTCATAAATGCTAACGGGGAAGCCAGGCAGGAATGCCCTGGGGCTGTCTATAATATTGACCGTTTCTACGGCTCGCTCCATATGCGCTTTACCGCCCGCAAGCATAATGTAAACTGGCGTGACAACCAGGGCACAAAAGATGCCTATGATTTCCTTATGGACATGCTGGAAAATGACACCTCTGTGATAACCCACAAACTTGGCGCAGGGGAAGGCGTGTTGTGTAATAATGTCCTGCATAACCGCACAGCCTTTGAGGACAGTAGCGACAGAAAACGGCTTCTGCTCCGTGGCCGCTACCTTGAACGGATAGGCGATGTCTGTCCAAATGCCAACGAACTCTCCAACAAACAGTATAATGCGGGGGAATGGACATAGAGAGTCCAGGAAAGGGTCGCCTAAATTATTAGGCCGTCCCTTGCCTCTTCCGCAAAGTCAACTATATTAATATTTAGATGTTGATTGGCAACCTGCCAAGTGACTATGCTGCCATAATGCCCTAGCCTTCACCAAACCCTACCCTGAAAGCCACATAGCGGAGTCTTCCCACATGAAACTGAGCGACCTAATCATAGCCCACCCTGAAGTTGATAATTTTGCCAAACTGACAGACCTGGTTGTCAGGCTGGCAGATTCTGGCGAACGCTTTATCGAGCTTGACCTTAAGCCAGACTATCGCGACACACCCAAAGGATGGGAAATGAAGATTGAGGCTGCTTTTTACTGGGGCAATACCATCAAGCCTGTATCAGACTAGTCCCGAGACCAAACCTCACTAACGCAGGAATCCCATCATGAGCGACATTGAAAAAACAGAACTGGCCCATTACACCACCCCTTTCAAAAGACAGGATATGGTTTTGTCCTCCATCAGCCATGACAACGGCCTGAATCTCGTGGAAATAAAAATCCGTGAAGGCCGCCGCTTCACCATGCTGGAACTTGATGCTGAGCTTGCAGGACAAATGGCACAGGCCTTGCAGGAATGGGCTGACAAAAACAAGTCTTCGTGAGACCCTGAATAAATAACGGCATCAAGGCCTAAAACATATGATATAGAGAAAATATGGAACATTTGCCCATTAACCTGGATGTCAAGAACCGTAAAATTATTGTGGTTGGCGGCGGCACGACCGCAGCACGCAAGGCCGAAATAGCACTGCGGGCTGGCGCGATTGTCTCCAGCTTCGCTCCCGAACTCAATGACGACTTTCTCGACATTCGCCACCACAAGAATTTCAGCCACATTAACCGCCCTTTCACCAAAGAAGATGTGCGCTCCAGCATGATTGTCTATGCCGCCTGTGAAACGGCTGACATGAATAACAAACTTGTCGAGATGGCCAAGGACTCTGGTACACTGATCAATATTATTGACAATCCTGCGGCCTGCGACTTTATCATGCCGGCCATTGTTGACCGCGACCCTATCATCGTCACAGTCTCCTCCAGCGGCGCGTCCCCTGTCTTGGCGCGGATTATCAAATCCCACCTGGAAAGCTCCATCCCCGCCACCTTTGGCCACCTTGCCAAACTGATCGGGAAATATCGCGACACCGTCAAGGCAAAAATCAGCACAGTACGCGACCGCCGCCATTTTTGGGAAAAGGTGATTGACGGCACTGTGGCCGACCTGCTCCATGCGGGCAATGAAAAGGAAGCCCATAAACGCCTCCAGGAAGAACTGGAACAGGCCTCTTCCGACACAGGCAAACCGCCCATGGGTGAAGTCTATCTGGTCGGCGGCGGCCCCGGCGACCCCGATCTGCTGACATTCCGTGCCCTGCGCCTGATCCAGCGCGCCGATGTTGTGCTGTATGACCGCCTGATAAGTCGCGGCCTGCTCAACCTGGTGCGCCGAGATGCCAAACGGATCTATGTCGGCAAACTCCCAGACAAACACGCCATGCAGCAAGAAGAGATTAGCCAGCTGCTGGCAGATGAAGCCAAAAAAGGGCGGCGTGTGTTGCGCCTGAAAGGCGGCGACCCGTTTATTTTTGGACGCGGCGGCGAGGAGATCATGACCCTTGTTGAACAGGGCGTGCCGTTCCAGGTTGTCCCTGGCGTTACAGCAGCCTCTGGCAGCGCGACCTATGCTGGCATTCCCCTGACGCACCGCGACCACGCCCAGGCCTGTATTTTTGTGACAGGACATGGCAAGGACGGACAGATTGCCATGGACTGGAACGCCCTGATACAGCCGCGCCAGACCATAGCCATCTATATGGGGCGCACCGCCCTGCCTAGCCTGATGAAGGAATTTATCAAGCAGGGAGCGGACAAAACCCTGCCCGTGGCCGTAATCGACAATGGTACGCGGCAAAACCAGCGGGTTGTCACAGGCACATTAGAGACAATTGCCACCATAGCAGACGAGGCAAAGCTTAAAGGGCCTTCAATGATTATCATTGGCACGGTTGTCAGCCTGCGGGAAAAATTGAACTGGTTCAAGCCTGACGGAAATGTGGAAGATGATGACGACAGGCCAGATGCACTGGCACGGCCTGGCCTGTAGAGCCGTAACAGGACAGTCAGGTTTTTGCACAGCTTTTCCACATCCCTTCCCACACGAACATTCACAAATGCAGAAATTGCAACCACACTCACGCCGAGGAATAGTATCACCCCTTTGGTAAAACAATAACCTTGTCATCCTGAACTTGGTTCAGGATCCATAGCCCCAGAATTTAGTTATGTTTTTGAGGTTTTTATTCTGCCTCACTTTAACTTTTGGGGTTATGGATTGCGGATCAAGTCCACAATGACAAAGGAGCTAAAAGCGATTCCTGGTCTGTAGGCATAACCCTGCCTGCCCAAGACAGGTTAGCTGATATACACCAGCCAGACAATTGACATAGCCGTGAAAGCGTAACCAAGTGATGGACTCCAAAAAATCTCTCCTCCTGATTGTCAGCGGTGGCATTGCGGCCTATAAAATACCAGAGCTGATACGCCTCCTTACCAAACAAGGCATCAGCGTCACCTGCATCATAACCAAAGCCGCACGCCAGTTCGTTACCCCGCTCACCCTGGCCAGCCTGAGCGGCAACCAGGTCTATACAGAACTGTTTGACCTGAAGGACGAAAGCGAGATCGGCCATATCCAGCTGTCGCGCCAGGCCAACCTGGTTCTGGTTGCCCCTGCCACTGCCAGCATCATTGCCAAAATGGCTCACGGCATTGCAGACGACCTGGCCACAACCTGCCTGCTGGCAACAGACAAGCCAGTCCTGGTTGCCCCTGCCATGAATGTCAAGATGTGGGAACACCCTGCGACCCAACGCAATATCAATCAGCTGATCCAAGACGGCGTGACTTTTTACGGCCCCGAAGACGGCGCAATGGCCTGCGGCGAGACAGGCACAGGACGGATGGCAGAAATTGAAACACTGACCAACGCCATAAGGCAGCAGCTGGAACAGGCCACCCCTCCCGCCCTACCATTGGCAGGCAAGCATGTCCTGGTGACAGCAGGCCCGACCCATGAAAAGATTGACCCAGTGCGCTATATCGCCAACAGGTCTTCTGGCAAGCAGGGTTATGCCCTGGCCCAGCAGGCCGCCAGCATGGGCGCAACTGTCACCCTGGTCAGCGGCCCGGTCAACCTTGCAGCCCCTTACGGTGTCCAGACTGTTCGCGTCACCTCCGCCAGCCAGATGCTGGAAGCGGTAAAGGCCGCCCTGCCCGCCGAGATAGCCATTTGCGCGGCTGCGGTTGCCGACTGGCGCGTTGCTGCGCCTTCTGCTGAAAAAATGAAAAAGACAGGCAAGCAAGATGTTCCAACACTTGTGCTCACCCAAAACCCAGACATCCTACACACGCTCTCCAACCTGGAACAGGAGCGACCAGAGCTGGTGATTGGCTTTGCCGCCGAAACCCAGGACATTATCGCCAACGCCAAGGCAAAGCTGGCGCGCAAGGGCTGCGACATCATGATCGCCAATGATGTGTCCGAGCAGTCCGGAACATTTGGCGGCAATGACAACGCCGTTCACTTCATCACCAAAGACAGGATATCAAGCTGGGACAGGATGTCAAAACAGGAAGTTTCCAACAAAATACTGCAAGAAATACGCAGTAAAAAATAAAGTATATATTCTTATAGTAAGTATAAATTATATATTAACTTATTGTTGCTATATTAAGGTTATCAGATATGAAGGCCAGAACCTAATCAATTGTTTTGCTTATAGGCCTGCCCTTCATACCTATCCCCTTAATTAAGGCTCATATTCATTGTATTCTCTGTTGTTAATAGTTTAGGGAGAATATGACCAATAGTTTGGACAGTTTCATGCTGCTATAGTCCCGTAGTTACACAGCTTCTTGAATTCAGGTTGTGATTTAATGGAGTTCAACTCAAAACCTAACATGGAAGAAAAGGTTTTGAGCAGGTGTTCGTTGGATTTTCGTA
>JAJRRF010000198.1 GCA_024279735.1 Alphaproteobacteria bacterium
AATTCTAAAGTGAGGCTAAAAATTTGAACCAAAACACTATCCACTCAAAAAAACAAAAAATAACGCCCTAATTGCCGTTTCAATTTAATATTTTGGAGCTGAATTTATAAAATCATAAAATTTCGTGCAATTGCCCTGTGTTGCAGGGTGATGTTGTGAAGCTGGACAGTGCCAAACAGCTCTATTTTATCAATAGCAGAGACCAGAATGCGGTCTTCCCGCAGTTGGGAAAGTACATTAAAAATGTGCCGCTGGTGCAGGAGCAAGTGGGCGACGGATATATCAGGCTGGCAACACCCTTTGGTTCACCTTATGTCGCCCTTGTCTCCCCGTTTGAAGAACCGGAAGAAAGTGGCGTCAAACGTTTTGACCGCCTGATCTTGCCAGACCGACGCAATATCATGATGCTGATCAATCCGGCTGAAGAAAAGACCGTGGATGAAACTGCGATCATGTCAGCCTTCGGCCTGACCCATGCCCAGGCCAAGGTTGCTGTCTGCCTGTTTCGGGGCATGTCTCTGAAGGCAACAGCGCAGCATAACAGGATTGCCTATTCCACTGCAAAAAGCCATCTGAAAAGTGCAACATCAATAATGGGTGTTCACAGTCAGACCGAACTCGTCTTGCGCTTGGCTGGTATCCTCTGTTTTTCTTGAGAGAGTGCTATTTACAATGACTTGTCTTTCCCAAAAAAATCCCAAAAAATAGTGTCATCCAGCAGTGTCTTTTCCCAGTCAGATCTGTTATGGCTATAGGCCAGAAATGATGCGGCCATGATAGACCGCATTACAGCAACAGATACGGAAAATCTCTCCTATGGCACCCCCCTTACTCACCTTGCAAGACATTCACCTGTCCTTTGGCTCTGACCCTTTGCTGGAGGGGGCGGAGCTTTCTGTTTCGCAGTTTGGGCGGCTCTGTATTGTTGGCCGCAACGGCTCTGGCAAGTCTACCCTGCTGAAGGTGGCAGCGGGCATGATTGAGCCGGACAGCGGCAAACGCTTTGTCCAGCCCGGGGTCACGATCCAATATCTGGAGCAGGAGCCTGACTTTACGGGCTTTGACACTGTCCTGGCCTATGTCGAGGCAGGGCTTGGGCCGCTGGATGACATTTACCGCGCCCAATATTTGTTGGGACATTTGGGGCTGAGCGGGGAAGAGAACCCGGCCTCACTGTCTGGCGGGGAGGCGCGGCGCGCTGCCCTGGCGCGGGTGATGGCACCTGAACCTGATATCCTGATCCTGGATGAGCCAACCAACCATCTGGACATTGACGTGATTGAGTGGCTGGAAAATGAGTTGCAGTCCTTGCGTTCTTCCATTGTGCTTATCAGCCATGACAAGAGATTTTTGGAAAATCTGACCAAGGCCACGATTTGGATTGATCGCGGGGCATGTCGCCGTATGGAACAAAACTTTAGCGGTTTTGAGGCCTGGCGTGACAAGGTATTGGAAGAGGAAGAGGCCGAACGCCACAAGCTTGACCGCAAGATTGTCCGCGAAGAACATTGGCTGACTTATGGTGTGACGGCGCGGCGCAAGCGCAATGTCAAGCGGCTTGGCAATTTGCATGATTTGCGCCAACAGCGCAGGGAAGCGCGCGGCCCTGTTGGTACGGCCAGGATGGATGCTGGCCGCTCAGAGACCTCTGGCAAAAATGTTGTCAAGGCCGACCATATCAGCAAGAGCTATGACCGCCCCGTGATTGATGATTTTTCCATCAAAATACAGCGCGGCGACAGGGTGGGTTTTGTTGGCCCGAACGGGGCGGGCAAGTCTACCTTGCTGAAAATGCTGACAGGGGCATTGGAGCCTGACAGCGGCGAGATCAAGCTGGGGACCAAGCTTGATGTGCAGGTGCTGGACCAGAAGCGCGATAGCCTGAACCCGGAATGGACATTGAAGGAAGCCCTGACCGAAGGCAGCGGGGATATGGTAGATGTCCAGGGGCAGCCTCGTCATGTGATAGGCTATATGAAAGATTTCCTGTTTATCCCAGAGCAGGCACGTACCCCGATTTATAGGTTGTCAGGCGGCGAACGTGGCCGACTGATGCTGGCGCGCGCCCTGGCGAAAACATCCAACCTGCTGGTGCTGGATGAGCCGACCAATGACCTTGACCTGGAGACGTTGGAGCTGTTGCAGGAAATGCTGGCAGACTATAAGGGTACTGTGCTGCTGGTCAGCCATGACCGTGACTTTCTCGACCGCGTGGTCACCTCGGTGATCCATTATGAAGGGGAGGCAAAGTGGCAGGAATATGCGGGCGGCTATAGTGATATGCTGGCGCAGCGCGGCGGCAGTGTGAGCAAAAAGACTGGCGGCAAGAAGAAAGGTAAGAAGGGCGGCCAAAAATCTGGAAAGAAAACCGCTGTCCCAGCGATGAAGCCAGCGCAGTCTGGCGGTAAGGCAAAGCTGACAAATAAGGAGCAATATGCCCTTAAAAATCTGCCCAAGACCATCAAGCAGCTAGAAGCCCATGTCAAGAAGCTGGAAGACAAACTGGGCGAACCTGACCTGTTTACGCAGCAACCCGAAATATTCCAAAAAGCCTCTGATGCCCTGACCAAGACCCATGAGGATTTGCAGACAGCTGAAGAGGAATGGATGGCTTTGGAAATGAAACGTGAAGAGATTGAGGGATAGGATATGTCACCTGAGCAGAAACATTTGATATTTTTTGCGGACCCAATGTGTTCATGGTGCTGGGGCTTTGCCCCAGTGATTGAAAAACTGAGGGGGCAGTTTGGCGACAGGCTACCGATCAAGCTGGTGATGGGCGGACTAAGGGTTGACCAGATCGCCCCAATGGAAGACCGTATCAAGTCTGAAATCAAGACCCACTGGACGCATGTTGAAAAAATGACGGGCCAGAAGTTTGATTATGCCTTTTTTGAGCGTGAGGACTTTATCTATGATACTGAAAAGGCCTGCCGCGCTGTGGTCACCATGCGCCGCCTGTTTCCTGATGACTGGAACAGGCCGCTGGACTATATGACCAAAATCCACCAGGCGTTTTATGTTGACGGCCTGGACACCACAGACAAGGCGGTGTTGCTGGAACTGGCTGTTGGTCTGTGGGCAGAGAAAGCCGCATTTGATGAAGAGTTCGAAAACAGCAAAACAAAACGTGAGACACGCCTTGATATTTTGATGACCCAGCAGACAGGTATCCAGGGCTTCCCGTCTATTTTGGCGGGTTCTGAAGAGGCAGGGTTTATGGTTGTCAGTGCAGGCTACAGCGATTATGACACCATAGGAGACCCGATTACCCAATGGCTTGAGGGATAAATTTTGGGGATGGGTTCTTGGAAGAGACCATGGCAGTGCCTATATTAAGGGAACACTGAATTTTATCACAGGCATAATACCCGTTCACAAAAGGGCTGTTACTTTCCGAGTGATGGCGCTCCTGGCAGGCAGAGGAGTGCCAGCCTTTATAAGGTGCTCTCCTTTTGTGAAGTAGTATAAAAAGGACGCATTAATGGATGACATGGGGGCGGTTCTTGCGTCATTCAATGACCTTTACCTGGTTGGGGCAACGGCTATTGGCGCGCTCTATATGGGGCTGCGGGGTATTTTTGCCAAACTTTTGATCGGCCTGCTGGGCGGCCTGGGGCGCGGCGCGGGCACGGGCATTGGCAACAGGATGACAGGTGGCACAGGGGGCGGTTCGTCTGGCGGCGGCGGCGCGAACCTGTCAACAGCCAACAAGATCAAGCACGCCAAGCAAGCCCTTTATGCAGCAGCAGGACGCAAGAGGCGGATCCAGATCTATCTTGAAACCTGGGTGACGCTGCTGACGGTGCGGGACGGTTCCCATGCCCTGTCCATATTCCTGCACTCGCTGATCCACCCCAGTTTTAACAAGAAGGTCTCGCGGCTGCGCAACAGGTGCCGCAAGTTTGATGAACTGGAGGGGCGCGTCCAGCATATTTTGGGACGTTATGAGCGTGACTTTGAACGCCACTGTCTGCCGCTGCGCAATGAGCTTATTGCCCTTGATGTCAATCTGGCGCGCTGGAAAGCCCGTCACCGCCGCTGGTTTGGCAAGATATGGCGCAAGCGGTGGTGGTATTATAAGCGCAATATCCGCAAAACCCGCTGGAAAATGATAAAGCTCCAGATCAGGCTTTATAAGAAAAATAACTGGCTGAATATCGCCTACCGGCCAGAGCTGGAACCTGCCCTGGTTGAGTTGCACCATTATGAGCGGATTTACTTGACCAGTTGGGTGCATTCCTTTGAGGCTGACCTTGAAAGCTTCCGCCTGACAGTGATTTCAGGCCGCCTGATAGAGCAGCTACAAAAAGAGCAATATGCGGATCATAAGGATTATCTGGGGCTGTCTGAGCTGCCGGAAGATATGGATGAGACCCGCAAATATTTACGGGAATTTTTGAAAAAACATGGGGTCGGCATCGGGCCAGAATCTTCTGTAGAAGGCTTGTTTGAGGCTTTCCTGCGCCTGCGCCTGATACATGACCCGGAAATGCGCAAGCGGTGGGGGGTGGACTATGTCTGGCTCACCCAGTCACTGCCGCCGCCCGGGGCCTTGGGGCTGGCCGATGCAAAATATAACCATCTTGAAAGTAACAGGCATTGGTATCCGGGTATTGAAACAGGGATTCCTGCCGGGGGACAGGCCAGCAAGAGGGAGCTGGCAGAGAGTTAGGACACCCGCAACAATAAGTGAATCAATTTCACCAAGCACTATTCGTTGGTTTGTGCTGATTAGTTACTTTCAAATGTGAGCGGTTAATATTGCGGGTGTCCTTAGCTCCAGAGATTTTCAGCTTCATGGCAGTCATATGGCGGTTGCAGGAAGGAGTTTCCCACCTCCTTCCTCAGTGTTCATACAGAAATCTTTGCTTTGAAACTCGGTTCATCATTTTGGCAAAGCCTGGCAGGAACATTCCAAAGGGGTTCAGTACACATACCTATCCCCTTAATTAAGGCTCATATTCATTGTATTCTCTGTTGTTAATAGTTTAGGGAGAATATGACATGACAGAAGACCATAAGAGAGAGCTTTGGGAAGATTTTCCAAAAGATTTACCTGCTTTTGAAGCGCGTTTTGGCACAGAAGAGGCCTGCATTGCGTACCTTTCCAAACTTCGTTGGAACAAAACCCCCTGTTGCGGAAAATGTGGGCATGAGAAGGTTTGGACTGTTCGTGACGGGCAATGG
>JAJRRF010000199.1 GCA_024279735.1 Alphaproteobacteria bacterium
CCCTTATGACCCTTTTGACCGCCAGACCGTTTCTTGCCTTTACCGCGCTGGCTTTGCGTCCGTTTCCCTTTCTTCAGGCCATCAGAAGAAGGCGGCTTGCCACTGTTGGAGCTGTCCAGTCCAAGCTGCCGCTCAAGCTCAGCAACCCGCGCCGTCAAAGTCTTGATAAGCACATCCTGCGCCGCAACAATCGCTTCAAACCGCTTAAGTTACTTGCCCTGATCTTCAATTAGATTCTTTTGGGCAGCAATAATATGGTGCAGTATTTTCGTTTCATCAGCCATACTCCCATTGATTCAGAAATATGCTATTTTGACAATAAGAAAAAAGAAGCTGGGGAGTTACCATTTTTCTAAAGTGTGGCGAATTGTCATATCAAGAAAAAGAGGAAGCTTGTGCTGCACTCTCTGCCATCATAGCTGCTATTATTCCTATAGCAAGTGGTGGTCAACATTTTGAAGATCACATCCCAAATGATTGGATACCAGATGCGGACTATATTGACACTGCTGAGAGTGCCAGTAAAGCCACCGACCTATCCCCTAAAGAATTCTGGACATGGTATCTCGATGAAGCTTTCCCTTGGGCAATTGAAGAAACCAATAAAAGGCTCGCGACATCCTGAGAGTGCTCCTCTTGCTCGAAGGGAGATATTTTCCCTTTGCAACATTCATGCAAGAGATGTGTGTCCAAAACGCTGTATATCAGTGCGGCAAATATTGGCATGAACATGGGGAACGGGGAACATCCCATTCCCGCAAAGGTTTACCTCTTCAAAACCCCGTGCCTGTTCCCCCGCTGGGTCACATGATGCGGCAAACCTGGAATAACAAGTCGTGGTAATCTGCTCATCACAGCAACTTGCCATATTTAGTCCATTTCGTAAACTATCACCGTATTCCATCGCTTTGACTTACTTGCAAGCAGAGCTTCCTGCCAGCCACTTCCCTATATTACGACCATATTCATTTTGCCAAGCAAAGTTTAAAGCATTTACCTGAACCTGTGTCCGACATCCTGCTTTCTTTGAGCTTGAGATCACTGCATTCAGCCCATACCCACCACCAGAGCTTAAATAAACGGAAGATGCTCCCTTCGCATGATACTGTCCTCCCACAGATAAGGCCAACCCAATATTAATGGGAACATAGCCAGTTCCTGCTGCTGCATTAATTGTTCCATTAATGGCAGTATAACACCGTGACATTCTACTTTTTATAAGTTTGTAAACGGCTTGAGAGGATTGATTGCTACAATATCGAGTATGACTGCCTGAAGAGGACAAAGAACCTGGCGTTGAACCGCAACCTGCTAAAAGTAGCGGCAAAGCAACACAAAATAAGTGAACTATGAAACGCACAATACTCCCCTCCCTCAACTATTACACTAAAAATATACGCTTTAGATTGTAGCACCGACGATGGATATTGTCTCTCTTCCAGAACAGAACAAATGTTAAAGAAATAAAATGTAATATTTTAATCACACACACCGCTACCGTTATTGCAAGGTCAAACGGACATTCACTGCTTGCAAGGAATTACGGTGGATTACGGTGACAGTTTACTAACATACACTTAATTTAATGATTTCGTCACCACACAAAATTAGAGAGTGTCCTTTTCTTCTTGAGCAAAGACATTCATTATACATCGGGCTGCCCCCTACCCTGCGGCCTTTTCGATCTCACTAATCACTGCGTCTCCCATGCCGTCTGTGCTGACCATCTCCATGCCGTCCATCATGATGTCGGCGGTGCGCAAATTCTGTGCCAATACAGCGGCGATAGCATCGTCCACCAGATCTGCTTCCTTGCCCATATCAAAGCTGTAGCGCATTGCCATTGTCAGTGACCCGATCATCGCAAGCGGGTTGGCCTTGCCCTGTCCTGCGATGTCAGGGGCAGAGCCGTGGACCGGTTCATACATGGCACGGCGTTTGCCGCCTTCATCCTCTGCGCCAAGTGAGGCAGAGGGCAACATTCCCAATGAACCTGTCAGCATGGCTGCGGTATCTGACAGCATGTCGCCAAATAGATTATCGGTGACAATCACATCGAACTGTTTGGGCTGACGCACCAGCTGCATCGAACAGTTATCCGCCAGCATATGGTGCAGCTCCACATCAGAAAAATCTTCCTTGTGGATTTGACCGACAACCTCTTTCCACAACACACCTGTGGCCATCACATTGTTCTTTTCAACGCTGTGCACCTTGTTGCCACGCTTGCGTGCCAGGTCAAAGGCAATGCGGGCGATACGGTCAATCTCGGAAGTGGTATAGACCTGGGTATCAACCGCGCGTTTCTCGTTGCCCCTGCCTGTAATCTCCTTCGGCTCACCAAAATAGACCCCGCCAGTCAGCTCGCGGACAATCATAATGTCAAGACCTTCCACCAGTTCGGTCTTCAGCGAAGACCCCACCGCCAGGGCAGGATAACAAAGGGCAGGACGCAAATTGGCAAACAGTTCCAGATCCTTACGCAGACGCAGCAAACCAGCCTCGGGACGCAGGGCATAGTCCACATTGTCCCACTTCGAGCCGCCAACAGAGCCAAACAGGATGGCATCTGCCTTCATCGCCTTGGCCATCATTGCATCTGTGGCCGGAGACTTGTGGGCATCATAGGATGCACCGCCGACTAGGTCTTCCTCCAGAGTGAATGTGTGGTCACCCTGCCTGTTCAGCCAGTCAATAATCTTGACCGCCTGCGCCATAATTTCACTGCCAATGCCGTCGCCGGCCAGAAGAAGAAGGTCAAAATTTGCCATGTCAGTCTTGGTCATCCCTAGTTGGTGGATTTTATAATATTTTGTGAATAACTGATATTTTATACTTTCAGACTGTCTCTCCACGACTTGGCACAGAGAGCGGCCTGATAAATTGTAAAATAATTCAATAGCTTGTCTGCTTTTGCCAGTGTCAATATCATGATTGTGAGCATCAGAAAAGGGTAGACCCGATAAAATAACATCGCATCAAGACATAAAATGACAAAAATTTCATTTTACGAATTATCACATATGCTCTATAGCTTTGTAAGGAATAGTTTTGTATCGGAAATTTTTAGGGAAAGGGAGACAAAATGCGTTTGAACAAAAACAAGTCATTTCATGTTGTGATGCTTATGCTGATAATATCCTTTATTTCCCAGCCTGTGCTTGCAGCCTCCATCTCAACAGCCATGCAGATCCATGTTGTTGACCCCGCTGCCGCTATGACCATGCCAGAAACCGGTACATTGGCAGAACATTCAAAAGAATGTTACAAGGGCAAGTCTCATCAGAACTGCCTTGTCCAGTGCATCTATTGTCTGGCCATTTCCTTTATCCTGCCAACGCATACAGATAACATAACCAGACAGGGTAGCCCTGTCATACACGTTGTGCAGACCCACAGGCCAAGCCCTGTCAGCCATATCCCTGCCCATGAGCCGCCCCAATATCTATAGCATGATGACAAAACCGCAATACCGAACAATCAAGCTATAAATATTTAGATATTCAATACCTTAAAGGGGTAGACTCATGAAAAAAATTATTATTACAACAGCAACCATCCTTGCCTTCTCACTTCCTGCCATTTCTGCAGCCCACGCTGAAGGCAATGTGATGTATAACCTGTCTGTCAAGGGCATGTTCTGCGCATCCTGCTCAGCCCGCACCAAGAATGCCATTAAAAAAATGGACGGTGTCAAGTCAGTCAAGGTACACCTCAACACCACTGGCGTGTCTACTGTTGCCGTCTGCGCCACGCCGGAGGCCAAGTTTTCCGATGCAAGCCTCAAAGAACTGTTCCTCTCCAAGGGCTTTTCCTATAAGGGCAAGAAAAAATCTGGCAGCTGCTAGCACGACAGCCAGCTAACCAGTCTACAGTCCCCATACATATTCGCATAACGAATAGAATGATCCTGCAATAAGCAGGGACATTTCTGAAAGAGTGCGTCTGGTATGGGACTGTTTGCCTGCCATTTATTTTCATATGTTGGGAAACATTATGCCAGACCTTTCTTCATCTTCCGCCAAACAGCCCATACAGTCTTTGTCAGATTCTGCCAACCAGGCGGCATCTACCAAAAAATGGGGCTGGCTGGTTCTGTTCACCGCCCTGCCAACCCTGACCTGTTGCGCCCTTCCGTTGTTGCTAGTCTCCCTGGGCTTTGGCTCTGTAGTAGCTGCCATGTTCAACACTATTCCTGGCCTGGCCTTTCTGGCCGGCAATAAAATCTGGATGTTTGGCATCAGCGGGCTGCTGATCGCTGCCGCCAGCTATATGGTCTTTGTCCGCCCACAAGCCTGCCCTGCTAACAAGGCTCTCGCCGAGCAATGTATGTCTGCCAAGGTCTGGAACAAGAGACTGCTGGTTGCCTCAGCTATAATCTGGTCTATCGGGTTCTTTTCATCCTATATCTTCCCCTACCTCATAGAATATTTTGGCCTTTAGAGACAAATAATTCAATTATGACTGGAGATTTCGATGACAATGTCCCTGAGATACAGAGGCTGGCTCTGGCTGTGCCTGGCCGCCGCCCTTTTTTGGGCTTCCCTTGCTTCAGATAAGGTGAAAGCGTCGAATATTGATGGCAGCTGGCCTGTCTTCAAAAAACAGGCGACTGTCCCAAAACCTGACACAGCCCGTAAAAAATACCGCAAAAAGTACCGTGCCAGCAAAAGCCACAAGGGCAAACGCAAAATCTCTTCACGCAGAAAGTCGAAACGCAGAGCCAGGGCAAAATTTCGGCGCAGGACGACAAGGCCAAGGCTACGCCGCAAGAGACGGGGCAAGCCAGCCATGACACGCATGACGGGTCATAACGCCGAGAAAAACCGGAAACACAAGGTCATCACAGTCAAAACCTTTGAATATCCTGACCTGATGACAGATACCGCTGCCGAAGGCGAAAAGATTTTCAAGGAAAACTGTGTTGCCTGTCACGGTGAAAACGCACTGGGAACAGAACACGGACCGCCACTGCTTCATGACTATTACAGGCCAGGCCACCATGCTGACCTGGCACTCTATGCTGCCCCGCTTTATGGCGTGGAAGCGCATCACTGGAAATTTGGCGACATGCCGAAGATTGAGACTGTCAGCAAAAAAGATGTCCATAAGCTGATTATTTACATCCGTACCCTGCAACGCGCCAACGGTATCTATTAAAGCACCAAAATGACACCACGTTACTGAACACAAGGACAAGGCATATATGCCCCACCCCATAAGGCGTATCTTGACCAAACCCAAAAACAACCACCCTTTCAAGAGGAATATCACATGATGAACAGACGCTCTCTCCTCAAAGGCCTGATGGCCAGTACAGCAATTATCGCACTGGACAACAGTTACAGCACTGCCTTCAAGGCAGACAGCCTTTTGGTTTCCCCCGCCAATGCCCGTCCAACCCCCACCAATAACCTGCCAATCCCTCCTTTACTGGAAGGGAAGATGACTGGCGGGGTCAGGGTCTATGACCTGAACCTGCAAAAAGGCTTGACTGAATTTATCCCTGGTAAAAAGACCAAGACACTTGGTATCAACCAGGACTATCTGGGGCCGACCATCAGGATGGTGGACGGCGAAAAAATCAGGCTCAATGTCAGGAATGGCATTGGCGAGACCACAACCATGCACTGGCATGGCCTGCACCTTCCTGCCAAGGCAGATGGCGGGCCTCACCAGACCATCAAGGCTGGCGAGACCTGGTCGCCTGAATGGACAGTCAAGCAAAATGCAGCAACCTACTGGTATCACCCCCACTTGATGCACAAAACGGGTCTCCATGCCTATCAGGGCATGGCCGGAGCTATTATTGTGGAGGACAAACATGCCTCAGCCCTGCCTCTGCCCTCAAGCTATGGCGTTGATGACATACCCATTGTACTTCAAGACAAGGTTTTTGACCGCCAGTGGAACATGACCTATGTCAGCGGGATGCATGACAAAATGATGGGCATCAAGGGCAATGTGCTGCTGGTCAATGGCGCAATTGAACCGCTGCTGACGGCCACCACCCAAAAGGTACGCCTGCGGCTTCTCAATGGCTCAAACGCCCGCACCTATACGCTCGGCTTTGCGGACAATACTGCCTTTGACATGATTGCCTCTGACGGTTCCCTGTTGCCAAGACCTGTCAGGCTGAAACGCATCACCCTCAGCCCTGCTGAACGCGCCGAGATTGTGGTTGATGTCTCTGGCCTGGGAAATTCCAGCCTGACCCTGAAAAGTTTCGGTTTTAATTCTGCTACCTCACCGACAGGGAACGGGGGAATGCGGCGTGGTTCAGGCATGATGGGCGGCGGCGGTATGATGGGGGATGACAAACGCCAGTTTACCGCCATGACCATCAAAGCAGCTCCTGAGCTGAAACCCTCACCTGCCCTGCCCAGGACGCTGCTTTCGTTGCCACAGCTACAAGAAAAGGATGCCAGCAAAACCAGGACATTTGAGATGGGCATGGTGATGGGGCCAATGGTGATGATGGGGCGGGTCAAGCATCCCCTGACCATTAACGGCAAGGCGATGGACATTAACCGTATTGATGAAAGGGTCAGGCTGGGGGATACCGAAATCTGGGAAATCTCCAACCCGTCAGGGGTCGCCCACCCTTTCCATATCCACGACATCCAGTTCCAGATCCTTGACCGGAATGGCCGCAAGCCCCCAGCTTCAGAACACGGCCTGAAGGATACTGTCCTGCTGTATCCAGGCGAGACAGTGCGTATCATTGCCAAGTTTGAGGACTATGCCGATCCTGACCGTCCCTATATGTACCATTGCCATATCCTCGAACATGAGGACTGGGGCATGATGGGGCAGTTTACCGTGCAGCGGGATATATAAAAACAAAATAGCCGCTTCAGGACACAGAACCCTGAAACGGCTATTATTTTCTTGTACCAGCGTCGCAAATTTAGCCAAACTTAACACCCAAAATCTCAAAATAGCGTCCGCCACCAGGGGTGTTGACTTCAACACTGTCACCGGTCTTCTTGCCCATCATGGCACGAGCTACAGGGGATGTCACAGAAATCTTACCAACCTTCAAGTCGGCCTCATCCTCACCGACAATCTGGTAGGTTACTTCCTCTTCCGTGTCCTCATCAACAAGCTCAATCTTTGCACCAAACTTGACCTGGTCACCAGACAGCTTGCTGACATCAATCACTTCAGCGCGTGCCACCCTGTCCTCAAGATCAGAAATACGGGCCTCGTTCATTCCCTGTTGCTCTTTGGCAGCATGATATTCCGCATTCTCGGAAAGATCACCATGCGCCCTGGCCTCAGCAATTGCCTTGACGATCTCAGAACGGTCAACAGTCTTCAGTTTTTTAAGCTCATTTTCCAGGTCTTCATAGCCCTGGGGTGTCATTGGCACTTTGGCAATTGACATAATATCTACTCCTCTTAAAGCCATGAAGCCCTCCTTCATGACTGTTTATCCAGTATATTACCGGACAGGCCGTGGTTAAATGTAGCACATAACTGGAAAAGGTCACCCCTCACCAAAACCCCTGCCATTTCATTAAAAATTATTGAAAACGCATATTACTGATCTACAAAAAGAAAGATAGCTAAATATTTCAGGGCAACGCTGCATCCCCTGAAACCTGTTCTCCTGTCTGGCAAATGGTCTCCCTGACAGACATAAAAAAGTTAATGAGCCCCAGATTTTTGGAAACTTTGGATAGAGGCAACCTGAAGCTCATCCTTGCTCATTGCAACAATGCCCTTCACAACGGATGTCGCTCCGGCCAGTGTTGTATAGTAAGGAATATGATAGAGCAAGGCCGTTCTCCGAATGGGGAAACTGTCAGTAACAGCCTTCGCCCCTTCAGTCGTGTTAAAGACCAGTGCGATTTCACCATTTTTCATGGCATCCACAATATGCGGCCTGCCCTGATGTACCTTGTTAATTGCGCGACACCCAATATCATGATCCTGCAAGAATTTCAGGGTTCCGCCTGTTGCCACGATCTCAAACCCCATCTGCACCAGCTCCGTGACAGAATGCAGCAAGTCATCACGCTTGTCACTGTCCTTGACAGAGATAAAGACAGTCCCCGACTGGGGTAGCTGGCTTCCGGCCCCAAGCTGGCTTTTGGCAAAAGCAATGGCAAAATTCTTATCGATCCCCATAACTTCACCTGTTGAGCGCATTTCAGGCCCAAGAACCGTATCAACACCTGGAAACTTGTTGAACGGGAACACAGCTTCCTTGACAGCAATAAAGTCCAGTTTCTTACGCTTCAGCCCGAAACTGGCCAAGGTTTCCCCAGCCATAACCCGCGCAGCAATGGCCGCAACAGGAATACCGATCACCTTAGCGACAAAAGGCACAGTCCGGCTGGCACGCGGATTAACTTCCAGCAAATAAATATCATCGCCTTTCAGGGCAAACTGGACATTCATAAGCCCCTTCACCTTGAGCGCAAGCGCAAGTTGGTTGGTCTGTTCTATCAGGCGTTGCTGCATCTTCTCATCCAGGGAATAAGGCGGCAGGGAACAGGCTGAATCTCCCGAATGAACCCCCGCTTCCTCAATATGTTGCATGATACCACAGACAAAAACATCCTTGCCATCACAGATGGCATCAACATCAACCTCAATTGCACCCTGCAAATAGCTGTCCAGCAAGACAGGCTTGTCTCCCGAAACCTTGACAGCGTTCGTGATATAACGCTCCAGTTGGGGCAGATCCCTGACAATTTCCATCGCCCTACCGCCCAACACAAAGGATGGCCTGATAACCATTGGATACCCAATATCCTTGGCAATCTCAAAAGCCTCTTCATCTGAATGGGCGATGCCGTTAACAGGCTGTTTCAGGCCAAGTTCCTCAACCAGAGCCTTGAAGCGGTCGCGGTCTTCTGCCAGATCAATCGCATCAGGGGATGTTCCCAGAATTGTGACCCCATTGGCCTCCAGTTCATTGGCCAGGTTAAGCGGTGTTTGGCCACCAAACTGGACAATCACACCTTTCAGGGTACCCTTTTGCTCTTCAACCCTAATCAGCTCAAATACATCCTCCGCACTGAGCGGCTCAAAATAAAGCCGGTCAGAGGTATCATAGTCGGTCGAAACTGTCTCAGGATTACAATTCACCATAATGGTTTCATAGTCCTGCCCTGCCAGGGCGTAACAGGCATGACAGCAACAATAGTCAAACTCAATGCCCTGCCCGATCCGGTTTGGTCCCCCGCCCAGAATGATGATTTTTTCCTTTTCTGAAGGCTGTGCCTCACAGACAGGCTTGTCAAACAGGCCTCTTTCATAGGTGCTGTACATATAGGCCGTAGGGGAAGAAAACTCAGCGGCGCAGGTATCAATCCGCTTATAGACAGGATGCACCTTCATGCCATACCGTTTGTCACGCACCTCCTGCTCGTCCAGCCCTGCCAAAAAAGCAAGCCGCTTGTCAGAGAAGCCCTGTGCCTTGAGTTCACGCATCAGCTCAGGCTCGTCAGGCAAGCCGTGTACCTTGACCCGCTGCTCATAATCAATAATGTTATGCAGCTGCTCCATAAACCACGGGTCTATCTTGCAGGCATCATAAATCAGTTCATCAGAAACACCCATCCTGATAGCAGAAGCCACCTTCAGTAGGCGGTCAGGCGTGGCCACAGAAAGGGCTTCACGAATAATATTGAGGTTCTTGTCTTCCCCCAGACCCTCAAAGGCATATTCATCCAGGCCAGACAGGCCAGATTCCAATGAGCGCAAGGCCTTTTGCAGGCTTTCGGCAAAGGTACGGCCAATCGCCATCACCTCACCCACAGACTTCATCGCTGTGCTCAGGACAGGTTCTGCCCCAGGGAATTTTTCAAAGGCAAATTTGGGAATTTTGGTGACAACATAATCAATGCTGGGTTCAAATGAGGCAGGGGTTGCCCCGCCGGTAATATCATTGTCCAGCTCATCTAGGGTATAGCCCACCGCCAGCTTGGCAGCAATCCTGGCAATCGGGAAGCCTGTCGCCTTCGACGCAAGGGCGGAAGAACGTGAGACACGCGGGTTCATCTCAATCACGATCAGGCGGCCATTTTCCGGATTGACCGCAAACTGCACATTGGAACCGCCTGTTTCCACACCAATCTCGCGCAAGACCGCAATAGAGGCATTGCGCATCACCTGATATTCCTTGTCACTCAGGGTCAGCGCAGGCGCAACGGTAATACTGTCCCCGGTATGGACTCCCATTGGGTCAATATTTTCAATCGAACAAATGATGATACAGTTATCTGCTGTGTCGCGGACAACCTCCATCTCATATTCTTTCCAGCCAATGATACTTTCCTCAACCAGAACCTCATTGGTCGGCGAGGCATCAACCCCCTTCAGGACAATCTCATAAAGTTCCTCAAGGGTATAGGCAATGCCGCCACCCTCTCCGCCCATGGTGAAAGAAGGGCGGATAATGGCAGGAAGCGCGGTCTTCTCAATCGCCTTCAGAGCCTGTGTCTGTGCCTCAAGACGGTGCTTCTCATTGCGCAGTACCCTGCCCTTTTCCCACTCACCCTCAAAATTGCTGACAGCCTGTGGATCATTGACCGCAGCCTTTTTCACCATCGCCAACTGCTCAGTATATTGCTCGGCAAACTGCTTTTTCAGCTCAGAGGTGTTGACCGTGGCAGAAAGCGGCGTATCAAGCCCGATCTTGTCCATAGCCTGGCCAAACAGGTAACGGTCTTCCGCCTTGTCAATCACATCCGCCTGGGCCCCGATCAGTTCAACGCCCAGTTTTTCAAGCACACCGTCACGGTTCAGCGAAAGCGCAGTATTCAGGGCTGTCTGCCCGCCCATGGTCGGTAAAAGGGCATCTGGCTTTTCCTTCTCAATAATCTTGGCCACAATCTCAGGGGTGATCGGCTCTATATAGGTGGCATCAGCCAGTTCTGGATCTGTCATGATCGTGGCTGGGTTTGAGTTCACCAGGATCACCCGGTATCCCTCTTCCTTCAGAGCCTTGCAGGCCTGGGCACCGGAATAGTCAAATTCACAGGCCTGGCCGATAATGATAGGGCCTGCACCAATTATCATTATTGAGCTAATATCTTTGCGTTTAGGCATATTGTCCGCATCATTTCTGGCTGCTTCCAGCAATCTGGTCAATCAGGGAGGATGGCTGGTCAGCACTGTCATCTTGTTAGGGGCTGGCAGGTTTTTACTGCAATCGGAAGCTCTTGGCTAGAGCGATTCGCCCCAAGTCCCAAAAAAAATCAGGGCTGCCCTAAGCCTGCCTGTCCACAAGGTTTCTGACACGCCCTTGAAAGGGTAAAAACAGTTTTCCCTTGCCACCCCCCATAGCAACAGGATAGTTTTGGCAAAAATTTAGTAATGGACAGGAATAAAACAATGACATCACGTTCCTCAATTGACAAGATTGGCCTATATGCTTTTCTTGGCATCCTGGCCGCCATACTGGGTCTGGGACTGTTCCTTGGTGTGTCCCCTGATGCCTATAACAGGGATATGGATCTGACCCGGCTGAAGGACCTGAAAGAAATTGGTGCGCTGGTTGAGGAATATAAGGACAAGACAGGCAGCTACCCGCTCCAGGAATATTCCAGGGATGACATCCCCGTGTTTGTGCCAATTGTTACCAAAAAGCAGAAAAAATATACCAAAGAACCGCCAAAATACAAACATATCCGCAAGGATGTGAAGGATTTTATTGCTGCATTGGAAAAGGGTCTGGGACGCAAGGTTGTCCTGCCATTTGACCCGCAACTGCGCACCCTGAAACGCCCGATTTTCTATCTCTATGTCATCAAAAATTCAGACTATGAGCTGATTGCCCATCTCTATCATGACTTTCCCTTTGCCCGCCAGATCAAGAAACACTATTCCAAGGTCACAGTCAGCAACAAGGCTGTTAAGGAAGCCAAGATATGGCAATATAAGGCTCTGATGGTAGACCCAGACTTTGCCAGGACTGTCGCCAGCCCCCTAAAGAAGCCTGGCTTCATCAAGAAAATGCGCGATGACATCCGCAAACAGGGGGCGTTCTAGCCAGCTATCAACTTAATCATTACGGGTTTCCCACATACCTATCCCTTTAACTCAGGTTTAGTATGAAACATCCTGAAAGTAACGAAATTCGAAGGTATCATCCACCAATTGCCGCATTGATTTTGGTTTGTGGCTTATCATATTTTCGAGTACCCTGGCGACAATCCTTCCA
>JAJRRF010000200.1 GCA_024279735.1 Alphaproteobacteria bacterium
GGCTTTGAGCGAAACTTAGCTCTAAAACCCCATTTTTTCATGAAAAAACGGTCGTATTTTAGCGGTTTTCAAAATAACTATTTTATTTTATCGTTATTTATCAGCTAGTTATCATCCTCAAAAGAAGCTGGGGAGTTACAAAAATTCAAAAAAATGCCTGAAGACCGCAGGGCATTTGGAAAGCACCACATCACCGTGGGTCAGTTTCGCCAGGGACAGAACCTTTTGCGCCTGAACCTTGGAGAGCCTTGCAGAACCTTTTTTGCCGTGGATCAGCCATTTTGGAAAGTATCGGACTGCGGCCTTAGGTGTGCTCTGCGCTCTGCCCCGTTGCCCTGGTCTGCGTCTTGGCCAGGTCTGGCGGTTGCGGCTGCCTGTGGCTGCGGTCAGCCTGATATAGAACCAGGAGACACCGGGCCAGATTTTTTGTGTTGGCCTCTTGTCGGCTGAGGCTTGTGCAGGAAGGCTGTTGAATGACAGTGTTGCCATAAATGCCGTCAGCATGAAGAGAAAAGAAATGGAGTAGCGCATGGTCTGTGTCCTTTATCCTTTTAACTGTAGCATTTATGGCAAGGTGCGGCAATAGCAGGGCTGTTTTGGGGGAAGGGGGTAAATGGGGAAGGCTGGAGGCTGGGACAAATCGACTGGCTTATACTGTTTTAACAACATTGGGGCTGTGGATATGACAGGAAAGACAGCGTAAACTATCAGGGGCTGACAGTATTGGGTTGATGTGGGGCGGGAATTCTGGAATTCTGTGGCTGTATAAATTGTAATCCTTGATAGAGGGGTGGTTCGTATGGCAGATGGGAAAAAGAAGGGGCAGGCTGGGGACATCTATAAATTGCGGATATGGCTCAACCATATTTCGCCGCGTATTGTCCGCAGGGTGGAGGTGCTGGGCAATATCACCCTGGTTGAACTGCACGGCGTGATCCAGGTGGTGATGGGCTGGCAGTGTGCGCATATGTTCCAGTTCCATATAGGTAGCGAGTTTTTTGGGATTGTTCATCCTGATTTCGATGACGGCTATTTGAAGGACTGCACAAAACTGACGCTGGACGGTCTGGGGCTGGCAGAAAAGAGCAATTTTGGCTATGAATATGATTTCGGTGACGGCTGGGAACATGATATCCGTATTGAAAAGATTTCTGCCCCTGATCCGAAAAAGACCTATCCCTATTGTGTCAGTGGCAAGCGTGCCTGTCCGCCCGAAGATAGCGGCGGGCCATATGAATACCAGGAAACTGTCCAGGAGGTCATTGAGCTGAGAAAGGCAGGCAAGCCGCTGCCTGAAGAGCTGGAATGGAGCTTTGGGGAAATAGCCGATACAGAAAAGTTTGATATAGACGAGGTCAGGAAAGGATTTGGGGCTGGCCTTGACAGGCATATTGCCAATATCTCGATGATGGCAGTGGACTGACTGCGACTGTCTGCCAGGACAGCCCATAACAAAAATCCCGCTGCCTGCAAATCCATCGTTGCCTTGTTGCCCAGAAGGTGGCATGTAAATTCCATTGATTTCTTTATTATGGGCAGGTTTATTTTGGGGGACAGTCGGGCGTGGCGGACAGGAAACAGGGCAAGGAACTGGCAAAGGATGAACGGCCTGGTGAGGTCAGCTTTATGGAGGCGGTGGTCTATTGGCTGAAGCTGGGGTTTATCTCCTTTGGCGGCCCGGCAGGACAGATCTCTATGATGCACCAGGAGCTGGTGGAAAAACGCCGCTGGATTTCGGAGCACCGTTTCCTTCATGCCCTGAACTATACCATGGTGCTGCCTGGGCCAGAGGCGCAACAGCTGGCAACCTATATTGGCTGGCTGATGCATGGTGTGCGCGGCGGGATTGCGGCTGGCTTCCTGTTTGTGTTGCCCTCCTTGTTTATCCTGATTGCCCTGACCTGGATTTACCTGGCTTACGGCGATGTGCCTGCCATTGCGGGCATCCTGTACGGCATCAAGCCTGCGGTGACCGCTATTGTGCTGTTTGCGGCCTACCGCATAGGCTCGCGCGCCCTGAACAATTATGTATTGCGGGCAATGGCCTTGGCCGCCTTTATCGCCATTTTGGGGTTTGGCATTCCCTTTCCCTATATCGTGCTGACAGCTGGCCTGATTGGTTATCTGGGGTCGCGCAAATATCCGCAATATTTTCAGGCGGGGGCAGGGCATGGGTCATCGCAGGAGACCTATGGCCTGGCCCTGATTGATGATGAAACCCCCGTGCCGGACCATGCCAAATGGAATTTTGCCCGTTTTGTGCGTTACCTGCTGATTGGGCTGGCGATTTGGGTTGCGGTGATGAGCGTGCTTTGGCTGGTGTTTGGCTGGGAAAACCCGTTGACACAGATGGGCTGGTTCTTTACCAAGGCCGCCCTGGTCACTTTTGGCGGGGCCTATGCGGTGCTGCCCTATGTCTATCAGGGCGGGGTTGAGCATTATGGCTGGCTGAGCGGAACCCAGATGATTGATGGCCTTGCCCTGGGCGAGACCACCCCGGGGCCGTTGATTATGGTGGTGTCCTTTGTTGGCTTTGTTGGCGGCTGGACCAAGGAAGTGTTTGGCGCAGGGCTGTTGCCGTTGGCAGGCATTGCTGGGGCAGTGGTGGCGACCATCTTTACCTTTTTACCGTCCTTCCTGTTTATCCTGCTTGGCGGCCCTTCTGTTGAGGCCACACGCGGAGACCTGAAATTTACCGCGCCGCTGACAGGCATTACCGCTGCCGTGGTGGGGGTGATCCTCAACCTGGCGGTGTTCTTTGCCTATCATGTAATCTGGCCCAACGGGATGCAGAACGGCTCGGCCTCGGCAGTCGAATGGTTTGCGATCATTGTCGGCATAGCGGCCTTTGTCGGACTTTGGCACTATAAACGCAGTGTGATGGAAGTGCTGGCGGCCTGCGCCCTGGCTGGCCTGGCTTATTCCTTCCTGTAGCCTTTATTCTGCATCCAGGATGGCTATCAGCTTTTGGTAACTGTCATAGGCCTTGAGAAAATGTTGCTTGCGGCAATAATATTGCATGTCCAGTGCCAGCCCCTTGGTTCTGCCAGCAAGCTGCGTCCTGTCTGGGCTATGGTGGATCTGGTAGGCAATACCTTTTATCATGTCCTGGCAATGGCTGTCTTCACTGGACTGTTGCGGCTGTTTTTGTTTGAGCAGGGCAAGGATCAGCCTTTTCAGTTCGGCATCTATCCGCAGGACGGCAACCCTGGTAGTGTCAGCTTGCCTTGCGGGGAGGGTATCCAGCCTGTCTGTGGTTTTGGGGGCGGCTGTTGTCGCTGGTGACTGGTAAGCAGGCGGGTTGGTTCCCTGTTCTGCTTGCGAGAGAGCAGAGAGCTGCGCAAGTTTTTGCTGTTTCCCGCCTTCACAGCTGAAAAAGGCACAGGACCAGACTTTGCTGTTGTCCATTTTATATAAGGAATCCTTTAGGCTACCCCTAAATTTTTTGTCCCTCATTTTTTGTTCCCTAAATGTTTGGTGTGGGCGTTTCATTGGCAATGCTGTGCCATGGCTGCCCTTCTGACAGCTGGCGGGCTGTTTTTTCACTAGGACAGTCTCATGGCTCTGGGCTGGATATATTATAGTCACGGTGCAGAGCGGTGCCAGCAGCGCAGCAAGGCAAAGGACAGGCATCTGGTTGCCATCACAGGGATAGATAGTGTGTTACTCATTTTTACAACTCCTTTTTGTTCAATATAGGTAACTCCCCAGCTTGTTTTAGGTGTATTAACTAATTGATAAATAACGATAAAAATAAATCGTTATTTTTAAAACCACTAAAATATGATCATTTTTCCATTAAAAAACAGGATTTTTAGACT
The DNA here is from genome assembly GCA_024279735.1 of Alphaproteobacteria bacterium. Lineage (GTDB taxonomy): Bacteria > Pseudomonadota > Alphaproteobacteria > Rhizobiales > JAJRRF01 > JAJRRF01. The sequence continues at coordinate 3,822 of JAJRRF010000200.1, forward strand.
GTATTCCGCTTGAAACC
>JAJRRF010000201.1 GCA_024279735.1 Alphaproteobacteria bacterium
CCCATACTGTTCCAGAAAAGCAGTGATGCTTAACCCTTTTTGCAATTGAACCGAATTTTGAGCCATATCTATATCTCCTTGTTTTTAAAGAATAATATATTTTTGTGGCTATACAGCGGAAAGGAAGTGGTAATCAGGAATATCTTTGCATGAACGTTGCAAACGAGTAACATACTCGTTCGCGCAAGGAATGTAACATGGTAAGGCATGAGTGCTGGTCGGCGAGGGCGGCTGACCCTTGCACTGAAAAGCCTGTATGGTAACGTTCTGGTCAACAGTACGACTGTTGACCGACAATAGCATTACCCCCAAAGCAGCGGGGACGGCGGCTCGACCAGGCTGCCGGCATAGACCAAGCCGTGCTGGCGGTCGTTTTCCAGTAGCAAGGGGCCGTCCAGGTCGACATAATCGGCATATTGTGCCAGCACCATCGCAGGGGCCATCGCCAAAGATGTGCCAACCATGCAGCCGACCATGATGGTCAGGTCACGTTTTTTGGCTTCCGTGACCATATCCAGGGCGGCGGTCAGCCCGCCTGTCTTGTCCAGCTTGATATTTACGCCGTCATAATATTTTGACAGGATTTCGAGTTCGGCCTTTTCATGCACCGACTCGTCGGCGCAGATCGGGACAATATGGTCTATCTCTTCCAGAAAATAGTCCTGGGCGACAGGCAAGGGCTGCTCAACCAGCTCAACGGCGTTGTCATGGCAACAATGCAGCATGTCCTTCAGGTTGCCCGTGGTCCAGCCCTCATTGGCATCAATAATCAGCTGTTTGTCAGGGGCGGCCTGGCGCGAGGCCGCAATGCGCATGATGTCATCTTCCCCGCCCATCTTGAGTTTTAGCAAGGAGAACGCTTCGGCCTCCCGTACCTTACTTGCCATGTTGTCCGCGCTGTCAAAAGAGATGGTAAAGGCTGTCAGCAGGGGTTCTATTGCGGTTTTTGAATGGTCGGATATTGAAATATTCAGGCTTTTGCACTCAAAATCCCACAAGGCGCAATCAATCGCATTGCGCGCAGCCCCTGCTGGCATTTTTTGCAGTAGTTCCTGGCGACTGATGGCACTGGCCAGCACCGGCTTCATTGCCATAATTTCCGCCATCACACTGTCCATGGTCTCGTGATAGCGTCCATAGGGAACACATTCGCCCTGGCCTGTTGTCACGCCGTCAGTGACAGAGACCACAATCACCTCTGCCTGGGTTTTGCTTCCCCTGGAAAGGGCAAAAATCCCTCTGATTGGCCAGTTCTCAAATTTTGCTGACAGGACAAGTTGCTTCATGATGGTCAGGCCTTTATGTTAGGGACAGGTTTGCAGACTGTTAGGAAACTACTGTAGGAAACTGTGGACATGCTGTCACTGTGCTGTCTAAATATAAGACTGATAGCTTGAAAATTCCATGATTTGAACCAATCTTACTGATAAAGTGGGAAAGATTGTGTAATAATTTTTGATAGGGGAGCTGTCTTGTCTGTAATTTACATGACTTGGCAGCAAAGAAGAGCATTGGGAATAATGTCCAAATCACCGCCACAAGACAGGCTGCTGGATATAAGCGACAGCCAGGAGACCCTGTTTGTCAGGGCTGGCGGCGTGTGGACGCGGGACAATGCAGGACTTTTGGATGAACGTCTTAACAGGCTTGTTGCAGATGCAGGGTCAGGACAAAAACCTTCGGGAACTGTCATCATTGACATGGCAGAAATTGAGACGCTTGATACTTTCGGTGCCTACCTAATATGTTCGGCTTCTGACAGGCTGAAAGAAAAGGGGCTGGATGCACGAATAGAGGGGGTTGCTGACAAACATTCCCTTTTGCTTGACGAAATTTATAAGGCCTCAAAAATTAGGGATGACCCAAGTAAGCCCAAAGGGGCTTTCCTGTGTTTCGTTGATGAGGTCTTGGTCAAGGGGATTGCAGGGCCTGGCCGTGACTTTCTGTCCCTGATCAGCTTTTTGGGCATTGTGACCTCCTCATTGTTTGGCATGGTTGTCCGGCCAGGGCGTTTTAACATGACCGCCTTTGTTCACCATATTGAATATGTCGGTTTCCGGGCCATTCCCATTGTCAGCCTTATCAGTTTTTTGATTGGGGCTGTGATTATGCAGCAAGGTATTGTCCAGCTGATGAAATATGGTCTGGAAAGCAAGGCTGTCGGGTCGTCAGCTGTGATGTATCTACGGGAAATGGGTGTCCTGTTTACCGCGATTATTGTGGCTGGGCGTTCCAGTTCTGCATTTACCGCAGAACTTGGCTCGATGAAGATGCGTGAAGAGATTGATGCCATGAAGACATTGGGCATTGACCCGATAGACAGCCTGGTGATCCCTCGTATCCTTGCTCTGGTCATTATTTTTCCTGCCTTGGTGTTTTTGGCAAATATGATGTGTCTGGTTGGCGGCGGCCTGATGGCTCAAGTCTATCTGGGGATGGGGCCAGAAGGCTATTTGGATGAGTTACATAAATGGTTGACCCTGAACCATCTGTTTGTTGGGATGGTCAAGACCCCCTTTATTGCGGTTGCCATTGGGGTTATTGGCTGCCTGGAAGGGCTTAAGGTTGAAGGCAGTGCGGAATCTTTGGGGGGGCATGTGACCAGTGCCGTAGTGAAGTCAATTTTCATTGTTATTATATTGGACGCACTTTTTGCAATCTTGCTGGCGGGTGTCTAGTTTTGGGTTTGGGGTGTTTTTGAAATTGCCCTTGCCGGAAGAGAAATTAAGTTATGGCAGGTCTCGGGACATCAGTTGACAACATTATCTCAATCAGGGATTTGCATATGCGTTTTGGCACGCATGTGATTTATGATGGGCTTGACCTGGATGTCAAAAAGGGTGAAATCCTTGGTATTGTTGGTGGTTCAGGCCAGGGCAAGTCAGTCATGATGCGCTGCATTACAGGAATACTGACCCCAGCTTCAGGAATTATTGCTGTTTTTGGACAGGACATTAGTCGGTTGTCAAAAAACCAGCGCAAGAAACTAGATGCCCATTGGGGGATTCTGTTCCAGGATGGTGCGTTATTCTCTGCCCTGACTGTGATGCAGAATATTGTCTTGCCTATGAAAATTCACCTTTCTCTGCCTGACAGGCTGATGGAAGAGTTGGCGATGCTCAGGCTAAAAATGGTTGGGTTGCCACTTGAGGCCATGAATAAATACCCGTCAGAACTGTCTGGCGGTATGAGAAAGCGTGTGGGGCTGGCGCGTGCCCTGTCCCTTGATCCAGATTTGTTGTTCCTGGATGAGCCAACCGCAGGGCTGGACCCTATTGGGGCTGCTTCCTTTGATAATTTGATACTCAGGCTGCAAAAGACACTCGGCCTGACGGTCTATATGGTGACCCATGACCAAGACACAATTTTCAAGACCTGTGACAGGGTTGCGGTGTTGGCGGATAAAAAGATAGTGCGGACAGGCTCACCTTCAGAACTACATGAGAATCCAGGTCATCCCTGGATAGAGGACTATTTTTGCGGAGAACGTGCCAGGGCGGCGGTTGATAACTTGGCACGAAGCAAGGTTTTATAATATTCGGTGGGCTGGTCAAGACAGAAAATCAGTTGTAAGCTATAGGCTGGTCATGTGAAAAAGTGGCAGCCGATTAGGTAATAGAGGAATAGGCTTAAGCAAATGGAAACGAAAGCAAATCATTTTTTGGTTGGCCTTTTTGTACTGATCATGTCAATGGGCGGCGTGGGGTTCGTATATTGGACGCAAAAGTTGGGCAATTCCGGTAGCACTTATTATACCATTGATTTTCAGGGTGAGGTTGGTGGCCTGACAAAGGCCAGCCAAATTTATTTTAATGGCATTCCTGTGGGGCGTGTAAACCAGTTGGCGATTGACCCTGTTGATGGCCGCAAGACCCATGTGACCATCATGATCCGGCGGGATATTCCTGTGCGGGAGAACAGTTCAGCCCGTATCGAGACCAATATGTTGACAGGGACAGCCAAGATCAACCTGTCCGCAGGCACACCAGATTCTCCTGTCCTGGTCAGTGAGGACAACGCTATTGCTGTGATTGCAGCAACGCCTGTGTCAGGAAAGTCAATGCTGGAAGGCGCGCCTGACCTTATCAGTAACAGTAATGCCCTTATTTTGCGGATGAATGAACTGGTAGCCAATAATGAACGTCTGGTACGCCAGTCTGTGCAAAATATCCAGGCCTTTACCCAGGCTCTTGAGGATAACAAGGATAATATTACCCGGATATTGGGGAATGCAGCCCAGCTGACAGAGAATCTGAACGAGGCAACTGTCAATATCAACCAGCTCGTTACGGCCAATAAAGGGGCGATTACCAATACACTTAAGAATTTTGAAAGTGTCTCAGCAGAAATTTCGGCCAAGAAAAAAGACATTGGTGAAATTATAACCAATGCGAAAACCCTGACTGTCCAGGCTACAAATATTACAAGTCAACTGGAACTGTTGGTCGCAGAAAACAGGGTTTCCCTTGGCAAGACCATGAAAAATGTTGAGGAGTTTACAGGTGTGCTTGCCCAGAACAAGGATCATGTCGGGACTGTGCTCCAGGATGCCACGCTCCTGACCACCCGCTTTAAGGCAGTGGCAGCCAAGATAGAAAAGACAGTTGATGAATTTTCAGGGTTCAAGCTTGATGAGGAGGGCAACTCGATCATTGCAGAGGCCAAGTCTGCGGTCAGCAGCTTCAAAAACCTGGCTGACAAGCTAGACAAGTCCTTTGGTGACAAGGCGATTGGGCTGGCGAAGGGGGCAGACAGAAGCCTGAAAGATTTTCAGGGCATGATGCGGGATGTCCGCAATGTGACAAGAAACCTGAATACAGTGATTGAGAAAATAGGCAACCACCCATTGCTTGGCGGTGAAGATGTGCCGACCTATAGCCCTGCAAATCAATGAGGCCAGTTGTCCTTCCTCCCAACGATATGGGGGATAAAAGCAACAGTAACTGAAAAAACTTCTTTTCCAGTGCGTCCTGTTGCCCTTCGGACTATGATCTTTGTCTTTTTTTATGTATTATGTCTGGAATGTGGCATATAAAACCCTTGATTTTGGAAGTGCGGAAAATTAGGGAACAGCTCTTGTAATTATGTGCTGGCGACGTAATATCAGTAGATTATAGATTATAGAGTATTGATATTTAGGGCGTTATGATTGGTTTCGCGGTTTGTTAAATCGGTATAGCGTAGCAATATGAGGCCTGTTTTGTTGTGGCATTGGCCAGGCGGGTGTCTTTTATAAAAAAGGACAGGTGGTGAAGAATATACTCGGTATAATCTTCAGTGTTACCCTGCTTGCTTTCGGGCTTGGTGGCTGTACTACGGCCAGCATTACCTCAAGCATGATGTCTGGTGTTGCCGATGCGGTGAGGGCAGACAATGCCCTTGTCTTTGACCTGTCAGCTCCCGCAAAATTTTTAGTCAGGCGAAAGTCCAAAGATATTATACTGACCATTCCTAAGCCAACAGCCCTAAAAAGCCTTGAACGTAGTTCCATTGTTGTTAAGACTTCAAAAAACCAGGTCGCCTTATTGCCAGGTGTCAAATGGTCTGACAGGCTTCCGCGTCTTTTGCAGTCCCGTTTGGTTGAAACCTTTGAAAAGGTACGCGCTGTCGGGGCTGTCAGTACTGGGCGTGACCAGATCAGCAGCAATTTTGGTTTGCTGGTCAATATCCGTTCTTTCCAGATCAATGCTGATGGCAGCTCAGGGAATGCTGTGGTGGCATTATATGTAAAGCTTATCCATAAGGGCAGTGGCCGTGTGGTAAGCCAGCGTCTGTTCAGGAGTTCCAATCATGTTAATATCAAGGACAGCAGCGAAGGAGCAGCTGGCCTGAACAGAAGTTTCCAGTCTGTAGCCCGCAAGATTGTCAGGTGGGTTGTAAGGGCGAAAACTGACCGTGACTATGTGAGCTATAAGCCAAGCCAATAGACCTCCTGCATAACCTTCTTCTTATGCACCAAATCAACATTATTTGTAACTCCCCAGCTTGTTTTAGGTGTATTAACTAATTGATAAATAACGATAAAAATAAATCGTTATTTTTAAAACCACTAAAATATGATCATTTTTCCATTAAAAAACAGGATTTTTAGACTGTATTCCGCTTGA
>JAJRRF010000202.1 GCA_024279735.1 Alphaproteobacteria bacterium
ATATCGATTCAATAGACGCTATAAACTTGGTGATATGATCGAAAGACTGGCCTATATTTCCATCTGTACACCCCCTAGAACTGAAAAATTCATAAGGATGGCGGAGAGGATGGCGTAATCAGGTATTTTTATTTATGTCATCAATTGTAAGTTTTGTTTGGCTCTCTTTTTTCACGCCAATAGTTCTTGATTTTGAGGAATTCATTGGAATTTTATTTTTTATATCAGGCGTTTCGGCTCTATATTTGATAGTATTCTTGTATATTACTTGATTTTATATTCAAAAGCATGTTACCAGCATTATTCGAATGCGTGTAACAACAGGAGATTTGAAGTTATTAAAACAAGAATTGTGTAAAATTGAATGGAAAAGTGAAGAGTATATTACTGTTATTTTTTCAAATGTAATACGAATCCATGCCAAATATAACCTAGAATAACCCCTTGGCAATGTTTCTGACTTCCTTCTGTATTGATCAAAACGTGTGGAACGGGTTCAAACCCGTTCCAGCCAAGGATGTTCCCTCGCGCTGAGAGGCTAGGGCAAGTTAAGACTGCTTGCAGGTTGCCCTAATGGCTTGCCACTCTTGTCTTAAGTGCTTCATACTGAAAAGTGAAGTACATCATGTAAGCAGCACAGCCCAGGATGATCTCCTTGGCACTACAGCAGGCCTGCAATCTCTGCGCGTAATTCCGCAATGCCATCGCGTTTTGCCGAAGATGTCGGGAAAAGAAAGGGATAGGCTGCCCCATGCGTTGCCAGCTCTGTCGCTGTCTTTTCCAGCACAGCGTCCATCTCACCGCGCTTCAGCTTGTCGCCCTTGGTCAGCACAACGGCGTAGGACACAGCCGAATCGTCAAGCAGTTTCATGATCTCCCGGTCTGTATCCTTGATGCCGTGGCGGCTGTCAATCAGCAGAAAAATCCTAGCCAGCTCGACCCGCCCCAACAGATAGCTCTTGATCAGCTTTTGCCAAGCCTTGATATCTGTCTTGGAAGCCCTGGCATAACCATATCCAGGCATGTCCACCAGATAAAGGTCATCAGAGGGCATAAAGAAATTTAGCTCCCTGGTGCGGCCAGGTGTATTGGACGTGCGTGCCAGGGTCTTGCGGCGGGTCAGAGCATTAAGCAAGCTGGACTTGCCAACATTGGAACGTCCAGCAAAGGCAATCTCTGCCCTGCCATCTGTCGGCAGCCCACTGGCACTGACAACGCTTTTCAAAAAATCACATTCCTGTTCAAACAGGAGATGACCTGCCCGTATTTCGTCCAGTCCAAATTCCTTAATCACTTTTTGTACCTATCTTACCTTTGACCATGGCCCAGAGCTTGTCCAGTCCCATATTTTCAGCCAGGTTGATCTCAGCACCTTCCCTTTTCATGATATAGGATTGTTGGATAATGGTCAGAAGATTATTCCACGCCCAATATATCACCAGTCCGGCAGGAAAACTTGCCAGCATAATTGTAAAGACAACAGGCATCCAGGTGAATATCTTTTGCTGGATTGGATCAGCCTGCGCAGGGTTTAGCTGCATCTGAACCCACATGGTGATCCCCATAATGATTGGCCAAATTCCCAGTACAAGGAAGGATGGCGGGTCAAATGGCAACAGGCCAAACAGGTTGACTGGGGAGGTCGGATCCTTGGCGGACAAGTCCTGTATCCAGCCAAAAAATGGGGCATGGCGCATCTCAATGGTAACAAACAGCACCTTATACAGGGCAAAGAATACAGGGATTTGCAGCAATACCGGCAAACAGCCAGACAAGGGGCTGACCTGCTCTTTTTTATAGAGTGCCATCATCGCCTGCTGGTTCTTCATCGGGTCGTCCTTATAACGCTCCTTCAGTTTCAGAACCTCAGGCTGTAGCTTCTTCATCTTGCCCATAGACACATAGGCCTTACTTGCCAACGGGAAGAACAGTCCCTTGATCACCAATGTGGTCAGCAGGATAGAAACCCCAAAATTGCCAAACAGGTGATAAAACCAGTTGATCAGCCAGAAAATTGGCTTGGTAATAAAATAGAACCATCCCCAGTCAATCATCAGGTCAAAGCTCTTGATATTGAGCTGTTTTTCATACTTGTCTATCAAGGCTGACTTTTTTGCACCTGCGAAAAAATGCCCTTTTGTTGAGGCTTTACCGCCAGCAGGAACAGTCATGCCCGCCAGCAAATATTCGGTATTGAAGGTCGGGGTCACCACACCTGGCTGTGCAGAAAACCTAGCCTTATAACTTGTCTTCTGTTCAGGGATAATGACCGCGGCCCAATATTTATCAGTTATGCCAAGCCAGCCTGACTGGGCACTGAAATCCAGGGGCTTGCTTTTCAGAAGCTCATCATATCCCAGTTCCTGAAGCCCTTCTTCCCCCAGCACACCAACCATACCCTCATGCAAGACAAAGAAACCCTCAATTTTTGGGATTCCAACGCGGGTTACAACAGCACGGGGATACAGGGTAACTGCCTTGCCTGTATTGTTTTCAACCTGTTGGCTGATGGTAAACATATAATTGGCATCAAGCCCAATCGTGCGGTGGAACACCAGCCCTTGCCCATTATCATATTTCAGGGTAATCGGCGTATCCTGCGTCAAGACCTTGCCCTCTTCCAAAACCCAGGTGGTATTACTGTCTGGAAGTTTGGTCGTTGAACCTTCTGGCTGATACCAGCCATGCTCAGCGTAATAGGGAGCCTTTGATCCTGCCGGAGACAACAGCACAACCCGTTTGCTGTCCTTTTTCAGGCTTTCCCGATAAGTTTCGAGCACAACATCATCAATTCTTGCGCCAACCAGTGAGATTGAGCCGCTGACATGACGGGTATTGATCTTAACGCGCTTGCCTGATTTCAGAACCTGCTCCCTGGGCAAGGCAACTGATGGGTTTATGCTGCCAGACTTAGCCTTGCCATTCACACTGGGCAAAAGACCAGGAGCGTTCTTGAGGTCTTCAGCCTTCTTCATCGCCTCAATTTTTTGGCGGCGGATTTTGTCAGCTTCCAGTTGTGGGCCAGCCACAAAATATTGCCAAAGAAACAAGATTCCCATAGACAGAAAAATGGCAATAAAAAAATTCTTGTTGTTTTCATCCATGAAAGCAGCTCTCTGTGGGAATATTTCAGTCCCCGAAATTCTTGTGAACAGAAGGTTTGAGGGACAGCCTGACCAACGCACCAAATGTTTTCGGACACCCCGGTTATTTGATGGTGCTATGTTTGCTTAAAGCTGTTTTATAAAAATAATCCAGCTTTGCAAGGCCTTAACTCTCATTTTCGGTCTTTACGCCTTGGTTTGTGAACATGTTTCAACGCCTTTTCCATATCTTTTTCCAATATATCAAAGGACACCTGAACAATCTTCGGGCGGGCGATCAGAACATAATCATGGCCTGGCCTGGCCAAGCCTGACCAGTACAAACGCACAAGAGCACGCATCCGGCGTTTAGCCCGGTTACGCGCGACTGCATTCCCAACTTTTTTACTGGCGGTATAGCCAAACCGTATCACATCTTCGCCAGCCCCACCGTTACCCCCTGCCTGAAGAATAAAATTCGGCGTTACCCACTTGGAACTGTGGCGCAAACGCAAAAAGTCTTTCCTGTTCTTCAGGGTTTGGGGCTGCTTAGGAGTTATCATTTCTATACGAATAATCCCAGTCTAGAGCAAAATAGATTTAATTTCGGTCATTTTTGCTCCAGAGGCCTTATTGGTCGCATACTTTAACCAGACAAGCCGCAGACGAGTTGCCTTCATTATGCTCTAGGCAGACAAAGTTTTTCTGCCCTTGGCCCTGCGCCTGGCAAGAACATTACGGCCACCAGCGGTAGCCTTGCGGGCACGAAATCCATGTCTTCTTTTGCGAACAAGCCGACTTGGCTGATAGGTGCGTTTCACGGATTTTCTCCATTTTTTGCTAATAATTTCAAGAACATTTTATAAACACTGAGCCAGTACAATAGCATCACTATATCTACATCAAGGACATATATGTATAGTTGCATAGACAGCTTGTGTTTCGGATGATTAAAGCGGTATATAAGGTGCAAATCAGGCCAAGTCAATTATTCAGTGCTTTTTCTTCAGGGGAATCATGTCACAAGGTGTCTGTCCCCATAATTAGGGTTTCATTTCGCAGAAATAATCTGGCGGTACATTTTCTCAACTCTTGTAACATGGCTTCACAAATGATTGAGGTGACATATTCATGCTCCAGGAAATAGCATATACTCACCCAAGATGTTCCCGACCTGAATATTCATGACTTCCGAAAGGTAATTCAAAGTGTCCCATACCAAAACTGTGCTGCCAAACCCTGTTTTGTCCAGTCCTATAGTGAACACACCAAAGACATTCCTGCAAGGACTGGTCGCTGTCATATTTGCGATCCTTGTCAGTTTCCAAATCCTGACTGTTGCAGCCCATGCCCAAACCAAACATTTTTACGCCCATGACAAGGCAAACCTGGCCAGCATTGACCACAGCGCATGGAACGCATTGCTTGGCAGCTATGTCAAGACATTGCCGTCTGGCCTTAATGCAGTCTATTATAAAAAACTGAAGGCTGAATCTTCTAGCAAGCTGACAGGCTACCTGAATAAAATGCAGGCCGTCAAAATATCTGGCTATAACAGGGATGAGCAGTTTGCCTATTGGGCCAACCTCTATAATGCCAAGACACTGGATATCATAATCCAGCATTACCCCGTGGCAACCATCAGGGACATTGACATTTCAGGACTGTTTTCCAATGGGCCATGGGGTAAGAAAGTCCTGAAAGTGGAAGGCCAGAGCCTGTCCCTGAATGATATTGAACATAAGATATTACGCCCAATCTGGAAAGATCCCCGTGTCCATTATGCTGTCAACTGTGCCTCAATCGGTTGCCCCAACCTTGGCAAGACTGCCTTTTCTGGCAAGAACATCTCAGCCCAGCTTGACCAGGCCGCCAGTGACTATATCAATTCCCCGCGTGGTGTAAAGGTCAGTGCAAATAGCAGGGTAACAGCCTCAAAGATATTTAACTGGTATGGCAAAGATTTTGGCGGTAATGACACCTCTCTCTTGGCGCATTTCAGAAAATATGCTGATGATAGCCTGAAGCAGAAACTCAAAAATTCCCGTTCCATTTCTTCCTATACCTATAACTGGAACCTCAATGAGATAAAATAGCCCCCTCATTCAGACAGCTTCAGTCCCAAACCTTCTTTCACAGGTCATCTGCCCATGTCATCATCTAAAAATATCACCGCAACGACAGAAAAGTCATCGCTGTCACGTTACCTCCCCATTGTTGTTATTGTTGCCATTGTAGGACTGGTCTACAAGATGGGCTGGCTTGATTTCCTCAGTTTTGAATCCCTGATTAAAAACAAGGAAACCCTGACTGGTTTTGTTTCTGGTAACTTTATAACCGCCCTTCTGCTGTATGCACTGCTCTACATGACCGTAACGGCATTGTCCTTGCCCGCAGGAACAATTGTGACACTGACAGGCGGCTTTTTGTTTGGCGGACTGTTTGGCGGCTTGGCAACCGTGATTGGGGCAACCTTGGGAGCCATCATTATCTTTAAGATTGCCCAGTCCTCCTTTGGTGACAGCCTGGTCAGCAAGGCAGGGCCATGGGTTGAAAAAATGCGTGACGGCTTTAAAGAGGATGCCATGAACTATATGCTGTTCCTGCGGCTTGTCCCGATATTCCCGTTCTGGCTGGTCAATATCGCCCCTGCCCTATTGTCTGTGCGCACCTCAACCTATGCTATCGGAACATTTTTCGGCATTATCCCTGGCACACTGGCCTTTTCCTATGTCGGTGCTGGCATGTCCTCCACAATAGACGCGCAAGCTGTAACCTATAATGCCTGCATTGCCAAAATGGGAGAGGCCTCCGAAAAATGCGGCGTTTCCCTCAATCCTGGTGATTTTGTCAATAAAAACCTGATTATCGCGTTTGTTTTGCTGGGGCTTTTGGCAATTATCCCGATTATCATCAAAAAAATAAAACAAAGAAACACTCCGGTAGCCTGATAAGTTATGCTGACCTTGACACCACACCTCATTTTTATAACGGCACTGTCCTGCCACACCTCATTCCAAGGAACATAATTTTCATGGCAAAAGTTTTAAAAGCTGACCTCTGCGTCATAGGTGCCGGTTCTGGCGGCCTTTCTGTTGCTGCTGCTGCCCAACTTGGGGTCAAGGTGATATTGATTGAAAAAGCGGCTATGGGCGGTGATTGCCTGAATACAGGCTGCGTTCCTTCCAAGGCGTTACTTTCTGCTGGAAAGCAGGCTGCTGCCATGCGCCACTGCGCGCCGTTTGGTATCCAGCCTGTTGACCCAGTGGTGGACTGGGCAAAGGTCAATGACCATGTCAAGGATGTGATTGCCACCATAGAACCCAATGACAGCGTTGAGCGTTTTACCTCTTTGGGCGTTCAGGTGATCCAGGCTGAAGCCAGTTTTGAGAACAAAAAAACTGTGATTGCGGGAGGACAGCGCATCAGGGCGCGCCGCTTTATCATAGCAACGGGCTCCTCCCCTGCCTTCCCCCCCATTCCCGGGCTGATGAATGTTCCCTTTTTCTCCAATGAAAACATTTTTGAGAACCGTGAAAAAATTGACCACCTGATCGTCATTGGCGGCGGCCCGATCGGTATGGAAATGGCCCAGGCACATCACAATCTGGGGGCAAAAGTCACAGTGCTGGAGGCCTTCACTGCCCTGTCCAAAGATGACCCAGAATTAACAGCCATTGTGCTGAACAATTTGCGGGCTTCTGGCATTGATATCCATGATAAGGTTCGTATTGAGAATATCACAGACCAGGGCGGCGGCATCACTGTCACTGTCTCCAAGGATGGCCAGGTCGAGGAACTGAAGGGAACGCATTTATTGGCTGCTACAGGGCGCAGACCAAATGTTGGCAGCCTCAACCTGGAACTGGCGGGCATCAAATATGACAAGCGCGGTATCATCGTCAATAAGGGCATGGTGACCTCCAACCGCAAAGTGTTTGCCATCGGCGATGTTGCGCGCGGTTTCCAGTTCACCCATGTTGCCAACTACCATGCAGGTATTGTTATCAGGCGTGCCCTGTTCCGTATGCCCGCCAAGGAAAATACCGACCTCATCCCTTGGGTGACCTATACCGACCCCCAGCTTGCCCATATTGGCCTGACCGAAGCTGATGCCAAGAAACGTTACAGTACCATCAAGGTTTTGCGTTTTCCCTATCATGAGAATGACCGCGCCATTGCCGAGCGCAAGACAGACGGCCTGGTCAAGGTGATTGTGGATAAAAAGGGCAATATTTTGGGAGCCTCCATTGTCGGCGAACATGCTGGAGAACTAATCCAGATGTGGTCTTTGGCGATGTCTGCCAAGCTGAAGATCAAGCATATGACAGGGTTTATTTCCCCTTACCCAACCTATAGTGAACTCAACAAGCGGGTGTCCTATGGTTTCTATACTGAAAAACTGTCCTCTGGACTTTTGCGCAAAACTTTGGGCTTTCTGGCCAAGTTTGGTTAGGGCATGGCCTTAGCAGTTTTACTTTCAGGCCAAACTGGTCTATTATCTGTTGATATAAATCAAAGTGTGGCAAGATAACATGCCCCATTTTTAGTAGGCAGAATCATAGTACATGACTAACATTTGTTATGAAGGGCAAAACGAATGATTTACTTCTTTGGTGTCTCTTTAGGAGTTCCTCAATATCTTCTGTCATCACATTGTCATACCGCAGAAATGCGGTATCCATGCCGTGAAGTTTGGGCTTGCTAACAAAATTTATTATGGGACAGTGTTGACAATGCACGGCATGGATACCGCGTCAAAATTTATAAAAAGGGGGCGCGGTATGACAGTGACTGGAGGTATTGCGACAAGTAAAATTCAAAACATTCAAAAGATAGTCGAGTACTCTAAAGCAGAATAATTCTTCAAGATCCCTCAAAAAAGTTGGCATAGGCATTGAATACCATTTTTTCAACACTACGCAAATTCTGGCATGGCCTTGGTAGTTTTCCTGCCCGAAGCCTGTCCGCCAAGGTATTGCTGCTGACCATCCTGTTCGTCATGTTGGCAGAGGTGGTGATCTTTGTGCCTTCTGTCGCCAACTTCCGCAAGAACTGGCTCAACGAACGTCTTGGCGCGGCTCAGATTGCTGCCATTGCCGCAGAGCGGAGAACCATCCCAGCAGAACTGGAAGAAAAATTGCTGACCAATGCCAGGGTTCATGCTGTCGCCATCAAGAAGAACGGTATGCGTAGGCTTGTACTCCAGCCCAAGACCATGCCTGGTCCCATGCCCCATTACGACCTCAGCAAATGTTCCTTTTTGTGGGACTTGATCCCCGATGCCCTGTCAGCGTTTTTCTCCAGCCGCGATAGACTCATCAGGGTTTCCGGTGCCCCCAACATGATTGACGGTTCTATGGTCGAGGTTGTTGTTGACGAAAAACCCCTGATCAAGGCGATGCACAAATATGCCCTGAATATCCTGTTACTGTCACTGGTGATTGCTGTCATTGCTGCCAGCCTGATTTTCCTGTCCCTGAACCGCATCCTGATCAGGCCAATGAAAAACATCACCAGAAATATCGTCCATTTTTCAGAAAACCCTGAAGACCAGAGCCGTTTCATCACCCCAAGCGGGCGCATTGATGAGGTTGGCACGACAGAGGAATCCCTGCTTTCACTGGAAAAGGAACTGGCAGAGATGCTGCAACAAAAAAGCCGCCTGGCCTCTCTTGGGTTGGCAGTCAGCAAGATCAACCATGACCTGCGCAACATGCTGTCTTCTGCCCAGCTGATTTCTGACCATCTTGGCACTGTCGACAATCCCACCGTGCAGCGCATGACACCACGTCTTATTAGCTCCCTCGACCGTGCCATCCGCCTGTGCGGCAATACCCTGAAATATGGCAAGTCAGCCGAGATCACGCCGCAGCGTCGCCCCTTCCCGCTACTGCCACTGGTCAATGAGGTACTGGAATCCCTGGGGCTAGAACAAAACGGCATTGCCTTCAGCAAGGTGATTGATTCTGAATTGACCATTAATGCTGACCGTGACCAGATTTTTCGGGTAATCTCCAACCTGACCCGCAATGCTGCCCTTGCCCTGAACACGCAGCGGGAAAGCGGCGAAGTTCTGCCAGACCAACAAAAAATCCTGATCCGTGCCAGCCAGAAGGGCAACGCTACCAAAATCTATATTGAGGATAACGGGCCAGGCATTCCTGAAAAAGTCAGGCAAGACCTGTTCAAGGCCTTCCAGACTTCTGGCAACTCTGAAGGCACCGGCCTTGGCCTCGCCATCTCAGACGAACTCGTCCGCGCCCACGGCGGCACTATTGAGCTTCAGGACAAGAGCGAACTGACCAGCTTTGTGGTCAGCCTGCCTGGGTGAGGTATTTTTTGATTTTTGGGAAGAACTAACTCTACTCAAAATTCAATTGTCTAATTATAACCATATTAACACTATACTCTTGCATTAATTATAAAACTTCTCCCGTTTGATAGGGTGAAAAATAACACTTTAAGGACAATGACTCTTTTAAAAGGATCAACTCTTCTTCAGTAGATACTATAGTTACCACACGGCCTGAGGGCATAGCACGCAAAACGCGCACATTAGGAATCGTTAAGATCATATCTTTAAGAGATATTGATTGCAAAATATCTTGACTATAAAGTTTGACACCTTGACGAAGTGATACTACAGTCTTTATTTCAGTTTTAGTTAACATTATCAAATTTTCCAACAGTTTTTTAAATATAGTCTGCCGTTATTTTGCGAACTATTAAAGTTACGCAACATAATATATTTTTAGTTATTATAGAATTTTCAACAACTTAATTTCGGCATACCGTAACCAGTCCGTCCGTTCTTTATTTTCAAATCAATACATATTTTTCGCAAAATTTTGGAGGCATAGTCAGCGCGCTCGAATCCTTGCAATTCCATGTAAGCCTTGTCTTCTGATAACTGACAAGCTAGCACGCCTGTTATAATTGGTGCTGCATAAGAAGTTCCCCTAAACTCATAAATAAAGTTAGATTCAGGCTCCAAAATTATTCCCAAACTAGGTGCCACCACGTTTAACCCATCTCCAAAAGAGGTATTTACGTCATGATAAGACTTCCCAAAAGGCGGTAATTCCACACCAATTGCCTGACAATTTTTAGCTTCCTGATACACAACATCAACATAAGTATTCTTTTGAGGCAAGCTCCATACCTATCCCTTTAACTCAGGTTTAGTATGAAACATCCTGAAAGTAACGAAATTCGAAGGTATCATCCACCAATTGCCGCATTGATTTTGGTTTGTGGCTTATCATATTTTCGAGTACCCTGGCGACAATCCTTCCA
>JAJRRF010000203.1 GCA_024279735.1 Alphaproteobacteria bacterium
CGAAAATCCAACGAACACCTGCTCAAAACCTTTTCTTCCATGTTAGGTTTTGAGTTGAACTCCATTAAATCACAACCTGAATTCAAGAAGCTGTGTAACTACGGGACTATAGCAGCATGAAACTGTCCAAACTATTGTAAAAATCCAAATAGATATTGTGCATATAGGTGCAGTATAACACTAACAATAAGCCATAACCAAGAAAATAAATTAGTGAAGGCAGTAATGTCTCCCATTCTAACAACGGGGAAAATAAAAACGGAAACTAAAATCGCCATAGCCGACGCATTGATGGCTGTGATGAGTAGTTTTAGGCGTTCGTTATATTGTTTTCGCATCAGGCGGTTTCGCCTTGCGTTATAGGTCTGTGGCATCGCACGTCCTTGCGGGATTTGGGGCATTTTTTGTTAGAAGAAGGATTTTACAATCATGATAATGCCACCGATAGCAATGCCCCTGAGCAACAGGGTATTGTGGTTCATGCCTTCCCTTAAAATGGCAATATCTTGCCTAAGGGGTGCAATTTCAGTCTGTATCTCTAGCTTCAGGCTTGTCTCGAGATGCTCTATTTTGTGGTCAACCTTGTCAAAGCGGTTGTCCATGTCGTTTTGCATCTTGTCAAAGCGGTTGTCAATTTGATCAAACCGTTTATTCTGTTCCTCTACCACATTGGCAGCTGCCTTGGCCTTGTCGTCTGGCGCGCCTCCGGCCACCAGGGCTTCATACAGTTCTGTGTTCATGATGGTCATATGGTTTCCTTTTGTCCCATCATAACAGAATTGCCCCGCCAGAGTCAAAATTTGGGCGGTTGCCACAGGGACTGCATTTAGCTGAAAAACAACACCTTGATGACCATGGAGAACATGCCAACAGCAATGGCCGCGCAAAGGCCAAGGACAATTTTCATCACTGTATCCAGTTTGCCGATTTCCCCCATCAGTCTGGTTTCCATTTTCTCCATATCGGAGCGCAGCAGCCCAACCTCCTGTTTCAGGTCGTTTTTGGAGGCCAGGTCGTCCTCAATGGCGTTCCTTAAGGCATGGGCATGGGCGGCGGCCTGTTTTTCATCCACACCAGCCTCTTTCAGGCTTTCGGAATATTTTAGGGTGTCAAAGGCCATGTTCACTTGTGTCTCCTTAGTTTTCTCCATCATAGCAGAACCGCAGGCCAGGAGTCAAAATCAGGGTTTTGGCGGTTGCCACAGGGACAGCCCCATGACGCTTCCTTGGCTATTATTGCCATAACCTGTTTATGGCAATGGTTACGCCTGTCAGGGCAATTATCAAGCCACCTAGTCGAAGGAAAAGTTTGTCTTGGCTATGCTGGATATCAGATTTTATTGTTTTTTCCAAAACATCAAACTTGTCATTGACTTGGTCAAACTTGTCATTGACTTGGTCAAACCTGTTATTGGCTTGGTCAAAACCGTGTACCATGTCCTTGCGCAGTGTTTCAATATCATTGTCAACTTTGTCAAAACGGCGGTCAATCTTATCAAACCGTTTGTTCTGCTCCTCCACCACATTGGCAGCAGCCTTGGCCTTGTCGTCTGGCGCGCCTGCGGCCACAAGGGCTTCATACAGTTCTGTGTTCATGATGGTCATAGGGTTTCCTTTTCTCCATCATAGCAGAACCGCAGGCCAGGAGTCAAAATCAGGGTTTTGGCGGTTGCCACAGGGACAGTATTATGACGCTTCCTGAATGATCTTGAAGTCTTTTACGAGTTGAAATGAGAGGCCAGACGGGTCGCCTGTATAAATCCAGTCCAGCGTGAGATTATATAATTCGCAAAAACGTATGGCATTATCAACTGATGGCCTCTTATTTCCTTTTTCATACTGATTATAAGTTGCTTGCGCGATACCAATGCTGTCTGCAAACTCTTTTTGAGTTAAGCAGGCGTTCTGCCTCGCCAAGCGCAAGCGACTACCTATCGCCTCGAATGTCATGTTATCTTTATTGAAATTTACCATAGGGCTATAATGGGGATTAACGGCATGAGTAATCTAATATCTAAAATTATATTGACAAAATATAGCCTTGGCCTATATTAAGAGTATGAAAAAATTAGTGATTCTTGACAAGGCAGAAGACGTTATCAGTGTACTGGGTGGCCAGACGAGACTTGCTGCACGTCTTGGTATCAAGCAACCAAGTATATTCAGGTGGAAAGAACGCAACCAGATACCAATGACCCAGGTGATCCCTGTGATGCTGGCACTGAGCGGCAAAGGTTATGTGCTGTCGGCAAAGCTGCTGAATATTCGGGGGGTCAGCGGGGCAATTTTTGCCACAGTCTATCAGGACAGGGATGAATGCGCCGTGAACAGATCGCAAAAAAAACATGATTCAGAGCAGCCGGAACTGGAACTGTTCTAGACTGCTACGGAGTGAGATGGGGGAAAGATGAGAAAACAGATCAAGGCATTGATTGTGGTGGAGAGCCTGCGGGAAACTGCACAACGGGAAAAATCTATTCAGGCCATGACGCTAGAGCATCTTGAACTTGCTAAAAGGCACTATTCGAGCATGTCATGAATATCCTTTAAAATGGGAGCTGTGTCAATTGCACTGTGTTTTGGGGCGGAAATCATAATTTTGAGTTCGTCCTGATAATCTTTTTTATTCAGGATGCCTTTTTTTTCAAGAGCCTTGAACAGGCAGAAAATGGCCTCAATATTTGCGTTATTGCCATCAAGAAGAGCTTTTTCATTGGTGGACATATTATCGTTTTGCATGTGATGTTCCTTTGGTTTGAGTGTCAAAATGAAGACTGGAACGCATCACTGTCAATGAGCATTCAAAATTGACCCCCTATTGGCGTTTAAAATTGACCCACCTTGGTGGGATTTTGGTTCTGGTTTGTTCTTGGAGTTTTGGAGGGTTGTCCATAGAGCCTGCTCCGCGACGCGCTAACTCAAATCGC
>JAJRRF010000204.1 GCA_024279735.1 Alphaproteobacteria bacterium
CAGCCAAAAAATCTTGCATCAAGGGTGCTGCGCATCGCCTGCGGCGACCAAGGCCCCTGACCCAATATTTCCTGCCCGCCATCACAGGCCATAATCCATCAGCAAACTGAGTGTTGCGTTTCGGAATTGAAACGGGGCATGATATTATTTGTTAAAATCAGATACTTATGAAAAAACAGGTTTCAGCCATTACCAAAAATTCATAAGGTATGGCGGAGAGAATGGCGTAATCAGGTATTTTTATGTGTGTTTTCCCCACCTGTCCAGAGGCCAGATAGATATGTTTTGCATTCCTTTTAGGGGTGTGGGAAACAGGGGTATATCAAAAATTCACAGCAGTGACCGCAGATTTTAGGAGAATGTCATGGCCGGAAGCGTCAACAAGGTAATATTGGTAGGAAATTTGGGCAATGATCCTGAAATCCGGTCTTTTCAGGATGGCAAAAAGGTGTGTAACCTGTCTGTTGCCACTTCTGAAAGCTGGAAAGACAGGAATTCAGGAGAACGCCGCGAAAAGACAGAATGGCATCGGGTTGTCATCTTTAATGAGGGACTGTGTCGGATTGCAGAGCAATATCTGAAAAAGGGCTCGAAAGTCTATCTTGAGGGGCAGCTCCAGACCCGTAAATGGACAGACCAAAGTGGCCAGGACAAATACACCACGGAAATCGTTTTGCAGGGTTTTAATGGCAGCCTGACCATGCTTGACAATCGCGGCGAAAACAGTGGGTTCAGTCAGGGCGGTGGCAGTGCCTATGACCAGGGCAGTAGCCCGTCTTATGATGGCGGACAGGGACAGGGACAAAGTCAGGGTTCAGCCCCTGCCGAGAGTTTTGACAAGGACCTGGATGATGAAATCCCGTTCTAGGACAACCCGCAAGCAGAGGCTTAAGTTAGCAGACCTTGGCTCTAGAGCATAATGAAGACAAGTCGCCTGCGGCTTGTCTGGTTAAAGTATGCGACCAACCAAGGACTCTGGAGCAAAAAATGATCGGGATTAAATGCATTTTGCTCTAAAGTATCCGTTATCGTCAGGCCTTGTTTTTAGACCATTTTCTATTATCTCTGAGCAGGGCGTTTGCGGTTATCACCAACTTTCGCAGGCTCGCAGATTGTAACAATTTTCTTGCATTATGTATGAGAAATTTTCAGCAAATTTGTTTGTGAATGGTTTTTTGACAGGCCCTGCCTTTTTGGTCGCAAGACTGAAGGGGCAGGGCTTTTTTTATGTTTGCTGCTTGTTGTAATTCGTAGGTATCATCATATATTAACGGATGCCACTTCAATAAAACCTAGTTTTTGATCAATAGAATGTTTGATTTTTTATATTTATACAGATATACAGGGGTATTTAATTAACTATGTTCCTGTCTGTACTTATATATAATAATTAATGTCACCATTATTAGGCAGATGCTCTAAATATTTTAACTGGTGCTAAGGTAATGCGTAAAATGATTTTTTTTTCTCTAAAACACATCGTGAAGGTGGGGGCTGGTTCAGCTGTGGCCGTTGCCCTGCTTGGTGTGGGAGTTTCGGTTCGGGCTGGAAACAGTGAGCTGAATTCTGCAAAACTTTCCGCCTATTCAACAGGCAAGGAAGTAGAATTTGCGGGACTGTTTCCCTGGCTGAGTCAGGAAAAGCCAGCCAAACAGGAAAAAAATCTTCTGTTTAGGGCGGTGAAAATTGCCCCAAACGGGAACGGCATTTTTTCGGGTGAGGCCAGGCCTGGCTATGATGTCTTTCTTAAGGAACGGGAAACCAAGATTGCCTTTGCCAAGACTGACCCTGAAGGGCTTTGGGTCGCTGTGGTCAAGCAGCCCCTAAAAGACAAGAGTAAAACCTATAGCCTTCATTCCCAGACACCTGACGGCCATGTCCAGCATGTCTCAAGGCAGAGTCTGGAAGTTGAGATACCTGATAACCGCATGAATGGTGCTATGATCAGAGTTATTGAGGAAGGTCAGAAGCCAATTGTGCTGGCTGAGAACCTGCCGATACCTGCTGTCCTGTCTGTGAGTGCAAATGCTGCGGAAGTCAAGGGCAAGACATCTTCGTCACAGGGTATTTCTGTCCTGTCTTCAGAGTATCAGGACACTGGTGATGATGTGGGCCGGGTTGTCCTGTCAGGCAAGGCCAAGAAAAATGCTTCCCTGAGAATATCCATTAATGACAGTGAGGTCGGTGTTGCTAAGGCTGACAAAAAGGGTGACTGGTCTTTGTCAGAAGTTTTTGCCATAAAGCCAGGTGCAGGGCATAAATTGCTGGTTGAACAGATAGATAAGTCAGGCAAGGTTCTTGGAAAAGTTGAGACGGATTATGAGGGGCCTGCGATAGCAGACAATGCAGAAGAACAGGCTGCCAGTAATGTTGATCCAGAACAGGAAAAAAAGGAAAAGACTTTTTGGCAAAAGGTAACCGGTATATTCTCTTCAGGTGCAGAGGACGGAAAGAAGTCTGATAATGGAAAAGCTGCCCAGATAGATGTAAAATCTGGAGAAAAGATGGCCGCTGACCTGGAAGACAAGGAGGTTGAAAAGAATAACGGGACAGACCTTGGGAGTGGAGAGAGGGGTGCTGTAAAGTCAAAAGTTGCAGACCTGCGAAAGGCTCCAGATGCTAAGGGTAAGGGGCGGAAAGCAGGAACTGGTTCATCTCCTTTTGTGAAAGAGAAGTCAGGTCTTTCGGGTTCCCAGGCCGCAAGGCAAGCATCAGGGACGGCGAAAAGATCAACTCAACGTGCAAGGAAATCAGCCAGCCGTTTGCGTCATAAACGCTCCAGACGTTCAAGGAAAAGCAGGGCGCGAAAAACCAGAAACAGGCGGATGGCAAAGCTGCGTCAGGCGAAAAGAAACAGGGCGAAAAGGCGTAAAGCCAGAAGACGTAATGCACGGACTTTTAGGCATAAGAACCGCGCCAGAAAATATAGTAGGAAAAAAAGCTTTCGCAACAGAAAACTAAGGCTGGCAAAATATCGTCGTCGCCATAGAGGCAAAAGGCTGAAACGTTATAGCTCATCAAGACATTACACCAGAATGCGTGCTATCAGCCGGAGAAAGTTTCGCCGTAGCAAGCGCAGAGTAGCGGCAATCCGCAGGAACAGAAAAATTCGTATCAGGCGTGGGGATACCCTTTGGGATCTGGCACGGATCAGGTATGGTCACGGACGGCATTACCGCCGGATTTACCGTGCCAACAAAAAGCGGTTATCCAGTCCAAACCGGATCACGCCAAACCAAAGGCTTTTTCTGCCAGCTTAAACTGTGTTATATAGACTGGTTCAGGTATTGGAAACAGGGTGTCAGTCTGAGTTGTTCGGGCTTTCCTGTTTCAGGCGGTGTGTCTGACGGTCAATTTAACCAGCAGGGTCAGTGTTTATGGGGCAAAATATTTCGGGCAACAATATGCAGGTCATGAAAAGCCTGTTGCCTTATATCTGGCCTCATGACAGGCCAGATTTGCGCCGCAATGTTGTCCTTGCCTTTATCATGCTGGTGATTGCCAAGCTGACAACTGTTGCCGCGCCAATTGCCTATAAGGCGGCCGTTGATCACCTAACACCAGTGCAAAACGGTGAGGTCTCTGTCGGGGCTGCATTGTCCCTGCCATTCTGGATCATCATGGCTTATGGGGCAGCCCGGATCTTTATGATTGTCTTTAATCAGATCAGGGATGTGTTTTTTGTCAGTGTGGGGCAACATGCTGTTCGCACTTTGTCGCGCCAGACCTTTGACCATATGTTGGCACTGTCACTGCGTTTTCATCTTGAACGTCATACAGGAGCGGTCAGCCGTGTGATTGAAAGGGGGACAAGGGCTGTTGAGCTGGTCATCCGTATGGGGATGCTTAATTCTGTGCCAACAGTTATTGAAGTTTTCCTGATTTCAGCTCTGCTGGTCTATACCCTGGGATGGGTGTTTGTCCTGATTATCATGGTGACCATTATTGTTTATGTGGTCTACACTGTGAAGGCCAGTGAGTGGCGTATCCTGATAAGGCGGGAAATGAATGAGGCCGACAATCAGGCGATGTCGAGGGCGGTGGACAGCCTTCTAAATTATGAAACCATTAAATATTATGGCAATGAAAGCCAGGAAGTTGGCCGCTATGATGACAGCCGTGCCCTGTATGAAAAAGCTGCGATCAAGACTCATGTGACGCTGGGTTATCTCAATGCTGGGCAAAGCGTTATCTTTACAGCAGGACTTGTGATCTGCATGTTGATTGCAGGGCAGGGTGTGATAGATGGCTCATTGACACTTGGTGATTTTGTCATGGTCAATGCCCTGTTGATCCAGCTTTACCAGCCATTGCATTTTATGGGAACAGTGTACCGTGAACTGAGGCAGGCTTTGGTTGACCTCGAAAGCCTGTTTGCGATCCTGAACCGGCCCCCTGAAATTATTGATAGGCCAGATGCCAAGAGCCTTCAGGTCAGCAAGGCAGCAATTAAATTTTCTGATGTGCATTTTTCTTATGATCCCCAGCGGCCTATCCTGAAGGGGATAAGCTTTACTGTACCGGCTGGTAAGACAGTTGCTATAGTTGGGACATCTGGCGGCGGCAAGTCAACCATTTCGCGTTTGCTGTTCCGTTTTTATGAACTGGACAAAGGCTCTATCGAGATAGACGGGCAAAATATAGCCTCTGTAACCCAGCATTCACTGAGGTCAGCGATAGGGATGGTGCCCCAGGATACCGTTCTGTTTAATAACTCAATTTTTTACAATATTAATTATGGCAAGGTGTTTGCAAGTGGGCAGGAGGTGAAGGAGGCCGCCAAAATGGCACAGGTTCATGACTTCATCAGCAGCCTTCCTGAAGGCTATGATACTGTGGTCGGGGAGCGGGGGCTGAAATTGTCTGGCGGTGAAAAACAGCGTGTCGCCATTGCACGGACAATGCTGAAAGACCCGCCGATCCTACTGCTTGATGAGGCCACATCAGCCCTGGACAGTCATACAGAACAAGAAATCCAGCTTGCCCTTGAGAAAATTTCCCAGGACAAGACTGCAATTGTGATTGCGCACCGTTTGTCAACCATAGTCAATGCTGATGAAATCCTGGTGCTGGACCAGGGGGTGATCGCGGAGCGGGGAGTTCATCATGATTTGGTAAAGCAGGGAGGCCTCTATGCCAAAATGTGGGAGAGGCAGCTTAAAAAGGCAGAGGCGCAACAGGTTTTGGCAAAGATTCAGGCCGAATAATGGCCAGGAAGCAGGACACCCTTACAGGTACAGGGTTGCCTGGGTAAAACAGCGATAAATGGTGAAAGTTATGGTGTCACAAGGAACGGATTTAGGCTAAGAGTCTGGTTATATCATATGTGCGCTGGACAGTTTACTTTTTGGCATTTTTTTAATTTTAGGGACAGGGGTTTTAACAGGTGTCGGATAACCATTCTCTTCTAGATTCTATCATGTCTGTTTTTGTGCCGGTGCATTCGGACGGACATAAATTTGTTGGTATCGGGGTGGTGGCTTCCGTTATCGCCTTTTTCTTGCTGCCATCAGTCCTGTTCTGGATATTTTTTATCCTGACAATTTATGTGGCCTATTTTTTTCGTGACCCTGACAGGATTGTTCCGCAGAGGGAAGGCCTGATTATTGCGCCTGCTGATGGCCTTGTCTCTGCCGTTGAGGATGTTGTGCCGCCGCCTGAACTGGGTTTTGGTGACCAGAAAATGACCAGGATCTCTATTTTCCTGAATGTGTTTAATGTCCATATTAACCGCACGCCTGTTGCAGGGGAGATTGTCCGTATCAAATATATCAAGGGGCTGTTCCTTAATGCAGACCTGGACAAGGCAAGCCAGGACAATGAACGCAACAGTATGGTGATAGAAACCAGGGGCGGACAGGAAATTGGTGTTGTCCAGATTGCGGGTTTTATCGCCCGGCGTATTGTCAGTTTTGTCAAGGAAGGTGACAGGTTGGGGGCAGGGCAAAGGTTTGGCCTTATCCGTTTTGGCAGCAGGACAGATGTATATTTTCCTTTGGGTAGCTCTGTCCTGGTTGTTGAAGGGCAGATCATGATTGGCGGCGAAACTGTGCTGGCTGATCTGAAGGCGGATGAGTCAAGGCGCGAAGCAAGGCGTATATAATCGTCAAGGAAGAAGAGTATGAATAAAGAGAAAAGACCCCTTCACAGGTTTCGTCGGGCAAGAAACAGGAAAAAGGATTCCAAAGGGTTCTTGGTTACGAGGGGTAAGGTGCCTGTGCGTCTTCTTATTCCGAATTTTGTAACGCTGATGGCTTTGTGCGCGGGGCTGACAGCTATCCGGATGGCAATGGAACACCGTTTTGAGATGGCAATCTATGTTATCCTTATTGCGGCTTTCCTGGATGGTATAGACGGACGGATTGCACGTTTTCTCAAGGCCAGTTCACGCTTTGGGGCGGAACTGGACAGCCTGGCTGATTTTGTGAATTTTGGGGTTGTTCCAGGGCTGGTGCTTTTTATCTGGACATTGCAGGGAGCGAGTCACGGATCAATAGGCTGGATCGTGGTGCTGATTTTTGCCATGAGCATGATTCTTAGGCTGGCGCGTTTCAATACTATGATTGATGCACCGAACCAGCCACGGTGGAAGTCCAATTATTTTGTAGGCGTTCCTGCACCTGCCGGAGCTTTTCTCGTATTGTTACCGCTCTACCTTCATTTGTTGGGGCTGCCCTTTGTCAAGGAGGCCTATCCGTTTGTGATGGCCTATATGCTGTTGATTTCTTTCCTTGTCATTAGCAGGATACCGACCTTTTCTGGGAAGTTGCTTGGGGAGAAAATTTCAGGGGAGTATATTGCGCCCCTGTTTGTGCTGATGGGACTGGTTGCCGCTATTCTCTTTACCTATACTTTTGCAACGCTGGTTGCAGGGGTTGCCCTCTATCTGGTATCAATCCCAATAAGCATGGGACGTTATAAAAAACTTGATGCACAGTCCAGGACGCGTGCAAAACTGGTCAAATAAATTTATGTGCCTGAAACAGGTATAGGGGCAGGTATAGGGATGTGCATTTTGCTTCGGGGGGCTTTCCTTTTTTAGGCTGGTATTATAAGAAATGACAATCATTTTAGAAAATTTTATCCAAATAATCATGCAGAAAGTCATAAAACCATGAGTGAGACCAGTGCAGCGACAAACTTCATTAATATTGGCGAACGAACCAATGTCACTGGGTCAGCAAAATTTAGGAAACTGATTGAGGCTGATGACTATGATGCGGCTTTGTCCGTTGCCCGCCAGCAGGTTGAAAATGGCGCGCAAATTATCGACATCAATATGGATGAGGGTATGCTGGACAGTGAAAAGGCAATGGTCACCTTTCTGAACCTGATTGCTGCTGAACCTGATATAGCTGCTGTCCCTGTCATGATTGACAGTTCCAAATGGTCAGTGATTGAGGCGGGTCTGAAATGTACCCAAGGTAAATGTGTGGTGAATTCCATCTCCCTGAAGGAAGGCAAGGAAGAGTTTGTCGAGCGCGCCAAAACTATTATGAAATATGGTGCGGCTACTGTGGTGATGGCGTTTGACGAGGACGGACAGGCTGATACTGAAGACCGCAAGTTTGAGATTTGTGAGCGTTCCTATCGCATCCTGGTTGATGAGCTTGACTTTTTGCCGGAAGATATCATCTTTGACCCAAATGTGTTTGCTGTGGCTACTGGCCTGGAGGAGCATAACAATTACGGGGTAGATTTTATCAATGCCTGTAAACGGATCAAGGCCAATCTGCCCCATGCCCATATATCTGGCGGGATTTCCAATCTGTCATTTTCGTTCCGTGGAAATAACCCTGTGCGTGAGGCCATGCATTCTGTCTTCCTGTTCCATGCCATCAGGGCTGGGCTGGATATGGGTATTGTCAATGCAGGCCAGCTTTCTATTTATGATGACATCAAGCCGAGCCTGAAGGACCTGTGTGAGGATGTCATCCTGAACCGGCGCGATGATGCAACAGACCGGTTGCTGGATGCTGCCGATGAGTTCAAGGGGCTGACCAAAAAGGCAAAGCTGAAGGATCTGTCCTGGCGTGAAGGGGATGTCCAGTCCCGTATCAGCCATGCAATGGTCAATGGTATAAATGACTATATTGTTGGGGATGCAGAGGAGGCGCGCCTTGAAGCGGTCAGACCTTTGGACGTTATTGAGGGGCCTTTGATGAACGGCATGAATGTTGTCGGTGAGCTGTTTGGTGCCGGCAAGATGTTTCTGCCCCAGGTGGTCAAGTCTGCGAGGGTGATGAAGCAGGCTGTTGCCCATCTGATGCCTTTTATTGAGGCTGAAAAGGTTGACGGGGAAGGCATGACATCTTCCGGGAAGATTATCATGGCGACCGTCAAGGGTGATGTTCATGATATTGGCAAGAATATTGTTGGGGTTGTTTTGCAATGTAATAATTTTGAGGTGATTGATCTGGGGGTGATGGTACCTTTCCAGACCATCCTGAAAGAGGCCGAAAAGGAAAATGCCGATATTATAGGATTGTCAGGCCTGATTACGCCGTCCCTGGATGAAATGGTGACGGTAGCCACTGAAATGGAGCGTGCGGGTTTTGACATTCCGTTGATGATTGGCGGCGCAACCACCAGTGAAATTCATACAGCTGTGAAGATTAATGACCATTATAATAAGGGGCAGACGGTGTATGTGTTGGATGCCAGCCGGGCGGTCGGGGTTGCCTCAAAATTGCTCAATGCTGAAAATGGCGCATCGTACCAGGCAGAAATCAATACAAGATACCAAGCATTGTCAGCAGATTATGCCAGTGGCAAGAAAGAGAAAAAGCGGCTGGCGATTGAAAAGGCACGCAAGAACCATGTCAAGATAGACTGGAGCGGCTACAGTCCGAAAAGGCCAACATTTTTGGGAACCAAAGTTTTTGAGGAATATGACCTGTCTGAGTTGGTTGACTATATTGATTGGACACCCTTTTTTACAGCCTATGAAATGAAGGGCAGTTATCCAGGCATCCTGGAAGGTGGAAAGTATCAGGAAGTTGCCGTGGAGTTGTTTGGCGAAGCCCAAGAGATGCTCAAGAAAATAGTTGATGAAAAGTGGTTTACGGCCAGGGCTGTTATTGGGTTTTGGCCTGCCTGTTCTGTCGGGGATGACATCCAGTTGTTTAATGAGGAGCAGTGCGGCGAAGAGTTGGCGATGTTCCATACATTGCGTCAGCAGATGGATCGTGGCAGCAATGCCAAAAGGGCTAACTTCGCCTTGTCAGACTTTATTGCCCCAGGGGCAAGCGGCGTTGATGACTATATGGGGCTGTTTGTGGTTTCGGCAGGCTTTGGCTCAGAAGATAAGGTGCAAGAGTTTGAGGACAAAATTGATGATGTTAACAAGATCCTTGTCAAGCTGCTGGCTGACCGTCTGGCGGAAGCCTTTGCAGAAAGGATGCACCAGCGGGTTAGGACAGAGTTTTGGGGCTATTCGACAGAGGAAAACCTTGATAATGATGCCCTGATTTCAGAAAAATATATTGGTATCAGGCCAGCCCCGGGTTATCCCGCCCAGCCAGACCATACGGAAAAGGCCACCCTGTTTAAACTGCTGGATGCGGAAAAGGAAACAGGTATCAAGCTGACAGAAAGCTATGCCATGTGGCCCGCTGCATCTGTATCAGGCATGTATTTTTCCCATCCGCAAAGTGCCTATTTTGGCCTTGGGAAAATTGGCAGGGACCAGGTGGAAGACTATGCCCGCCGCAAGGGCTGGGATATGAAGACCGCCGAAAAATGGCTTGCCCCAAACCTGGCCTATACTGCCAAGGGCTAGGTTTTTATGAGGAGAGACGTAAAAAAGACCAGTGATGGGAAGCACTGGCCTTTTTAAGGAGTATGACGCAAGCAGTAGAAAATGATTGGTTTGGAAGGCTTTGGGAATTTCCAGTCTGGGAGGGACGGGAGAGGCCTTTATGTATCATTTGTTAAATGTAGATTTAGCCTGGGTGCAGGGCATTGGTTGGGCGCAAAAAAGGCAACTTTGTGATTTCTTCCAGATATACACAGGGCTAATGGGTTGCCCTGCTTAAATGACGGGCTTAACTTCAGTATTTATGCATTGGATATAACGCGTATTTTGGAAATCGAAGTCCTTAAAACTAGAGTGGCAAGCCACTAGTTTCCTCCGGCAATCTGGTTGCCGCGTTGGGCGGCATTGACCAGGGCTTCCTGGATCTTGATGGTGATTTTGTTGGTGTATGAGCCTAGGAAAAAAATATCAATCACCACGATGATAAAGGCAAACCCCCAGGCAAACATGTCAAACGAGGTCAGGGAAAAGTCAACCCATTGGTCAAACGGGGCTGCCAGTTTGGTCTGGGCTGAAGACAGCATAATGATGCTGCCAAGTACCAGTAGTGGTAAAATAGACAATTTGTCATCAAGCCAGGCCTTATTATCCTTGTCGCAGCAGATGACTTCATGGCAGTGGCGCAACGCGGCAAAGGCCTGGGTGACAAAATAATAGGCAGAGACGCTGCATATAATAAAGATGCCGGTGAGGGTTTCCTCAATTAGTCCGCCGCCAATGAATACCGAGCCAAAGGCAAAAAACCAGATCAGGAACAGCGAGTAGGGGATAGCTGACCATTCGGAAAAGAACAGTGCTGACAAGACTGATTTCATGGGGTGGCCTCTTAAGTGGTAATTATTTTATGTAAAATCTTCCTCATTTTTAGATCGTGTGCGTCCCTTGAGAAAAACTGAAGGGGATCATGTTGGATAAAACAGGATGCTTAATGTATGTAATGTTCCTGATATAAGACATAAATGTCAAAGTTCAATATTTACAGGAAACTTTTTCTGAAATTCTTAATTTATCGCAATATCAGTCACGCCAGAAGGTTGGGAGAAAAATCACAAGGATGGGGAACAGTTCCAGCCGACCCAGCAACATGGCAAAGCTCAGAAGCCATTTTGTACTGTCCTGAAGCGGTGCAAAATTTCCCGCAGGGCCGACAATATTGCCAAGCCCTGGGCCGACATTGGCCATCGCTGTTCCTGTGGCAGACATGGCTGTCAGGATGTCATAGCCCTGGAGGGACAGGATCATGGAGATCAGGCAGAAGAAAAACAGAAACAGGAACAGGAAACTCATCACGGCATAAGGGACATCATCGGCCATGCGCTTGCCCTCATAGCGTGGCAAGTAAGTGCCGTTGGGATAGAGGAAGCCGAACAGGCGTTGCTTAACCGAGATATAGATTACCTGAAACCTGAAAATCTTGATGCCGCAGGAGGTGGAGCCAGCGCATCCCCCGACAAACATGACAATAAAAAACAGTGTGACGGCAAAGTTGCTCCATTGGGAATAGTCCACCGTAGCATAGCCAGTGCCTGTCATGATGGAAACGATATTAAAGGCAGCATCACGCAGCTGTAATGAGCCAGGTTCAAATCCGCCAACAGCCTGGGAACGCCAGGCCATAAAGGTAAAGATGGCGAGTGCGCCTAAAAACCAATGGATCTGTGAATTTTTAAGCAACGCCATTGGGTTGCCGTTCAGGGCAATCAGGAACAGGCCGAACGGCAGGGAGCCTAAAATCATGCCAACAATGCAGATTGTCTCAATCAGCTGGTCGTCAAAAAAGCCCATAGAGCTGTCATGGGTGGAGAAGCCCCCTGTTGCAATTGTGGTGAGGGCATGGTTGACGGCATCAAAAATATTCATGCCAGCCATATAATAGGCGGCAATGCACAGCACGGTCAATATAATGTAGAGCAGGGAAATATAGCCAGCAATATCTGTGGCTTTGGGCAAAATCTTGCCAGCTGTGTCAAAGGATTCAGCGCGAAAAATCTGCATACCGCCAACCTGAAGCATGGGCAGGACGGCCAGTGCCATCACAATAATGCCGATGCCGCCCAGCCATTGCAGCAAGGAACGCCACAACAAGATGCCGCCGGACATTTCATCCAGGTCAGACAGGACGGTTGACCCCGTTGTGGTGATCCCCGACATGGTTTCAAAAAAGGCATCTGTATAGCTGATATTCAGGGTGGAGAGGTAAAGCGGGATAGCCCCAAAGGTTGTCAGCACGACCCATGACAGGACGGTGATCAGGAAAGCTTCCTTGATGGACAGAAATTCAACTTTCCCCCGGCTTGCAAAGGCGAGTGTGACCCCGATAAAAAGGGTGAAGAGGCCTGAAATGGCAAACACTGACCAGTTGGGGTCAAAATAATACAGCTCATACAGGCTGGGCACCATCATTGCGCAGCCCAATGTGGCCAGCAATATGCCCAGTACCAAGGTGATTGGCTTGATATTGATGATCATGACAGCGATACCCAATAAAGACGATCAGCGCAATTTTTCCCGCAGATCGGGGATAGGTGAGTATAGCCTAAATCAGTTAACAATTTGTTTGGTAAAGGGGCTGTCGAGCGAAAAGGGAGGAATGTCTATATCCACCATCTGGTCATCGCCTGTTTCCATTTGGTAGCTGCCCTTCATGATACCTGAAGAGGTTTTCAGGGGGCATCCGCTGGTATAAGAAAAGCTTGCGCCTGGTTTCAGGAGGGGCTCTTCGCCGACAACACCGTCGCCGCGCACTTCTTCAAGCTTGCCATTGGCATCGGTTATGTTCCAATACCGCGTCCGCAGCTGCATGGTCTCGGTACCAAGGTTGGTGATCTCGACAGTATAGGCCCAGAAAAAGTAATCTTTTTCGGGAGTTGATTCCTCAAGAAGGAATTGCGGCTGAACCCGCACCCTGACATCATGGGTTGTGGCTTCATATACATTGTCTCTAAGCATTTTATATCCTGAGTCTGAATCTGGCGCAATACGCGTAACAAAATCTTGAGGAGGATGATCCCAAGTGAGCTAGCCCCTGTCTATCCCGCCACAGTAAAATAAGCAATCTTTTTGGTGTGGCTGCCGGGTTCTAGCTGGAGGGCAGGTGCTGCCAAACGGGGACGGGTGTCAGTCTTGCTTGCTTTTGTGATGTTTCTTGACAGGCGCTGGAAGAAAATTATAGGGCGAGTAAATTGCCGGATACCCCATATAATAAATTAATGTCAGAATCCAGAGTATCCGGTTGTCAGAGGGAAGGTTGCGTTGCCAGCCAATATCTGTGCCAGCAATGTCCATATTTTTTGAGAGTTGGGGCGGGGGCTTTCCATCAACCACCAAGGCTTCAACGAAATATCGGCCAATTATAAATATGCTCATAGTACACGACTCTCTTCAGGCTAAAGCCTTTTGGACGGGCTGTTTTTTCGTTTGTGGGGCTAGGAACTTTTTAAGCAGGCGGATTGCTTCATCTTTTTGGTGCATGAGCAATTGCCGTAATTTATCAAGCCC
>JAJRRF010000205.1 GCA_024279735.1 Alphaproteobacteria bacterium
CCTGATCTTCAATCAGAATCTTTTGGGCAGCAATAATCCGGTGCAATATTTTGGTATCATCAGCCATACGACCATTGATTCAGAAATATGCTACTTTGACAATAAGAAAAAAGAAGCTGGGGAGTTACTTTCTTTCGTTATGTTCGCAGGATTATATTATTTTTATCCGTGGCTAATTGAAAAACCTTTTACCAAAGGTTTGGCTCTTATGCATTTCCTGTTTTTGTTTGTTGGGGGAATTATGACCTTTGTTGTGCAGAAATTTATCCCGATGCCAAGACGTATTGCAGACTATCCTGCTATCTTTGAAAAATGGAATTTCATTTCTTCAGTTGGGAGCTATATCTCAGCCATTGGCCTGTTATGTTTTGTCGCTGTGTTGGGTTTTGCTCTATGGCCAGGTGCTAGGGCAAGGACGTGAGAAAACGAAAAGGAAAAGCCACCTTCCGGCGGGGAAGGTGGCTTTAATGCGGACAGTATGCCATATGGTCAGCGTCTCAAGGTGCAAACAGTATTGGTTAACTGCGTTTACAGCTGATGTTGATCGTGCCAGTCTGGCGGGTAAACTGCTTTGGTTGTCCGCATGTTTCTATCTGTCTTGCAGAATATCCTGTTATATTTTGTCCTAAGTCGGGCTTGCATCAGGGTCATTTTATGTAAGTCAAGGCCATATCATGAGTGGTCGTTATACTGAACGTCATATTTGGTCAGGCATTGCTTCTTGAATTTCCAAGTTATTCAGCATAAAACATAATTTATTTTTCTGTTGACTATGATAAATATGTTGCAGTGCATTATATTCGTATATATTAATATTGCAATATTTTTATGACATTTTTATAACGGATGTGTCGGTATCTTGCCAAGCTGTCATTTTGCGCTGGTTCAGGCCTGTCGATAACTGGCGGAATCGCCAGGGTGCGTCAATGTGGGTCACGTCAAAGGGCGGATAAGCCAGTCAATTGTTGGCTTGTTCGGCAAACTGGTATAAGTCATAAAACAATGCTAGAGCGTAAGAAAATTTTAAACAGGGAAGAAGAAATCATATGCGGATTGAAGCAGTCAAGATTGGTGAAAACCCTCCTTACGATTTGAATGTCATTATTGAGGTGGCCTTGGGCGATGATCCCGTCAAGTATGAAATGGACAAGGAATCAGGCGCATTGGTGGTTGACCGTTTCCTGCATACCCCGATGTTTTACCCTGCCAATTATGGCTTTGTCCCACACACGCTTTCTGATGACGGTGACCCGATTGATGTCCTGGTTGCAGGGCGAACCCGTGTCCAGCCGGGCGCAATATTGAGGGCGCGCCCCATCGGTGTGCTGGTTATGGAAGATGAGGGCGGCCAGGATGAAAAGATATTGGCGGTGCCCCATGACAAGATGTCTCCCTATTATAAGGATGTGTCCTCTTACCGTGACCTGCCTGATATCCTGATCAAGCAGATTGCCCATTTCTTTGAGCATTATAAGGATCTTGAAGAGGGCAAGTGGGTCAAGATTGTCCGTTGGGGCGACCGTGATGAGGCTCTTGAATTTATCAAGGATGCGATAGAGCGGGCAGGGCAGGCGAAAGTCTAGCAAATTTATCAAGCAAAAGGGGGAGTGTGACATGGCTGATATGAAACTTGCTGTGATGGGGGCAGGCGGCAGGATGGGGCAGGCTTTGGTGCGTGCTGTCCAGGAGATTGACGGCTGCGTGATAGCTGGCGGCAGTGAACGGGAAGGTTCTGCGCTGATAGGCAAGGATGTTGCTGAGGTTGCTGGGCTTGAGCCATGCGGTGTCTTGATAACAGATGATGTCTTGCAGATGTTTAGCCAGGTTGAGGGTGTCCTGGACTTTACTGTCCCGGTCGCAACAACTGGGTTTGCAAAATTTGCCGCCCAGGCGCGCATACCCCATATTATCGGAACCACAGGCTTTGCTTCTGAAGAGGACGAAAAATTGTTGGCGGCCTCGCGTCATTGCCCAATGGTCAAGGCAGGAAATATGAGCCTTGGGGTGAATTTGCTTACGGCACTGACGCAGAAGATCGCCAACACCCTGGACATGTCGTTTGATATTGAGATTGTGGAAATGCACCATAAGCATAAGGTGGATGCCCCCTCTGGCACAGCCCTGATGCTGGGTGAGGCCGCTGCCAAGGGGCGCGGCATTGACTTGGAGGAAACGGCAGTCCGTAGCCGTGACGGCATGGTCGGGCCGCGCAAGGTTGGGGATATTGGCTTTGCGACCTTGCGCGGCGGCAGTGTGGTCGGAGATCACAGCGTTATTTTTGCGGGTGAGGGGGAACGTATTGTCCTGACCCATAAGGCCGAAGACCGCCAGATTTTTGCGCGCGGCGCAGTCAAGGCCGCGCTTTGGGCCAAAGGCAAGCCGCCTGGGCTATATTCCATGATGGATGTGCTGGGGCTGTGATGTCATCATACTGTGATGTCATGATAATGTCATTAGGCCATGCTTTTCTGGTCTGGAGGACTGCCCAAAAATGAAGAGAATTGGTCATTTTTCGGGCTTGTAGTTTGCAGGAAATAGGGCTAAACAGCTCAATACTGACTTATATTATATGAAAAATATTTCCATAAAGGACGATATAATGGGCAGCACATTGGTGCTAGTACGTCACGGCGAGAGTGACTGGAATTTGAAAAACCTTTTTTCTGGATGGAAAGATGTCCATCTGACTGAAGATGGCAAGAAGGAAGCCCGGCGGGCAGGGCAACTGCTTAAAAAAGAGGGTATTGACTTTGATATCGCCTTTACCAGCGGCCTGATCCGCGCCTGGAAGACCCTGAACTTTATTCTTGATGAGATGGACCTGGAAGAGTTTGGCCATGAGGAAGGCCTGATTACCATTTCAACAAAACAGCTGAATGAACGCAATTATGGCGACCTGACGGGACTGAACAAGGATGATGCGGTTGTCAAGTGGGGACAGGAGCAGGTGACCCTGTGGCGCAGGTCATATGAAACCCGCCCGCCAGGCGGGGAAAGCCTGAAGGATACCGCAGACCGCGTGATTCCCTATTACCGGAAATATATCCAGCCGCGCCTGTTGCGGGGTGAAAATGTGATTATTTCAGCCCATGGCAATTCATTGCGCGCCCTGATTATGTATCTGGAAAAGATTTCACCTGAAGAGATCGTCAAGTATGAATTGCCGACAGCGCGGCCAATCATCTATTACCTGGATGACGATGCACATGTTGAAAGTAAAAAGGTGATTGATACCAAGGCTGAGGCCTAGGTTATTGCTCCCAATTTTAGGGGAGGGGGATTCAATTCATAGTTGCCATTATCCCATATGCCTTTTTCGTCATAGTAAGACTTGTTCTTACGCTCCATGCTGAAGGTTTTGGTCTTGATAAAGTGCGTGTTTTAGTGGTTTACAGTTCGCAGAATGGATCGTATGTTGTTTATAGCCCCTAAATTTTAACATGATGGTGTGGTGGGCCGGGTGTCACATTTACCTTCTGACCAGAGGGTAAATGTGGGTAGCAGGCGGTCGGCTATGGATGGACCTTTTACGGTCGTCAGTGATCTATGAGCCCTGTTATACTCAGACTCCATGAAAGCCAAAAAACTCTTGCCAACAGAGAACGATACTGAATTCAATAATGATATGAGTTTACTGAGTGACATAGAGAGGCAAGATATTCCTGAGCGTTTTCGCCATGCGGTGCTGGCGCGCGAAAAGATGCATCTGTATATTCTTCTTTTGCTTGATTATGATTATGACGAGATCAGCGTGCTTTATTATCTCAGTGACAGCACCGTACGAGCATATGAAAAAGGTTACTTTTCTGGCAAGGTTGAGGCTGTACTTAAATTCGACTGTAAAGGCAGCCAAGGCAAAATGAGTACTGAAGAAAGAGAAGAATTACGCCAACATTTACGCACCAAAATATATTTGTGCTCTGCGGCAATTTGCGATTATATTAAGGCAAAATATGGTATTTCCTATAGTACAAACGCGCTTTCCAAAATCCTAAAAACGATGGGATTTTTTTATAAAAACCCAAACTTATTCCAGGAAAAGCAGATGTTGTGGTGTAGAAGGAATTTTTAGCTGAAGAGCTAAAGCCCCTTCTGGATAAGGCTGACAGCAAAATTTTGGTTTGGTTCACAGATGCCATGCACCGCTTGCACAACGCTCGTCCTGCTTATGGCTGGATTGAAAAGGGTGTTGACAAGACACTCAAAAGCAATGCTGGACGTGACCGATTGAACATTAGTGGTGCTTATAGTTTTGGTGACCAAAAGCTTGTTTTTCGTGAAGTTGCCCTTTTGGAGCAGGGAAAACAGGACAGCGGTGAGGCGGATACCATCACGCTTCCGATGGATAATGCCCGTTATAACCATGCCAAAATTGTCAAGGCAAGGGCCGAAGAGCTTGGCATTACACTGCTTTATTTGCCGCCATACTCTCCCAACTTGAACCTGATCGGTAACTCCCCAGCTTCTTTTTTCTTATTGTCAAAATAGCATATTTCTGAATCAATGGGAGTATGGCTGATGAAACGAAAATACTGCACCATATTATTGCTGCCCAAAAGAATCTAATTGAAGATCAGG
>JAJRRF010000206.1 GCA_024279735.1 Alphaproteobacteria bacterium
ACCATTATCTCGCAGAATTTGAATATCGATTCAATAGACGCTATAAACTTGGTGATATGATCGAAAGACTGGCCTATATTTCCATCTGTACACCCCCTAGAACTGAAAAATTCATAAGGATGGCGGAGAGGATGGCGTAATTAGGTAGTTTTTTGGACGCAATTGTCCAGTAAGACTGGCAAGTATGAATATTTTTAGGAACAGGACAGGATCATGATGACTTTTCGCAAATTTTTTGGGTATGTTTTGGGGCTGACCTTTTTTATGGGGCTGTCTGGTGTCGCACTGGCTGGAACGGGGAAAATTACAGCGAAGGAAGCTTTTGAGAAAGCCTCAAAGGGGGAAATTGTCCTGATTGATATCAGGGAGCCTGTGGAGTGGAAAACCACAGGTGTTGCGCCTGTTGCCAAGACATTGGCGATGCGTGACCCGAGGTTTTTGCAAAAACTCAAACAGCTGAAGCTGGCTTTTGCAGGCAAAAAGATTGCGCTTATATGTGCCCATGGCAACAGGTCACGTTATGTCCAGAAGGCTCTGGTGTCACATGGCTACCCTGACATTATTGATGTCAAAAAGGGGATGGAAAGTGCTGGCGGTTGGCTCAAGTCAGGCTTGCCAACCAAAAAATGGTCAGGGAAATAAGCCTTATCCACTGTCATGCCGCGCTACGACGCGGTATCCATGCCCAGCACTGTCAACATGAAAAAGACCAGCGACTTTCCAGTCCAGAGCCTCGCGACACCAAAACAAACATTGCCATTTCAACGCAAATTTCACGGCATGGATACCGCATTTCTGCGGTATGACAATGATAATTAGTCAGGTACTATGATTCTGGGTTATAACAGAAAAAGCTTCAGCCCATTTTTGGACTGAAGCTTTTTGCTAATTAAGAAAATGATGCCAAAAAATTACCAATTGCTTCTGTGTCTCTTGTCATTGTGGACTTGATCCACAATCCATAACCCCAAAAGTTAAAGTGGGGCAGAATGAACACTCCAAAACCATAACAAAATCCTGGGGCTATGGATCCTGAAACAAGTTCAGGATGACAAAGTGCAATATATATCAATGAGTTAACTGTCTCGTAAAAGTGAGACTGGGGTTAGTTACATTGTGTATTGGCACCCCTTTGGACATACCTGACATTCCTGGGGCGGACAAAGAAGTTATCCTTGATCAGGAAGCCGTTGCTGCCACCGCCAAAAGTGCTGGACGGGAGAAAGATCCTGAAGATGGACTGGGCTGGTGTAATAAATGTATAGTTATACTCTGCTTCAGCAACAATAAGGCTGTCGCCCCTGTTGGGAAGAAGGTTGATGACAGAACTGTGGCTAGTAGAAATACTGCTTGTTCCACCATTATAGGATTGTCCCCAGTCCCTTTTGATCTGATCGCTACCCAATTTTTTGCAGAAGCTGCTGGCATATATTTTCATATTACCGGCACTGAAAGGGCTGATAATGGCTTCAGAAGCCTGAAAAATTTTGGCGATGTCGGAGTTGGTGACAGCCGTTGTCTGTCCAATAAGGTCAGCAACTGTACTGGCAATATTTGTGGTATTGCGGCTGACAGTCAGTCCCTGGCTTACCTCAACAGTACCAAGATAGGTAATCAGCAAGATTGGCAGGATCAGGGCGAATTCAACAGCTGACAAGCCGCGTTCATCAGACTTGAGCTTTTGTAGGTTACAAATGACATTCTGCGAAAAACAGGCCATCCTGTGAGAGATTTTTTTCATAATGTTTTTCCTTGATTAGGGGAGGGCTGCCTTATGAGCAGGCACCTGAATAAGGTTCAGTCTGGAAGATGGCTGAGCCAACCTGCAAGAGATTTCCATTGGCAAGGTTGCTGACACCAACACCGGGGATCTGGGCTATCAGTGTTCTCTCGATAAAGGAACGGACAACCGTTATCTTGCAGCTTCCTGGCTCGTCAAATTCACTGTGCATTGATGTGCTGTGGGCTCCGGAAGCTATTGGCAGGCTCAGGGCGGCAGCGTCGACATCGCCCCAGTTATCAAAGGTCTTGACCTGAACATGGATTTTAGATTTACAGTTTGAGACCATAAACATCTTGGCGCAGACTAGGTTCTTGAATTCACTTTCGGTGATGTTGCCTGTGTTATCATTTCCGTCCCCGTCATCATCTTCACGGGCATAATCCACACCTGTCTGCGCCTGTCCGGTTCGGATCAGCCTGGCTGCTTCACGGGTTGCATATTCGATGTTGGTATTGCCAAAAAACACCATGGCAATTTCCATAACACTGAAAAGGATCATGAAGAATGGCAGTCCGAGCATCGCAAATTCGATTGCTGCTACGCCTGATTCGTCCTTGAGAAAGCCAGTTTTTTTGAGCTGGCTATTTTTTTTGCCTGAAAGGGGCTTGGGTTGCCATTTTTCTGGGCTGTCTGTGATGTCTTTACTCATTACTATTCATACTCTCACTGATAAGGTTGGTCATGTAAGCTGACAAATGGTGCGGCCTGATCTTCTATTGTTGCAATATGAAAACAGGAAAACTATAAATTTGATTAAACAGTATATTCATTTATAAACTGCTAAGGAGGATAGTTAACAAAAGAAGAAGTAATTCAATGCAATGTAAAATTCAAAGTTTTGTGAAATATAGTTAATATATTTTGGGGTAGATATTTTTGTTATTGTCTTGGTATGAAAATACCCGCCCCCTTAAGGGAGGGCAGGTATCTTGTCACTCAGACAGTAAGGCTGGCCTTATTATCTGTCTTCGCCCCTGTTGTTGTCAGAGGAATGAGTCTTGGTCTGCTGTGCAATAAAGGCACTCAGCTTTTTACGAAGCTCAATTTTCTTGGCATAGCCTTTGACGTGAAGGACGGCATCCCCAATATCAGTCTCTGCATTACAGATTGATTCGGAGCTGCAATGATAGGAAGCGCGGTAAGACCCTTTGTGGAGGGTGACAGATCGGCTATGGTCATCATCAACACTGATACGGGTATTCAGGATTGTTTCGCCGTGCTTGTTCAGAATGATGAGGTTTGTCATGCCATAACTTTTTCCTGTCAGGACAAGCAATTTTGTATTCTGGACGGTGATGTCCGCAATGCCAGGATTGCCCACGATAATTTGTGCAGCGGCATCATCAAGCCTCAAAAGCTTGGCCTCATCGACAATGACAGAAAGCTTGCTGTCCTTGCCAGTCTGGATCAGCTGGTTGGCATATGCGTTTGTCGCAATAACGGAACTGCTGACGAGCATAAGCGAGAATGTGATCAGGCTGCTGATCTTCTTTAGTTGGTGTGTGTTAAAAAGCATATTTCGCCTCATTGATTATAGGAAACATTTATCTCCCCTTCATTAAAGACGCAATAAGGTGAAGTAAGAGTAAATTTTGTCTGAAATAATGAGGTTAACCAAACGTTAAAAGTGAGGGAATGAGGGGCTTTATATGGACAAGGTACTGAAAAATAATGATATTATTATTTGGAGGGGTTGTTTTGAGAGAATTTCTGATATTGGAATAAATTAGTGTATGATAGCGTTCTCTCTGTGATAAAATTGAAAGGCAGAAGTTTTTGTTTTTTAATCAATAGTTTGGACAGTTTCATGCTGCTATAGTCCCGTAGTTACACAGCTTCTTGAATTCAGGTTGTGATTTAATGGAGTTCAACTCAAAACCTAACATGGAAGAAAAGGTTTTGAGCAGGTGTTCGTTGGATTTTCG
>JAJRRF010000207.1 GCA_024279735.1 Alphaproteobacteria bacterium
CTGTTAAATGTTCTGAAGCGACCCCGTGACCGAGTGTATAACAGCGTACAACATGCCAAAGGGGGTGAATAATGCTCACAAAAAAACAAAAAGATTTACTTGTCTTCATCAACCAACATATCCAGACGCAAGGTATTTCCCCTTCTTTTGATGAAATGAAGGTGGCTCTAAACCTTAAGTCCAAGTCCGGTATCCACCGCCTTATCAAGGCATTAGAAGAACGTGAATTTATCAAGCGGCTGCCAAACCGTGCCCGCGCGCTTGAAGTCCTCAAGCTTCCTGATGCAGTCGAAAAAGCCAACGAGTCCCTTGTCAGCATTCCTGGTGCAGAGGTTATTTCAGCCATCGCAGTCCCAATGATGGGACGTATTGCAGCAGGTGTTCCGATTTCTGCAATTGAGATCCAGAGTGACACCATTGAGGTGCCAATGACCATGCTGTCTGGCGGCGACCATTACGCCCTTGAGGTGCGGGGAGATTCTATGGTTGATGCTGGCATCCTTGATGGGGATACTGTTGTGATCAAACGCACCAGTAATGCAGAAAACGGCGATATTGTTGTGGCCTATATTATTGAGGACAGTGAAGCCACCCTGAAAAAGTTACGCCGCAAAGGCAACAGTATTGCCCTTGAAGCCGCCAACCCCAATTATGAAACCCGTATCTTTGGGCCGGATCAGGTCAAGGTTCAGGGCAAGATGGTTGGCCTTATCCGCCAGTACCGCTAAACCGCTTGCCCTTTTTGGGATTATACTTGTTCTTTCCACCTGTTGCCCGCCTGTATGTGGCAACAGGTTTCCATTTATAGGGTCTGTAACTCCAGGGACGCTGGCCTGTCTCCTGCGCTACACTGACAGCCTGCACCTTGCCAGGTTTCAGAAACAAGCCATAAGCTCCCTTCTTGCGCAATCCTGTCTTGCTGATAACCCTGATAGGCTGCGGACAGGTCTTCGCCTTGTTTCGCAATGGAAAGTCCAGGATCACAATGTCTGAATTTTGGCATTCCTCACGCAAGGCTGAATGGTGTCTGACCACAGCAATCTTATAGCCCTTTAGTAAAAAGATACAGGCCAGCGGATCACATTTCACGCCCTGTAAACCGGAGGCATCCTGTTTCTTCTTTGGAGTGTAGGAATATTTGACAAAATTTCGGCCTGAAAACTTTAGCCACTGTTCCAGTCTGGATTTCTTTTTTGCCAGCTTCAGCAGGTAGTATTTCCTGCCACCAACCTTACCCTCAGCCGGAATCCTGAAGGCAACCGCCTTCAGTTCCCCGTCAAGCAACAAATCATAACCCTGCCAGGTCAGTGCCAGAAAAAGTCCCAAGCAAAAGGGAAGGATACCAAAAAAACGGATATTTCCCTTCAGCAGAACCAGCCATGTACTGCCAAAAGTCATCAGCACCAGCAGAAAAACCGGAAAAACAGGAAAGGAATAGACCGCCCCCTGCCACGAGGCAACATAACCAGAAACATCAATAATATAGGACAGGCCAAAGGCCATAACCTTGAGGGAAAGGGCTTCCAACCCAAACGGCATCAGCACCAGGCTCGCCAGTGCCATAGGCATAATAATGAAGACAAAGACAGGCATCACCAACATATTGCCCGCCAGACTATAGACTGCAATCTGGTGAAAATGAAATGCTGCAAACGGTATCACTGCAAACCCCGCAATCAGGGATGTCAAAAAAATGCCACCGATAAAACGGCTGGTACGCCCCGCCAGAATGCTTTGACCCACAACCTTGACATTCTTGTCAGCCCTGCTTTGGCGATATTCATAAAAGGAAATCAGGGCTGCTGTGGTGGCAAAGGACATCTGGAAACCTGCTTCCAGCACGGTTTCGGGAAACAGCAGCAAGATCAGGCAGGCTGCCAGGGCAAGGTTACGCAGGGTCAGCGCAGGACGGTCAAACAGGATGGCCAGAAAGCCAATAATGAGCATGATATAGGCACGCTGGGTTGCAATCCCTGCCCCTGACAGGAACAGATAGAACGTCGCCCCGATGAAGGACACAAGCACAGCCCATTTCCTGATCGGCCAAGACAGGGCAAGCCTGCTGCTCAGTGCCAGCAACATATGGATAAGCCAAAACAGGGTGCCCGCCATCACCGCCATATGGAGGCCGGAAATGGCTAGCAAATGCGCCAGGCCGCTATGACGGATATCATCATAAAGTCCCTTGCTGATTCCGCCCCGCTCCCCCGTCAACAGGGCAGTTGCCAGTGCGCCCTCCTGCCCCGGCAACACCTCCCTGACCCTGATCGCAATATCCCGCCTGACCCCTCCCATTGTTTGCAGAAAATCCTGGACAAGACCTGCTTCCCCCTTCCGCTTTTGGAGGGGCGTAATACGTGATGTAATATAGCCGACAGCCCCGATCCCCTGAAACCAGGCACGGCGGGCAAAATCATAGCCTTGCGGGAGAGAGGGCCGTGAGGGTCGGAAAAGTGCAGCCCTAAAAGAGATGACCTGTCCTGGATAAAGCTCCCCAGCAGTTCGGTTTCTTGCGCTAAGGCGCAACAACCTGGGATATTGGTCTTGCGACAGACGGCTTATGGAAAGGGGCTTTAGGGTCAGCCGCCATTTTTTGGACG
Organism: Alphaproteobacteria bacterium; assembly: GCA_024279735.1. GTDB lineage: Bacteria > Pseudomonadota > Alphaproteobacteria > Rhizobiales > JAJRRF01 > JAJRRF01. Next base: position 2,601 of record JAJRRF010000207.1, read on the forward strand.
GCCTCACTTCTACTGACTTGACAACAGCCGTTATCTTGACGCTCTTTTGGTTGCGCTCATAGTACACGACTCTCTTCAGGCTAAAGCCTTTTGGACGGGCTGTTTTTTCGTTTGTGGGGCTAGGAACTTTTTAAGCAGGCGGATTGCTTCATCTTTTTGGTGCATGAGCAATTGCCGTAATTTATCAAGCCCATA
>JAJRRF010000208.1 GCA_024279735.1 Alphaproteobacteria bacterium
GGGAAATACCTTGCGTCTGGATATGTTGGTTGATGAAGACAAGTAAATCTTTTTGTTTTTTTGTGAGCATTATTCACCCCCTTTGGCATGTTGTACGCTGTTATACACTCGGTCACGGGGTCGCTTCAGAACATTTAACAGGCAAATAAGGAACATTAATATGTATGTTCTATTTGTGTTCTTATTAAAAGGCAAGTACTTTTTTGAAAAATAGTATCTTTTCTGTATTTTGGCTGTCGCTGTTGCATAACTTCTGTCGTAAGTCTTGAGGAGCGGACAAAACAAGGTCAACAAACTTACTCAGCCTTGAAATTCCCAGAACGGCCGCCGCTTTTTTCCGTCAGGCGGATAGCGTCAAAAGACATGGTCTTGTCAACAGCCTTCAACATATCATATAAGGTTAGGCAAGCGATACTGACAGCTGTCAGGGCCTCCATCTCAACCCCGGTCTTGCTGTCTGTCTTGGCCATAGCCGTGACCTTGACGGCGGGGCTGTCACTGATAATTTCAAAGTCGACCTGAACCTTTGACAGGGGCAGGGGATGGCACAGCGGAATCAGGTCAGAGGTTTTCTTGGCTCCCATAATGCCTGCCAGCCGCGCGATTGCCAGCACATCCCCCTTGGCAGAGATGCCATTGATAAGATGGGACAGCGTTTCTGGCTTCATATGGATAAGGCCTTCGGCAATGGCGATGCGGGTGGTGACCTCTTTGCCAGAGACATCGACCATATTGGCTTCGCCCTTGTCATTGAGATGGGACAGTCTGTCATTATTCATAATATTGGCCGTGGTAAATTTAGAGTGGGGCAAGAAGGTTCTTGGTCGCTGTACTCACATCAGCTTGGCGCATCAGGCTTTCACCAACCAGGAAAGTGTGGGCATTATATCCTGACAGTTCTGCCAGATCCTGTGCTGTGGAAATACCGGATTCGCTGATGATGATACGGTTATCAGGGATCAGTTTTGCCAGCCTTTGTGTCGTTTGCAATGAGGTCTCAAAAGTTTTCAGGTTACGGTTATTAATACCGATCAGCCTGGCATCAAGTTTCAGGGCGCGGCTGACTTCCTCCTCATTATGCACCTCAACCAAGACATCAAGACCGTAGGCACGGGCAGCGTCCAGCAAGTCTTGTGCTAGGCTATCGTCAATACAGGCCATAATCAGCAATATACAGTCAGCCTCCCAGGCGCGCGCCTGGACAACCTGATAGGTATCAACCATAAAATCCTTGCGTAGGACGGGAAGCTGGCAGTTGTCCCTTGCCGTTTTCAGAAATTCTGGCTTGCCCTGAAACGAGGGGCTGTCTGTCAGCACCGACAGGCAAGTCGCGCCGCCCTGTTCATAGGCCTTCGCAAGGGTTGCTGGATCAAAGTCTTCACGGATAAGGCCTTTGGAGGGGCTGGCCTTCTTTATTTCGGCGATAAGAGCGGGCTGCCCTGCGTTGAGGCGTGCCTCAATGGCCTTGACAAAGCCGCGCGTGGGGGGCATCTCGACAACAGAAAGTTCAACCAGATCCAGGGACAGCTGCTGTTTTTGCGTGGCCACTTCCTGTTTTTTATAGGCGACAATTTTATCAAGAATATCAGACATGTTGCTTACCTTTACGGGAGAAACCCTGGGGTCGGTGTGTATCGTTTCCCTACCTCTTACCTTAAACGGCCAAGGTTAGCCATTGGATATTTCTACCAGTCTATCTAGGCATTGCCTGGCCTGGCCGTTGTCAATTGACAGTGCTGCTTGCTGCAAACCTTCCGCCAGGTCATTTGCCTTTTGGCAAACCACCAAGGCAGCTGCGCTGTTGAGCAGGACAATGTCACGAAATGATCCCTTCTGTCCTGCCAGAACTTCCCTGATGGCTTCGGCATTTTGCTGCGCATCGCCTCCAGCCAAATCTTGAGGTTTGGCAATCGCAAGGCCAAAATCTGCGGGGGATATGGTGAAATTATTGATGACACCATCCTTGAGCTGGCAGACATGGGTGTCGCCTGTGGTGGTGATCTCGTCCATACCATCAGAGCCATGGACGACCCAGACTGTTTCTGAGCCAAGATTTTTAAGCACCTGGGCGATAGGCTCAAGCCATTTCTTGTCAAACACACCAAGAACCTGGTTCTTTGCCCCTGCCGGGTTGGTGAGCGGGCCAAGCAGGTTAAAGATGGTGCGGATACCCAGTTCCTTGCGCACTGGCATGACATGTTTCATGGCGGAATGGTGGGATTGGGCAAACATAAAACCAATATTGGCAGCACTGATACAGGCAGAAACCTGCTGGGGGGCGATACCCAGTCTTACGCCAAGGGCTTCAAGTACATCGGCACTGCCAGATTTTGAGGAGGCGGAACGGTTGCCATGCTTGGCAACGGGAATGCCAGCCCCAGCGATGACGAAGGAGGCGCAGGTGGAAATGTTATAGGTGTCCAGCCCCGTGCCGCCTGTGCCGGCCATGTCAATACTGCCCGAAGGGGCTTGCACAGGCGTTGCCTTCGCCCGCATGGTCTTGGCGGCTCCAGTAATTTCGGCAACAGTCTCGCCGCGCACCCGCATTGCCATCAGCAGTCCTGCAATCTGGGCATTGGTAGCAGTTCCTGACATCATGACCTCAAAGGCCTGCTCTGCTTCTGAAATATCCAGGCTCTCTGCGTTGGCAGCTTTGGCGATTAAATCTGGCAAGGGTGTCATGATTATTTTCCATATTGGCAAGAGGGTTGGGCAGGCTATATATCTTCGCACCCGATCAGTTCTGGGCGTTTATGCTCGGTGGCCTTGCTATGTTTTATCTTGGCCAGGGTCAGAAAATTGGCCAAGATGGCATGGCCATATTCCGAGGCAATGCTTTCCGGGTGGAACTGAACCCCATACATATCATATTCCTTGTGCCGAACCGCCATAATGATGTCATCTGAGGTTTGGGCGATCACTTCCAGGCAACTGGGCAGGGTTTCGCGCTCAATAATCAGGGAATGGTAGCGGGTGGCCTCAAAGGGGGAGGGCAGATCCTTAAAAAGCGTGTTGTCGTTATGGTGCATATTGGAGAGCTTGCCGTGCATCAGGGTAGGGGCCTTGACGATATTGCCGCCAAATACCTGGCCAATAGTCTGGTGACCCAGGCAGACCCCCAAAAGAGGAATTTTGCCAGCGGCTACCTGAACCAGTTCGAGCGAAATGCCTGCCTGGTCAGGATCGCACGGCCCGGGTGATATGATGATGGCTTCCGGTTTTTCAGCCATGACCTGTTTTGCGCTGACCTTGTCATTGCGGTAAACAGTCACCTCCACACCCAGTTCACCAAAATAGTGCACCAGGTTATAGGTAAAGCTGTCATAGTTGTCGAGAAGTGTAATCATCTGCGAATATAACCTTGTTAAAGCAGTCAAAGGCCAGCTGTTGCAGCGATCCTTTAGAATTATTAGGATTTTTTTGGCGGCGGCGGCGATAATATTCCTGTTTTTCAAATATTCGTGAGCTTGTTATCAGGGCAAGGCCTGGCATCATTTGGCTTTGAAATTCCATGAAACGGGCCAGGGTGTCAAGGGATAGCAAGAGAATATCTTGAAATTTATAAGAAATATTTTGGAAGTTTTGGGGGGTATGGCTGAATTGTTCGTCAGGCAATCAAGACTTGACGAAACGACAAATGGGCTGGGCATCAGAAGAGCGGACATAAAATCTGGATTTTTGTCTCATGATGTGATTCCTAGGGAAGACAGGGCATCAACAACACGCCTGTAAAATAGACAGGAATTAGGTTTGGCCGCAATAGTAAGGGGAAATAGGATGATTGAAGAAAGTTGGCGGGAAGCGGTTGGGGATGAGTTTGAAAAGGACTATTTTAAATCCCTAGAGAATTTTGTCTCAGGTCGGAGGCAGAGTGGGGTGAGCGTCTACCCACCGAAAGACATGTGTTACGCAGCCTTTGCCGCCGCTCCCTTTGGCAAGGTGCGTGTTGTGATTTTGGGACAAGACCCCTATATCAACCCAGGCCAGGCAATGGGTCTGAGCTTTTCGGTTCCTAAAGGCGTGAAGTCGCCGCCGAGTCTGAAGAATATGTATAAGGAATTGGCCGAGGATATTGAAGGCTTCCAGATACCTGACCACGGCGACCTGACCCCTTGGGCAAAGCAGGGGGTTTTGCTTCTGAACAGTGTTATGAGCGTTGACGAGGGCGAATCTGGTTCCCATGCCAGGCAGGGCTGGGAGACTTTTACTGACGCTGTGATTGCTAGGCTTAGTGCGAAGCGTGAAGGCATTGTCTTTATGTTGTGGGGCAACTATTCCAAAAAGAAGGGCAAGAAGATCGACCGAAATCGTCATCTTGTCCTGGAATCTGGCCATCCCAGCCCGCTGTCAGTGCGTTATTTTCGCGGCTGCCAGCATTTTTTCAAGGCCAATAGTTATTTGGAAGAACGCGGACAAGAGCCGATTGACTGGCAGTTATAGGTTATGGGGGGAAGCCTGCAAAGGCATATCAAGCAATGTCATCCATTGCTTAAATTCAGGGTGATCACTGTCAGCTGGTATGGCTGACAAGACATTGCCTTGCCTGCCCTGAAGGTTAAAGGCGGCATCAATGATATGGTGGGTGTCGGGGTCTATGACACTGTCTGGATTACGTATGACGCAACTGGCAAAATAGGGAGATGTCTTGAATATTGACCAGAGTTTCTGAAACCTTGCTGCTGTGAGGGGCACGTCAAGGGTTTGCCTTTCATTCCCGGCATCAAAAGACCATGAGGTCGTTGTGATGCCATCAATGGATGACAATGTGCCATGATAAAAATTGCCATCATGAGTATGGGCATAGGAAATAAGATACATGCTATTGTTAACCTGCGAAACCTGTTTTAGAAACTAACTAACCTCGGTCTCGTTTAAGGAGTCAGTTAACTCATTGATATATATAGCTTTGTCATCCTGAACTTGGTTTAGGATCCATAACCCCAGGTTTTTGTTATGTTTATGGGGGACTCCTTCTGTCTCACTTTATCTTTTGGGGTTATCGATTGTGGATCAAGTCCACAATAACAAGGGGGCTGGTAACAAACTCTTGATCTTTAAGCATCGTTTGTCTTATCCAAGACTGGGGTTAACTACTTCACATCAATCATCTGCACTGTGCCGTCTTCCATCACTTCGGCGATTTGGCCTGTCGGTTCCTTGAAAAACAGGAATACAGCCAGGAGAGCCATGACCGCTGAACCTGAGATAAATAAGAAGAATAGGTGCGGGGAGACGAATGAAAAGATGGTCAGGAAGATCACGCCGCCAACATTGCCAAACGCGCCGACCATCCCGGCAATTTGCCCAGTCATGCGGCGTTTGATCAGCGGAGCAACGGCATAGACTGCGCCGTTGCAGGCTGTGACAAACATCGCTGTTAACATGGTGACCAGCACAGCCAGCAAGATTGGGAAGCTTCCCATAAAGGACATGATGACAAAACCAATGGCAAGTCCGCCCAATAGGCCAAGAAGGGCTTTCTTGCGGCCATAACTGTCAGAAATCCAGCCGCCGCCAGGGCGGGCAAAGAAATTGGTCAGGGAAAAACTGGCACCGACCACCCCAGCCATCAGGATGGAGAGGCCAAAAGTGTCCTTGAAAAACAGCGGAAGCATGGAGACCACAGCCAGTTCTGAGCCAAAGGTCACCATATAGACCAGGTCAAGCACGGCGACCTGACTGAAATGGAAGCGTTCCAATTCCGGTGTTTCGTTTTTAAGGGCGCGGCCATTGACCTGCACCATATGGTAAATCTGGTAAAAATAGAGGGCAGCCAGCAACAGGTAGACCAGATAGGTCGTGCCTGAGGAAAGCATGTTCATGTTGGCAGGGGACAGCTTCCAGGCCAGTACACCAAGAACCAGCACAATAGGCAATTGCATAATGGCATAGAGGATAAAGTCTCCTTTGGTCGAGACCTCCATTGCGCCAACCTTTTTTGGCTTGAAATAGGTTGAGCCTGGCGGTGTGTCTGTCACAGAAAAATAATAGAACAGGCCGTATCCCAGGGCAACAAGACCGGTCAGGCCGATTGAGTACCGCCATCCATCATCGCCGCCAATCCACAGAGCCAACGCAGGCAGGGTCATGGCCGCCGCAGCAGAGCCAAAGTTGCCCCAGCCTGCATAAATCCCCTGGGCTACGCCAGTCTGGCGCGCAGGAAACCATTCCCCGATCATGCGGATGCCAATCACAAAGCCGGCCCCGACAAAACCAAGCAGGAAGCGGGACAGAGCCAGGGTCTCAAAGCTATCGGCAAGGGCAAAGGCAAAGCAAAGCAGTGAGGAAATGATCAGCAGGGCAGAAAAGGTCAGGCGCGGCCCGAGCTTGTCTACCAGCATCCCGATAATGATGCGGGCGGGTATGGTCAGGGCCAGGTTCAGGATCAGCAGGGTCTTGACCTGTGCGTCCGTCAGCCCCATTGTGTCCTGGATTGAGCCAAGCAGGGGAGCCATATTGAACCACACCATACAGCCAATGAAGAAGGCCAGCCAAGTCATGTGTAAAATCTTGATTTCAGGACGTTTTATAGCCAGAATATTGAGTTTGGGCGTGCCAGACATGAGTTTGTTTCCTTAATCAAAGACCATTATTCCAAACGGTATTGCCAGACAGGGACGGTGGCTGCCATGGAGCAGCATTGCTATATGCTAATGTCTGAAGGTTTATGTGTTTTTTGCCGTGTTGTAAATTCGCGTTCATTACCGAGTTGGACTAAAATAGGTTACATTATATCTCTGTAAGCTGATTAAGATAGACTCCTCATTGAAGAGCCTGTCTTTTTTTGTATTGGCTGGGGGGCTAAAACTTTGTGGAGATGCCAAGTTTTATGGTGGCAAAGCCTTGGTCAACCTCACGGCTGACCCCATTGATCGTATAGTCAGCGCTGCCAAGATCGTAGGCCATGGCCTCAACGCGGGCAGACCAGCTGTCAGACAGGGCATATTCTGCGCCAAGGCCATAGACCAGGCCACCAAAAAGATATTTGCCTTTGTCGGCAGGGTCGTCAAATTTCATGTCTGTGAAGCCGAGACCAAGCGTGCCATAAAGATAGAGGCTGTCATCCCAGGCATAGCCTGCACGCAGTCTGGTGCTGAAGGCGAAGGAACTGTCGAGATTGACTGTTCCCAATACAGGGTCTGTCTTGGACTTGCCCAGGTTAAGCGTTGAAAGATCCATCTCCATGCCCCATATCCAGCCGCCGCTTTCGGTGCGGCCAAAAGGTGCAAAGTTATAGCCAAGATGTCCGCCAAAGGTCAGGACACTGTCTGTCAAAGGTCAGGACACTGTCTGTTAGCTCAAATTCCTTGTTGCCGCTATAATTGTCAACCAAACCGCCGCCGCCAGAGCTGCCAATGTTGAGGCCGCCATACAGCCCTGACCAGCGGTCGACCCCAGCAGCCATGCCCTCATCGGCAAAACAGGGGGAGGCCAGAAAGGTCAGGCAGGCGAGGGAGACGATGGATTTTTGTAAGAGTGGTAAAGTCATCCAGATTGTCCTATTGTTATAATTAATAATTGACTTGCAGTTAAAAATTATCGTAAAACAATGATTATATCAATCTGTATAATAATTAACTACCCTTTGGAGATGTAAAATGGTCACTATTAGCCGGAATCAAGTCTTGTCAGACAGGGGATTGAGGCTTGTCAAATATGCAAAGATTGCTGCGACTCTCGCCCTGGCTATATCCATTGGCTTCCTGGTCGTGGCTGTCCCTTATCTGTTTGTCTTTCAGGTTAGCCTTGTAGACAGCTTCATAGTAGACAGCTTCATAGTAGACAATTTCATAAAGGAATATGTCTTGCCTGAAGCCGCATCCTTTGATTTTTCTCTGGTTACCAGGCTTCTTGGCGTATTCCTGCTTTCGTGTTCAGATTTCTTGGGGATAGTCGGTTTTTATTATGCCAGAAAGTTATTGGTGGGTTATGGGAAGGGCGAGGTCTTTACAATGCGCGCTGCCAAGACAATCAGCAGGATTGGCTGGATTGTGGTCAGTATTGCTATTGTGAGTCCGCTTACAAACCTGCTAGGTGTCAGTATCTTTGGCATGTTGGCGACTCCATCAAGCCTCATTATTTCCGTTAAGCTGGAGAACACTGATGTTTATGCTATTGTGTTTGGCTTGCTGATTGTGGTGATAGGTCATGTAATGTATGAGGCTGTACGGATTTCTGATGAGAACAGGGAAATTGTCTGAGCTGTTTCCAGCCTTTTGAGAGTATGGACGGCTTGGCAAAAGAGTCACGCCCTTTGTGATCAAGCATTAGTCAGTATAAGGGATCAGGGAAGTCGAGGGTTATGCCTATAGTTGTGACATTGGATGTTATGTTGACCAAGCGCAAGGTTCGTTCCAAGCAATTGGCGGAAGAGGTCGGCATTACTGTGCAAAATATTTCTCTGCTGAAGTCAGGCAAGGTCAAGGGCGTGCGTTTTGAGACCCTTGAGGCGATATGCAAGGCTCTGGATTGCCAGCCTGGTGACATTCTGTCCTATGAACCTGATGAGTAGGCGGATAACTACAGGCAGCATTTTTTATACTTTTTGCCACTTCCGCACGAACAGGGATCATTGCGCCCAATTTTTTTTGGGGCTTTCTCGCTGCCTGTCGCTAGCGTCAGTGAGGCCGGTGACAGGGCAGGAATGTCAAGGCGTTTTAATTCACTTCTGAGGCTATTATAGAGTGAGGCAAACTCTGTTGTGACGATCTTTTCCGGCAGTTCGTGGGGACGAAAAAATTTCCATTTTTCCTTTTGTTCCAGGGCTGGGCTGAGGGTGTTAAAGGACTGGTTGTCAAGGCCATTGTCGAATTCTGTCTGTGCCAGGCCAACGCAGGCCTCTATGGCGTTGGGTTCCAGTTGCAAAGCCTTGCGGTAATATTCTGCTGCCCTGTGGGGACGATCAAGGGCGGCATGGAAGCGGGCAAACCGCAACAGGTAAGCAATGGATTGTGGGTGCTGGGCAATGTCCCTTTTTAGTTCTGCTAAAATATCAGGAACAGGTCTGGTCCGGAAACGGTATTGTGCCTTGGAAAAATCCAGCAAACCTTCATAATTTTCCTGGTCATTACTGAATTTATACTCAATCATGGAGCGGGTCATCACCATTTTGGTGGCATCTTCGGTCAGTTCAAAGTCTGGCCACTGGCCGCAGTCCAGGCATGGAAACTCTTCCCTGACGAAAAACCCTTCAGTTGTGGGCTTTCCGCTTGTCATGACACTGTCTACTTCATAATAATTTATTTCACCGCATTTGTCACATTTCAGGGGCAAACTAAGCTCGTCGTTTTCAAAGGATGAAAAATGTCCCTCCATCAGTTTTGCCATTCTGTTTTCACGTTTTGTACGTTCTACCAGTATACGGCTATGGATCTCTTCAAGTTTATTGAAACCATAACCTGTCAGTGTGCAAAGTATGTAGAAGGCTTCATCCATAAAAGGATTTTTGTATCTGGTTTCTGGTTCAAGCAGTTTTATAATGGAGCGGTCGGGGATTGCTTTTACCAGTTCCAGCCACATCTCAAGGTCATGCCTGTCATCTGAAAATTCCTTGAAATGGGCGATTGCAAAGTCCAGGGCAGGTTGGCCACCCTGGTTTTTTACAGCAGAGAGACCATATATTTTTTGGGACATATCAAGACTGTCCCACTGGGCTATGACGGCCTGTTGCGCTGGTTCGCCAAGTAAATTCAGGGCAGCCGAGGCTGCCTCACACAGATAGTCACCCTTCTTATCTGAGATGGCTTCGACAAGAACCGGAATGGTGTTGTCAAGACGTAATTCCCCTGCCAGTGTTGACAGCGGGATGCAGCCCCATTCCTCCCATAGCTGCGGCATAAGGTCATTTATGGCTGCCCCCACCTCATCAGGTTCTGACTGGCGTAGTGCCTCAGTCAAGACTGGGATATGGGGGTTTTTATACACGTCCCAACAGAGTAACTCTAGGGATCTTTTGATTGGGAGGCCAGAAGCATCCATTGTTTCAAGGTGAAAAGTATTAAGTATCGCGGCTATTGCAAAAGCTGCAAATTCGTAGTGTGCGAAATCATTGCGGGATTGCACTGCCTCTATGATGGGTAGGATTTCTGAGGCTGTGGGTTCATATTCTTCCAGGAACCGGACTGTATCACGCCATGGATTTTCCAGGGAGAGCAAGGTGTCACATTTTTTGAGCGGTGCATTTTTTGCAAAAAAGGGCTGGATATTTTCAAAGGATCGTGGGGCACTTTCTTCAATCATCGAAATGGCGTGGACAAAGAGGGCATCTGTGCCAAACAACTTTTTGGACAGAGCCTGAAAAATATCAAAATTGTTGTCTTCATCGCCCATATATTCCAAAATATAGTTTTGTGTCAGCTTCATGAGATAATCAGGGGCGCGTGAGGTCACGCTATCAAACTCCAAGAATTCCTGAATAAGACGTTGCTTTTCAAAACTATTATCTTCGAGCTTTATGATCTGTCCCTCGATCATCGACCTGAGCTTTTCCCTGTCTTTTTCTGGAAGCAAGGGGAGAAGCCTTATGACTGCCAACTGTTTTGGCAAGCCAGTCAAGCCAGTAAAGTCATTCCTGATATAGTCCTCAATAACGCGGAGGCTGTCTTCAGTGGAAACTTGCAGTAACAGGGGGGCGGCATGTTGGGCAAGTATGCCATTCCACTCTTCCCAACCTTCAATAATTGCTGCCGTGTGTCTGGTAAAATGGGTTGTAGGCAGGTGTTCCATCATCCTTGCCAATATCTCTTCATCATGGTTGTCAAACCAATATTGGATGATGGCAGTGTCAAACCATTCCTTTTCCATTTTTATGGCAAGCTCAGGCCTATAATTTTTGGCAGCCTTGTAGCGGCCTATTGCCCAGTCCATTATAAAAATATCCTGGAGCTTACCCTTTGCACAATCTATGATATTTTCCACTTTATACCTCTTTACGATAATTATCTGGATTTATGATGGCAATATTTTCACTGAGTGGTAAAGGAATTGGGTCTGGTGTTCAAGTGAACAGCCAAGGTTTTCCCTCAGCGCAAAGCCTTAAAAAACTTCCGTAACAGCGCGCTGCTTTGAGTTTCGCCAATGCCTTCATATATATCAGGCCTGTGGTGGCAAGTGCTGTGGGAAAAAATGCGCGGGCCGTAAGCAATGCCGCCGCCCTTGGGGTCTGACGCGCCGTAATAGAGTGTGTGAATTCTGGCAAAAGAAATGGCCGTCGCGCACATGGGGCAAGGTTCCAGGGTGACATGAAGTGCGCAGCCGCTGAGGCGTTGGCTTTGCTGTTGTTCGCAGGCCTGGCGGATTACCAATATTTCGGCGTGGGCGGTGGGGTCAGACAGCTCTATGGTTCTGTTACCCTGGGCTGCCAGCACAGTCCCCTTGCCATCCACCAGAACCGCGCCTACAGGCACTTCACCGCGCCGGGCGGCAGCCTGTGCTTGTTCCAAAGCAAGGGTCATAAAAGGATTGGTCTCAGCTGGCATAGGAAACCCTAAAAAGAGTGGCAATATTTGTGGTCAGCTATGGGAAAAAAGCATTTATCAATCTACCCAAGAATGTTGTATAGCTAATTTCATTGAAGCTGTAACCCCCTACACCAAGAGCCAAAAATATGGAAATTCTCAAAAGTTATAAAAATGTTCCTGAAAACCTGAAGGGCAGTGTCCTTGCCATTGGTAATTTTGATGGGGTGCATCGCGGCCACAAGGCAGTGTTTGCGAAAGCCCAGGCAGAGGCCGAAAGGCGCGGGGTGATAACGGGGGCGATGACCTTTGCCCCGCATCCACGTCAGTTTTTTCAGCCAAGCCTGAAACTGTTTAAGCTGACCCCTTTTGAGCTGAAAATGCGTTTGTTTGGGGCTATGGGGCTTGACCTCGCTGTCGTGCTGGACTTTGACAAGGCATTGTCCTCTTTGGTGGCGGAAGATTTTGTCAAGGATGTACTTGTCGACGGGCTTGGTGTTTCCCATGTTGTTACAGGTTATGATTTCTTCTTTGGCAAGGGTAGGGGGGGTGACCCTGATGTGATGCGGGCGATGGGTAAAAAATATGGGTTTGGTGTGACCATAGTTGGGGAAGTCAGTGAGGGGACACACAGCTTTTCCTCCAGCGCAGTGCGCAAGGCGTTGCATGATGGTAACCCCAGGCTGGCCGCTGAAATTTTGGGCTATTGGTGGCGGGTGACTGGCCTGGTTGAGGGCGGAGCCAAGCGCGGCACGGGGATGGGCTTCCCAACCGCAAATATTTCCCTGCACCAGACCCAGGACTTGCGCCATGGCATTTATGCTGTCAGGGTCTATGCCCAGGGCAAGACCTATAATGCTGCGGCCTATTTGGGCACAAGGCCAACCTTTGATGATGGCGTGCCTGTGCTGGAAGCTTTTCTGTTCGACTTTGACGGGGATCTTTATGGCAAAACCATCGAGGTTGAGTTTATCGACTATATCAGGGGAGATGTAAAGTTTGAGGGTGAGGAGGCTCTGAAGCGGCAGATGGATGAGGACTGCGCCAAGGCTCTGGAAATATTGAAGCCCCTGCCTGCAAAACATCCCCTGCAAAACTTTGAACTTGCCCCTGTCTGAAGCCGCCTGGGTGGTTTCTCGCTGCAGCTGCCTTTGTCAGGACATTTTTAGCAGGCTAAATGTAGTATAATTGAGGATATTTTCTTGTTCATCCAGCGTTCAGGTAACAACCTGTAGAGTGCTGGAATAGAATTTATGGCGGGAACAAGCACTAAACTGATGCAGGAGTAGTAAATGAATTTTTCAAAAAAAATAATGTCCGTTGCAGTGGCAACATCCTTTTTTATGGGGTTGTCTGGGGCGGCTTTTGCAGCCAGCAAAATGTCACAGCCCCACAGTGACGTGGTAACAGACATATCAAAAGCCCCAGTCTTGAATGTACCAGGAATGGATCTGGAGGCCAGTGAGCCTGTAGGTGTCAAGGTGGCAGGACGCAGGGGACGGCGTGCTTTTGGCGCGCTCATTGCTTTGGGAGCTGCGGCAATCATTGCCAATGAGATTAACCGTTCACACCGTCGGCGTTCCCACCATCGCCGTCATGTCCATACCCGTCATTGTAGACATAACAGGGGGTTTCGCAACCAATATTCAGCCTATCAGGGACCGTATAGCGGAAACACATTCAGGCGTTGTGATAAGTTGTTGCGCCGTTGTGACCGTGGTATCCGCCGTGCCTGCCGCAAATTTTACAGACAGTGCGATTTTTAGAATATTGTCCATTACAATAAAACAGGAAGCGCCAGGGTTTAGCGACCCCGGTGTTTTTTTGCGTTATAGGGATTTTTGAGTTCTGGTTGCTTTCCTTGTCCCTAAATTTCGGGTATCCTGAACTTGTTTTTTTCAGGATCAGGCTTTTAGTGCATAGTGCGAGAAAATCGTTACGATTTGCGGGTTAAGATATGCGCCATCAAGGGCAACGGATCGAACCTGCTTGCAGGTTGCCCTAGAGCAAAATGCATTTAATCCCGATCATTTTTTGCTCCAGAGTCCCTATTGGTCGCATACTTTAACCAGACAAGCCGATTCGACTTGTCTTCATTATGCTCTAGAGGGCTTGCCAGTATCATAGATGTATAACTCCCCCCCCAACATCAAAACTTAGATTTTCATCGGACTCTTTTGCGTTCTGAAGTCGTTCCGCTCTTCTCCCAATGCCAAGCTGGAGTGCGGTGCGTTCAGAACTTGATCCTGATACCCACGGTGCCGAAATGTGATCCGCCATGGACACCATTAAATGTTCCCCACACGCCTGACCTGTGGTGAAAACGGAAGACCAGCTCAACATTTTCCTGTTCAGGCAGGGCAAGTGTCAACTCAGGGGAAAAGAAATGCAGCAGTTTTGAGCCTTCAGAGCCACGGGTTGCCGCCTTTTCCTTTTCGTAGACAGAGATACCTGTCGCATAGTTTAGCCCAATAGAGGCCCCGATTGTTGTCTTGACGATATGGTTCCAGGGAAACTTGCGCCACCGAAGGTAAAGGGCAGTCCAATATTCTGTTTCGGTTTCTGCGCCAAAGCGTTTGGCAATCCCGATTTCCGTATCAATGGTGAACAGGTCTTTATAGCTCATGATCGGCCGGGAAAAATAAATCCCGGCTATGTCTGAATCGCCCCAGTCCCATTCTGTAGGAAGCGTGACATTAGACAGGACATCCTGCATACTCATTGGGGCTGCACTATGGCCGCCAAACAGGGTGACAGAGCAGTCACCATGGCAAGGAGCAAATGGATCGTGAAAGGAGATGTCTGGAGCTATGACAGGGGAGGGAGAAGTGACAATATCCTTGGGAAGCAAGTCAGCAGCCCAAGATTTTTTGGGTAAAAACGCCGTTGAGACAATGAGGCCAAGGCCTGCGAGCAACAAGCCTAGGTTGAGAATTTTTTTTCTCTGTTCTTTGTGTGTTATGACTGTCATTTTGGCTCTTCTTGATCTCAATGGAATCATGCTTGCACAGAATCCTGTAAAATCCATAAAACATGTAGAAAGGTTTTTGTGTTTAACTAAAACCTGGTTCTTGAACTCATTATATCAAAAAATATACGCCGATTTTATCAGTATACAATATACAAGAGAGGTGTTCCATTGTTTTGTGACTAAAATTACTCTTTTCAAGGACTTAGGTGGTAAATATACGTCTGTGCTGCCTTGCTATCTTGTTAACAGTAGTCAGTTTTGGGTGGAACTGACAGCCAATATCTCAAATCTATCCAGGCATTGTCTGTCAGGTTATTAGCTGATTGTGGTGTCTACATGACATTGCACAACAACCTTAATCCTTAAAGGGTAAAGAAACTGTTAAGCCGGGATAGTTGGGGGAGTAAATTGTTGCCTGTTAGCCGCCAGTAAAGGACATCAGGCGATTGCTCTGGCCTGGCTTGTCCGAAAACTCATGGCGTTCCGGCTTCAGGTCCATTGCCTTGACCAAAACTTTCTCAAGTTCCTCATCACTTATACCTTCACGCAACAAGGGACGCAGTTCCAGGCTGTGTTCCTGGCCAAGGCAAAGGAACAGGGTGCCATTGACAGAAATCCGTACCCTGTTGCAGCTGGCACAGAAATGCTGCGACATCGGGGTGATAAAGCCGATATAGAGGTCAGTCTCCCGGTGGCGCAGATAGTTGGCAGGGCCGCCGCCTGGCAGGATACCTGGCACAAGGCCGTAGCGTTCCTGCAAATCCTGCTTTATCGGGCCCAGATCCAGATAGTTCTGGCTGGCATCGCGGCCAGTGTCCCCCATTGGCATGGTCTCGATAAAACGCAGGGAGAAACCATGTTCCAGGCAGTAGTCAACCATCGGAATGATCTCGTCATCGTTGACACCCTTCATCACCACCATATTAATTTTTAGGGGTGAAAACCCTGCCTGCTTTGCCTTTTTAAGTCCAGCCAGGACAGAGGCAAGTTCGTCATTGCCAGTGATGCGGGCAAAACGTCCTGGATCAAGTGTGTCAAGCGAAACATTGAGACGGTCAACGCCAGCTTGTTTCAAGGCATCTACCTGGTGTTCGAGGAGGACGGCATTGGTGCTGAGGGACAGGTCATCCAGGCCTGGAAGGGCGGACAGCCTGGCTGCCAGTTCAGGCAAGTTCTTGCGGGCAAGCGGTTCGCCTCCTGTCAGGCGCAGACGGCTGACACCCAGGTTGGCGAATGCCTTGATGATACGTTCTATCTCATCAAAGGTCAGGTAATTGCTCTTGGCCTCAAAATCTCGGTAGCCTTTGGGCATACAGTAAAAACAACGCAGGTTACACTTGTCAATTACAGAAAGACGGACATAGCTGATATGGCGGCCAAACTGATCAACAAGTTTTTTCTTTTTTGTGTGCTGTATCTCTGCCATTGGGCTGTTCCAAAAGGTTGGTTGCGGGGAAGCAGGTTTAGGTTATTCTGTTGTGTCCTTACCCCATTCAATCGAATTGAACTGTGAGAGCTGCTTTTCGGTTGCCTTGGATTGATGCCTGTCTTTCCACTCATTATAACTCATACCATAGATGACTTTACGAGCCTCGTCATAACTTATCTCTTCACCGTGCTCTTTGGCAGCACCCATATACCATTTGGAAAAGCAGTTGCGGCAAAACCCAGCCATATTCATCAGGTCAATATTCTGGACATCCGTGCGTTTCTGGAAATGTGATACCAGTTTTCGCCAGGAGGCAGCTTCAATTTCAAGGCGTTTCTGCTTGTCCATATTTAGGTTGCTTTCGCTAGTCTTTTTGGGGTTTTGGGTGGTGTATTCTGGCTGTCATAGGTGCATTATGTCAAGCCTGTATGAGCTGAAACCAGTCTCCAGTACAGTTTTTATCTCTTGCCTTGATATTATGGCCAGGATGTCCATTGAGCTAGTGGGACTTTTACCTATATGAGGGAGGTAATAGAGTTGATCACAAAAACGTGATGTTAATCATAGACGGCATAAAAACTTGGTTTTACCAGAGATTGTGAGAAAATAAATCCTAATAATAACAATGCCTTGGTTGATGTTCTAGCTTGGAAAAAGAATGAATATCTGCCCCAGGATCATGGCTTTGCTGTCTCATTAGGTGCGGCTATTCCTTTTTTGGATGGGATGAAACAGGTTGGCTACGGTACAGGAATTTCAGGTTATTCAAGATTGCAGTCTGTCTCATAGTACACGACTCTCTTCAGGCTAAAGCCTTTTGGACGGGCTGTTTTTTCGTTTGTGGGGCTAGGAACTTTTTAAGCAGGCGGATTGCTTCATCTTTTTGGTGCATGAGCAATTGCCGTAATTTATCAAGCCCATAA
>JAJRRF010000209.1 GCA_024279735.1 Alphaproteobacteria bacterium
CTCGCAGAATTTGAATATCGATTCAATAGACGCTATAAACTTGGTGATATGATCGAAAGACTGGCCTATATTTCCATCTGTACACCCCCTAGAACTGAAAAATTCATAAGGATGGCGGAGAGGATGGCGTAATCAGGAAAAATTATAAAAATCAGCTTGCCAGAAAGTTAAGAAGTGATTAATATATGAAGTGATTTGTTCTTGCCCCGTTCATGCGTCTTTGGTTTTCGTGCCACTGATTTTGGGGCAGGTGTATGATGCAGGGAAGGTGGCCTATCCACAGCCTGCAAGTTCTGCGTTCTGGAATGCGTATTTTCCTTATAGTTGAGTTGTAATTAATGTATGGCACTACCTTTTTGGTATGGTCTGTCATGTGGTGTCTGCTGATAAATTTATCGCACGTCCATAGTTCGGGTTTATCATATAACTTTATATTTGCAGAGGATTCGCAATCATGGTTTCAACACTTATTCATTTGACAGAAGAGCAGCAGTCTTTTTTGGGGAAAATTGCAGAAGACAGGGGTTTTAGTGCCGATAGCCTGATCCAGGATGCGATAGACAGTTATATTGATAAAGAAGTGAAGGATATGCACTGGAAAGAAAGCTTGATCCGTGCCAAAGACCTGAAGCCTGTCGGCATGACAGCTTCGCAAAAGTTGGGAGCCAAGCTGAAGGGCGGCCAGCGCGACACTATGGTGATGCAAACCATTCGGGAAGAAATTTTTAGTAAGCTGACTGCCCCAACAAAGGGGTAATGCGGAAGTTTTCTATGGTGTGCAGCCCTTGATGTGAACATCAGTGGGTTTGCTATCCAGAAAACAGCTGCCATCTTGCATGATTCCCAGAGCCAACACAGGCTGGGACGTTGCGAGTCTGAGGCGGCTTTGTGCCATAATTGCTCCGCTTGCAGAGCCGAAAAAAAAGCTGACACTTAGCGGGACAGGGTTTTTGCTGGCAATGATGTGGAGTGCCTTGATACTTGATGGGTCATAACCTGGCATGGTGACCTTAAAGTTGGCCTGTGCGCCGTTTTCTATAAAGTGGGCGATATCTAGCTGAATACTTCCGCTTGTGATGTTGCGATTTTTTGTCAGTGACTTCAGCAGTCTTTTGGTCTTTTCAGGCCAGGACTGCTTTGTAATATCAATTGGGGCATTGCGAAAAAAGGAATAGCCTGACAGGCCTATGACAACAGCAGTCACCCCTCCAACCAAAATATTTCTACGTGTTGTGTTCATCGTCTTCTTCTAAATTCGTGCCTGAACCAAACCGGAACAAAAAAAACCAGAGCAAAAAGGGATGTATCCCAACGGAATACACCCCAAATAGATGAAAGCCCTTTAGACTGAGAGGGATAGCTCTACAGTCTTGCCATTCACCATGGCTGAGGCACTGCGCGGGGCAATAAACTCACCTTGTGGCATGTGGAGCTGGATGCCAGTAAACATTGCCCAATCCACTTTTTCGGGATTCAGTATTTCATTGGCAAAGGCCTCTGTGTCTATCTTGGCAGCATCGTGAGCCGCCTGGGTGACATCAAGAATGTCAACCTTCTTTTCGGGGGGCAGTATCTTGAGCAGGCGGCGTGTGACGTAACCCATCTCAACATCATTGCCATAAACATTTTGGTCAACATCTCCGCTATTGATTTTATCGGTCAAGGCCATTAATGCCCCGCACGCATTGTCGAGATGGTCTTGTCCGTAGCGTTTAACTTTTCCTGCCTGGAAATCTTCCGTAATGCCGACATGTGACATGGAAATAAAGATAAAGCGTTCTTTGCCTCCTGACATAGGGGAATGGTTAACAGCTGCCTGAAATTCGGTCTTGCCTGCAACCATGCACCCGCCAAGTCCGCCAAGGGAAAAATAGTTGCCCCAAATGTCCTGTATTTTTCTGGCAAAGGGTGATGTTATTTCGTCCCTGCATACACTAAGGCATGGCAGGGTATTGTCTTTGGTAAAACCAAGGGGCGACAGCTGGCTACTGATTTGATCCAGATATGTTGTGTCTGGTAATGTGATTGGGAAAACTTTGGCAAGATCTTCGCTGTTCATCAGTGAGATGCTCCTGGACTATAGGTCTGCAATATAATTATCACAGCATAATACTATGGGAATCAGGCAAACGAAAGGTCAGAAAGCAAAAAAATAAAGAATTGTATAATTCTGTGGGTGCTGTTTGTGCAGGACAACCCATCAGAACGCGAGTCGTAATCGTTAGAAACCAATGACAAGTTGGGACAGCAGGTCATAGCCTGTCTCGCCAAATATATGCAGCAAGCCTGACAGGTTGAGCAGGTTGACCAGAACAATGGCCAGTATGGAGTACAGTAAAATATTGCTAAACCGAAATGTAGACATGGTTGGAATACCCTGTTTTAATTCAATGATTTGTCTCATCGCATTTTCAGGGTAAACAAAGTATTGATCAAGGTCTGCTTGGTTTTTTGGTTAAGGGGAAATTGTGTCCAGGGGAAAAAATCTGGGGACGGTGTTCCGCCCTGTCAACTTTTTATCCCTCATTTTGGTGCACGACTATCTTTTTGAGTGGGGCACTTGAAAATTGATCACATCCACTGTCATACCGCGCTACGACGCGGTATCCATGCCGTGTATTGTCAGCATGAAAAAATCATAAATTTTACAGCCCAAGGTCTCATGACACCAAAACAAACATTGCCATTTTAGCGCAAACCTCACGGCATGGATACCGCATTTCTGCGGTATGACAGTGATGGGGTATAGTAAACCGTCTAAACTTTGAAGATATCACAGGTAGATCATTTTTAAATTCCATACATTCCCTATCCTAAATGTTAGTCGTGTACTGGAATCACTCATTATCCCATTGTCGTTGCCTACGCAGCCTTTGATGACAGAAACCCTTTGGCGACCTCGATCCAGCCAGCAATAACTTCAGAGCTTGGCAAATCCTTGTTGCGCAAGATTTTCTGGCCTTCCTCACTGAGGGAAATTTTAGTCAGCATTGAGGTGAGTTCTTCTTCGCTGACAGTCGCGAGATGTTCCGGGTTCCAGATGCCGCCAGCAACCAGCAGTCTGGAATGGATCGCCTTAAGGCCTGCAATATGGCACATGAGATTGGCCTGCCCCTGCCATTCTGAAACTTCCTCATGACCAACATTGCGTAGGCCAAGGGATTTTGCAACAAAATGGGGATCGGCCTGTATCAGGTCGGAGACAGAATGAATATCAATTTTGCCGAGCCTTTTGGCCGTTTTGTCCCCAACGCTGGGGCCATCTGCAACAGGGTCGCTCAGGGACAGGTAATAGCGTTCTTTATAGGCAGTCCTGGGCTTTGTTTCGCGTTTCTTGTGTGACGGGTTTGCTGTTTCAACAGTGTCAGTGTTGTTGAGGTAAGTAATGGTTTCTGACGTGTCAGCTGTTATGGAGCCACTGTTAATATTTTGGCTTGTGGGCAGGACTTTGGCCAGTTCTGCTTTGACCTGTGAAATATCGGACTTGCCTGGATGGAAGGGCATCTCTGTTTTTTCCCTGTTTTGTCTGGTTTTGCCTTTGGTTTCATTGCGCCTATATTTACGGCGTTCAGATCTTGATGCGGCAAATAATGTGTGGGTCTGTTTTTGTTTGGCATAATAGCTGCGCCTGGACAATACTTCTTCTTCGTACTTTCTTTTTATGTAGCTGTCATCATCAGACAGGTTGGTCTCAACCGTGCCTGTGTCCTGGAGTTCGTCATAAATAGCCTGGACCAGTTTTTGCTCCTTGCCATCCTTCATTTTGCGGATAACCCAGTGCAGGGGTGTCTTCAAGGCAGCAAGAAAGCTTTTGACCGTTAGTCCTGTCTTGGCTGGCATAACCCCTGCCTGTGCAAAGGCACAGTCCATAACCTGGGAAAAACTGAGTGTGTTATACCTTATCAGCTTGGCAATCACCTCATTGGCATGTTTGTCAAAGCCTTCTGTAGGGTCGACAACGCCCTTGTGAAAGTCATAATGGGTAATCAGGGTTTCATAATATTGGTTGGCAAAGGTGGCATTGTTTTCGACAAGCGTCTTGACCCAACCGTCACCACTGGGAATATCAATCACCAGGGCAGGCCATTTGTCCAGGCCAAGCAGAAATAGGTCATCATATGTTTTGGAAATGCTCCATTCAACCGCCCTGTGGACATTGCTTTCGGCCTCGCTTTGCGCTGTATGGAAAGGGTGCATGGCATCGGCATAATAATGGCTGAGGACACCCGCGCTATAGGCAGCCTCGCGCCAGTTTTTCAGCTTGAGGTTATGCACCAGGCGGTCATACCATTCAGCAGACTTGTCAGCAGCCCCGCCCCAAAAATTGTCACGGACATGCAGAACGTGGTTCTTAAAGTCCTTAAAGTCCTTGTCAGGAGCCTTGGAACCCTGGATATAGGCCTCAATATGGCCTAGGAACAGGTTGCGCCAGTCTTTGGCATTGTCATCCTTCAGGTAACGCAGGCTGTCAACCGCCAGTTTATGGTGTGAGCCGTTGCAGTGGGCAGCATATATCAGGCGAAAAGTAAGGTTCATGACAAAGATTCCCAAATTTATAGTCTGTCTAACCCATAGGTGATTCGCCGCAATTAGTAAAAGAAAGTTGCGGGCAGTGGTTGGCAAAGCGCAAACCTCAAACCGCAAATTTATCCCTAATTTTAGAGGGATTTTAGGAAAAATTGGCAACTATGGGCTTTTACCTATAGGGCGATATATCACAATAAGGTCACAAAAATCCGATTGACAGCCGCGCGGTTTGGCCTTAGTGCGGTAGGCGGGCCACGCCTCCCCAACGAGGTGCAATCTATCTGTAAGGATAGCTTTACATGACTGCTATAACCAAACCGGCCGCGCGTCCGTCCAATCCGCGCTTCTCTTCAGGGCCATGCACAAAACGTCCTGGATGGTCTCTTGAAGGCCTGAAAAATGCCAGCCTTGGCCGCTCTCACCGCAGCGCGGAAGGCAAGGGTCGGCTGAAATCAGCGATTGATAAAACTCACAAACTTCTTGCCCTGCCCGACGACTATATTGTCGGGATTGTGCCTGCCTCTGATACTGGTGCTGTGGAAATGGCATTGTGGTCGATGCTGGGACAGCGCGGCGTTGACATGCTGGCCTGGGAAAGTTTTGGCTCTGGCTGGTGCGCCGATGTCAAAAATCACCTCAAGATTGAGAATGCCCGCGTGATTGGGGCCGATTATGGTGAACTTCCAGACCTGAACAGTGTCGACTGTTCGCGTGATGTAGTCTTTACCTGGAACGGAACCACTGCTGGGGTGCGTGTCCCTGATGCAAAATGGATTGATGACCACCGTGAAGGTATTGTGATCTGTGATGCGACATCTGCTGTGTTTGCCCAAAAAATGGACTGGGACAAGCTTGATGTTGTGACCTTTAGCTGGCAAAAAGTGATGGGCGGAGAAGGGGCGCATGGCATGATTATCCTGTCACCGCGCGCTGTTGACCGTCTTGAAAGCTATACGCCGCCCTGGCCGCTGCCTAAGATTTTTCGCCTGGCGAAAAACGACAAGCTGATTGCAGGTATCTTTAAGGGGGCGACCATCAACACCCCTTCGATGTTGGCTGTTGAGGACTATATTGATGCTCTGGACTGGGCGGAAAGCATTGGCGGGCTGAAAGCCCTACACAAACGCGCTGATGGCAATTTGAAGGTGATGGCGGATTGGGTCGGGAAAACTGACTGGATTGATTTTCTGGCTGTTGATCCCAAGACGCGCTCGAACACTTCTGTCTGTTTTAAGATAACAGACCCTGATGTAGCGGCATTGCCGGAAGACCAGCAGGCAAAGTTTGCCAAAAAGATCGTCTCTTTGCTAGATGAAGAAGATGCCGCCTATGATATTGGCTCTTACCGTGATGCTCCCGTAGGCCTACGTATCTGGACAGGAGCTACAGTGGAGGCTTCTGATCTTGAAGCGTTGCTGCCGTGGCTGGACTGGGCGTTTGCAACAGTGAAAGCCGAAATGTCCTAAATCAATTGAGGCTCGCAGGCCGTATGCAATGGCCTGCACCTCATTTTCATACTTTACATTTAAATCCTGACTTTATTTGGAATGCAAGGTTTTGTTACCTTTCAGGACAGACTGGGTCTAATTTGACTATTTTTTTGGATGCTCTGGTTAAAATATGTCTCTTTAAAAGATATTCTCTTCTTTGTCATTCCAGCCTTGAGCTGGAATCCATAACCCGCAGCCTCGGTAATTGGAACCAGGTTTTTGTTATCATTTGGCCAAAAAACAGGGCTTTGTGGTTATGGATCCTGAATCAAGTTCAGGATGACAAGAAATGTTGTTTTTTTCGGGAGGTCATAAAAATGTTGCCTAATCATTCAAATTTTTTATCTCAGCCTTTTGCTGAATCCCTCAAATTATTTTTGGAGAAATCCCCATGGCTACACCGCGCGTCCTTATATCTGATGAAATGAGCCAATTGGCTGAAGACAAGTTCCGTGAAAAGGGAGTCGAGGTCGATGTGATCACAACGCTCGACCCTCTCGCCCTTGAAAAGGTTATTGGCGAATATGACGGCCTGGCGATCCGTTCCGCCACCAAGGCAACCGCTGCAATCATTGCGGCTGCTGATAATTTGAAAGTAATTGGCCGCGCCGGTATTGGTACTGACAATGTAGACAAGACAGCCGCCAGCGGGCGCGGTATCATTGTGATGAATACCCCGTTTGGCAACAGTGTTACCACAGCTGAACATGCCATTACTCTTATGCTCTCTTTGGCACGTCAAATCCCTTTGGCCAATAGTTCAACCCAGGCTGGAAAATGGGAAAAGTCCCGTTTTATGGGCGTTGAGGTGACAGGCAAGACCTTTGGCGTGGTGGGCTGCGGCAATATTGGGGCCAATGCCATTGAGCGGGCGCAAGGCTTGAAAATGAATACTATGGCTTATGACCCGTTCCTGTCTGAAGAGCGGGCGATTGAACTGGGCGTGAAAAAGGTCACCTTGGATGAGTTGCTGGCTGGCTGTGACTTTATCTCGCTGCATACCCCAATGATTAAGGAAGGGGCGAACAAGACCCTGAATATCATTGACGAGTCCGCCTTGTCCAGGATGAAAAAAGGCTCTTACATCATTAACTGCGCACGCGGCGGCCTTGTCGATGAGGCAGCTCTGAAGGTTGCGCTTGAAAGCGGCCACTTGGCTGGCGCGGCTCTGGATGTGTTTGCGGATGAGCCAGCCAAGGAGAATGCCCTGTTTGGCCTGGAAAATGTTATCTGCACGCCCCATCTTGGCGCGTCTACTACTGAGGCACAGGAAAAGGTTGCTGAGCAGGTCGCTGAACAGATGGCAGACTATCTGCTGACAGGCGCGATTACCAATGCGGTCAACTTCCCGTCTATCTCAGCCGAGGAAGCCCCGAAGCTGAAACCTTTTGTGGCGTTGGCCGAGC
The DNA here is from genome assembly GCA_024279735.1 of Alphaproteobacteria bacterium. Classification (GTDB taxonomy): domain Bacteria; phylum Pseudomonadota; class Alphaproteobacteria; order Rhizobiales; family JAJRRF01; genus JAJRRF01. The sequence continues at coordinate 7,424 of JAJRRF010000209.1, forward strand.
AGCTTGGTTCTTTTGTCGGCCAGGTCTGTGACCAAGGCATTGCCACGGTCAAGCTGGAATATGTCGGCGATATTGCTGACCTGAATACAAAAGCCCTGACGGCTGCGGCGATGTCGGGTATGATGTCCCCTGTACTGGAAGATGTCAATATGGTCAGCGCGCCGACTCTGGCCAAGGAGCGCGGCATCAAGATTGAGGAATCCATGAAGGCTGCTGAAGGCACTTATGGCACCTATATGCGTGTCACGGCCACCAATGCGCAGGGCAGCAAACGCCAGGTTGCGGGAACTGTGTTCTCCAATGGCAACCCTAAAGTGATTCAGGTTAAGGGCATTGATATGGAGGCGGATCTTGCGCCCCATATGCTCTACACTGTCAACTCTGACAAGCCGGGCTATATCGGTGCCATTGGTACATTGCTGGGCGAAAACGGCATCAACATTGCCAGCTTTAACCTGGGCCGCGCCGACGGTGAGGCCATCGCCCTGATTGAGATCGACAGCAAAATCCCTGATGAAGTGATGGAAAAGGTCAGGGCTCTGCCACAAGTGACCTTCTCCCGCCGCTTCGGATTCTAGCCCTTTAATTGCGCATATCTTAACCCGAAAATCGATTCGATTTGCTCGCACTATGCACTAGGGACAGGATTGAGAGATTGGCAGGGCAGGCTTTCAGGTCTGCCCTTTTTTTATCGAGCTATGCAGTTGGCATTGTGCCGCCGATTATATAAGAGAGCGCGAGAACGACTTGCTCTGGCTCTCTGGCAACAGCGTTGGCAGCAGCGTCGACTTCTTTCAGGGCATGGTCATGCTCTGGTGGATGCAGTGTGATAATCGGTGTGCCGAGTGCAGCGGCAAAGCCGGCATCAAACGCAGCGTTCCACTGCTTAAATTTTTCACCAAAACGGACGACAACAATGTCCGCTTCTTCGATTAACGTCCGTGTTCTCATCGCATTGAGCTGAGCACCTTTACGGTCATGCCAGAATTTATCGGATTCTGCGCCAAATATGGCAACACCGCAGTCATCCGAATCTTCATGGACAACAATCGGTGCTGTGATGTCGATGGGGAGTTTTAAATCATCAATTCCGCGTTGAATACGCTCTCGCCAATCACTATGAATTTCACCGGAAAGATAAATTGTCCACCGCCGCTGTGTCATGAGGTTTTTCCTTAAGGTCTTGCTAAAGTTTAATGTCGGGATTTCTCTTATCAGTTCTGCACCTGTCTTGACAGGACTGTTTTAATTGGAGTGTCTTGACTTTAGTACAAGCAAGTGTCGACACTTGCGAGTCTTTGACACGCGCCATTAAAAGGTTGGAGCTAGAGCCTGAAGATGTAAGGAAGAAATTGGTTGGGAATCTAGGATTCGAACCTAGACTGTCGGTGTCAGAGACCGATGTCCTACCATTAGACGAATTCCCAGTGATCGTAATCACAGAATCACTTTATTAAGCCGCGTCGGGAAAAAATGCAAGGACTTATTCGCACTATTTTCTGTAATCAGTGCGGGCTGTGTCCAAATAGGGTCTTGCCTGTGAGAGAAAAGGAATAAAAGTGCGCCAGGGCTTGAGCATTGGCACAATAGGGGGTATCAGAATCAGTTATGACTGACACCCCGATCTCTTCAGATGGCGATGGTACGCAAACCATCAACCTGAAACAGGCGTTGGAAGAACGCTATTTAAGCTATGCCCTGTCTACAATTATTGACCGTGCCCTGCCTGATGTGCGGGACGGGCTGAAGCCTGTCCACCGCCGCGTACTTTATGCCATGCACATGTTGAAACTGAACCCTGACCAGGGCTTCAAGAAATGTGCGCGCGTTGTCGGTGATGTGATCGGTAAATATCATCCTCACGGCGACCAGTCGGTCTATGACGCGATGGTGCGGCTTGCCCAGGACTTTGCCCAGCGTTATCCGCTTGTGGATGGCCAGGGAAATTTTGGTAATATTGACGGTGATAACGCGGCTGCGATGCGTTATACCGAAGCCAAGATGACTGCTGTGGCCCAGGCTCTGCTTGAGGCGATCAGTGAGGATACTGTTGATTTTCGCGATACCTTTACCAATGAGGATGATGAGCCGATTGTCCTGCCAGGCAATTTCCCCAACCTGCTGGCAAACGGGACTTCAGGTATTGCTGTGGGCATGGCCACCAGTATTCCGCCCCATAATGTCGGGGAGCTGTGTGATGCTGCCTTGCATCTGATCAAGAACCCCAAAGCCTCAACAGCTGATATTGTCAAATATGTTCCAGGGCCTGATTTGCCGACTGGCGGCATCATTGTCGAGGATCGTGACAGTATTACTAAAAGCTATGAAACCGGACGCGGCGGCTTTCGGGTGCGCGCCAAGTGGCATAAGGAAAAGAATGGCCGCTCTTATCGCATTGTGATTACGGAAATTCCCTTCCAGGTGCAAAAGTCCAGGCTGGTGGAAAAGATTGCAGACCTGATGCTGGCGAAAAAACTGCCATTCCTGGGGGATGTGATGGACGAATCGGCTGAAGATATTCGGCTGGTGCTGGAGCCAAAGACCAGGAATATAGACCCGACTGTACTGATGGAGTCAATGTTCCGTCTGACAGAGCTGGAAAATCGTGTCTCACTCAATATGAATGTACTCAGTCATGGCCGCATTCCGAATGTGCTTGGCATTAAGGATGTGTTGCAGCAATGGTTGGATCACCGCAAGGAAGTGCTGGTACGCCGTTCCAACTTCCGCCTTGGCAAGATTGAGATTAGGCTGGAGCTGCTTGAGGGCTATTTGGTTGCCTTTCTTAATATTGATGAGGTGATCAGGATTATTCGGTTTGAGGACAAGCCGAAGTTGGTTCTGATGGAAACCTTTAGCTTGACCGACAACCAGACCGAAGCCATCTTGTCAATGCAGCTCCGCCGCCTGAACAAGCTGGAAGAGGTCGAGATCCGCACAGAACATGACAATTTGTCGAAGGAGCGCGACGGCCTGCTTGACCTGCTGAAGTCAGATGCGAAGCAGTGGAGCAAGATTTCAGGGGAAATTGCCCTGACCAAGAAGCAGTTTGGCCAAGATACCGAATTGGGCAAGAGACGCTCACAGTTTGAGGATGCGCCGACCATAGATGTCGACCTGGACATGGCAATGGTTGAGAAAGAACCAGTCACAGTGGTGCTGTCGCAAAAGGGCTGGATTCGCGCCCTGAAAGGTCATGTTTCAGATACCAAATCCGTCTCTTTCAAGACGGGGGACAAGCTGCACACCGCCATAACAGCGCAGACCACAGACAAGATTATTGTGTTCGCCAGTAACGGCAAGTTCTATACCATTGGGGCAGACGGTTTGCCTGGCGGCAGAGGACAGGGCGAGCCGCTGCGCCTGATGATTGATATGGAGGAGACGGCGGATGTTGTGCGGATTTTTGTCCATACACCAGGCCGCAAGCTGGTTGTGGCCAGCCTGATGGGCAACAGCTTTATCGTCGATGAGGCAGGAATTTTGGCCAACACCAAAAAGGGCAAGCAGGTGCTGAATGTCAAGATGCCTGATGAGGCGGTCAGTTGCGTGATTGTTGAGGGCGACAAGGTTGCTGTGGTTGGCGAAAACCGCAAGCTGCTGGTTTTTCCGCTTGACCAGCTTAACGAAATGGTGCGCGGCAAGGGGGTACGGCTGCAACGCTATGGCAAGCTTGGCTCTCCCAATATGGCTGACATTACCGTATTTTCCTCTACGGATGGACTGAAATGGGCTGACCCGTCTGGCCGCGTCCGTGTGTTCCAGGAGTGGGCTGACTGGGAAGGCAACAGGGCGCAGGCTGGCAAGAACGTGCCAAAGGGCTTCCCAAAGAGCGGCCTGTTTAACCAGAGCGGGTTTTAGATTTTAGAAAATAAAAAAGGGCTGCCTAAATGAAAGCCCTTTTATTGGTGAGCTTACTTATGTTGGTTTAGCGGACTACCATTTATAAAATCTTTTGGAAGAGCTGTAGCGCAATCTGTTATGGGGTCTTCTCAGGTTGCGGAACTTGCCAAAGCGGCGCACGAAAAATCTCCTGCGGGCTGTGGTTTTCTTCTTGAATCCATATGATGACGCTGACCAGAAAATGGAGCTTTCGCCAGACCAGCGTTTATAGGTCTTGCTTCTGGCAAATGATGATGTGGTTGTTGTGATGATGAAAGTGGCTGTCAACAAGGCCAATGCTATTTTTCTCATGGATATACGCCCCAACACTGAATTAATATATTAGTATATGTGATTGTTTTTATTGTTGTTTTTAATATACCACAGTATTGTTAATCTTCAACTGCATGTCATGCAACAATAAAAAGTGGTTAATTTTTAGCGTATTTTCAGTGTTGATAGAATGGGTGTAATGTCAACCATACTCCCTTAACATCAAAACTCAGACTTTCAGCTGGCTCTTTTGCACTTTGGAGTCGTTCCGCCCTTCTCCCAATGCTAAGGCATTGCAGCGAAGAGCGCGCCTATCCAGATCACAAAATTTCTCACCTGAAAAAACTGGGTTTTCACGTCGTGTGAGTATATCAGAATAAAATATTTTTTATTTGTAACTCCCCAGCTTCTTTTTTCACGTAAATACGCGGTTTCAAGCGGAATACAGTCTGAAAATCCTGTTTTTTAATGGAAAAATGATCATATTTTAGTGGTTTTAAAAATAACGATTTATTTTTATCGTTATTTATCAA
>JAJRRF010000007.1 GCA_024279735.1 Alphaproteobacteria bacterium
ATCTGGAAAAGTAGCAAGATATTCACAGGCGTAAAAGCCTCAAATCCAAACGCTCGCTTTTCCAGCTGATGACCAGGGTGGCCACCCTGGTCATCAAAACTTTCCCACACTCAAATGATAGCACAAAATCAACAGACAACAGTCTAAAAATCCTGTTTTTTAATGGAAAAATGATCATATTTTAGTGGTTTTAAAAATAACGATTTATTTTTATCGTTATTTATCAATTAGTTAATACACCTAAAACAAGCTGGGGAGTTACAATTTTTTCCGTTACCAATTTTTCCCAAACCTCCAGATTTCCTTTATTTTGCCTGACCTATCCGAAAAGGGGGCATGAATATCCGCATCTGCCTCTTATTTTTATGAACCTGAAGCCTTGCCATATATTTGCCTGATAAAGCAGGTCAATTGGTGATAATACCAGATCACATAAATAAAAAATATGCTGGATCAGCTGTTCTGTCGGGGGCTTCATGAAATCTGTTTTTTTTGCTATAATAACCTTAGTCTATGCCATGCTGTCCAGCGTTTATGCAGAAGAGCTGGTCATGGATTTTCAGGGACTTGACTTGTTGGGCAACCTTGAGGTTTCCCAGGTGGGACTGAAAGACAAGGATATAGTGCTGATTGTTCATGATACGCTGTCCTCAAAACAGGAAAACCTTATCTCAGGTATCCAGTCTGGGCTGAAAGGGCAGGGGGTTAACTCTCTGGCAATTAACCTGAGTCTTGGTCTTGATATGAGAAAGGGTCGCTATGACTGCAAGATTGAGCATAACCACAGGCATAAGGATGCCCTTGGTGAAATGGCCAAGTGGATAAAATGGCTTCTCAAACAAAAGGTTCGTCATATCCATTTGCTGGGTCAGGGACGGGGTGCAAACCAGGTCGCCCTGTATGCCAGGAATGCAAAGAAAAGTAAGCTTGGGAAGCTGGTTCTGGTGTCCCCAATGTCCTGGAGCTTTGAGAAAGCTGAGGTTGAGTATAGGTCTCTCTACAGAAAATCCCTTAGTGATATCCTGAACAAGGCAAAGGGGATGATTGCCGATGGTGAGGGTGATACCTTGATGGAAGTGGATTTTTTGGGCTGTAAAGGGGCGCGGGTTACGGCCAGCAGCTTTGAAAATTATTATTCCCCAAACGCCGAATATCACACACCTTCTTTGTTGGATTCCTTGCAGTCAAGAGATGTCCTGGTTTTGACTGGGGAATATGATAATGGGTCAAGGGAGATTGTCTCAATGCTCCAGTCACGGACGGGGTCTGGCCGCCAGACCGTGAAAGTTATTGCGGGTGCTAATAAGGGATTTGGCGGTATCTATAGGGATCACCTGGTCACTGAAGTGATTGGTTTCCTGAAATAGCTTTTTGGCTTCATGCCTAAATATTCATTATAAAATTGTGGATCGCTTTCTGGCTGGGCTTGTCCCAAAGCAGGGGGGCGTGTCCCTGATCCGGTACTGTCAGAGCCTGGCAAATGTGGTTGAGTGCAACCATCTGTTCCAGGGTCTCCTTGCTCAATATATCGGAATGTTCCCCACGCAGGATCAGGAGCGGCATACGGCGCAAGGCGATATAATAGTGCCACAGCTCAGGCAATTTCCTGTTAAGTTTTATCTTTCTGAAGATGCGGGTCAGTCGGCGGTCAAAACAGGGTACGAGACTGCCATTCTTCTCACAAAACCAGCTAAGTGCCATATTGTGCCAACCCTGCTGGGTCAGTTTTGGGTAAAACCCGCCATGGATGCGGTGAATTATTTTTGTGGCCTGTTCCCAGTTCTCGGCATTGGGTGTCTTGTGTAGTGTGTTGGCTATCCGTGAGATGCCATGGGTTTCAATGACGGGCGCACTGTCATTGAGGACGATGCCTTTCAGGCAGTTTGGCCTGCTTGCTGCAATCAGGGTTGCGATCATGCCGCCGCGTCCTGTCCCGATCAGTGTCACCTTTGGCATATTGTTGAGTGTCATAAAGTCCAGCACATCGCGCATCTCAATATAGGGGGTATAGTTATGCCAGTTCTTGTCATGTCCAGACTGGCCACGTCCGCGATAATCCATGGTATAGACGGTCACAGGATTGCTTTCATGCTGTGACAGGAAACGGGCAATGGGGTCAAATATTTTTGAGTTGTCGCTCAGGTTGGCAAGGCACAGGACAACAGCAGCGCCTGGCTTTAGCGGGAACTGTCCTCCAGCTGGATAACAACGCCCATAAAGGGGCAGGTTGTCGAAGGAGCTGAAGTAAATATCTTTCCAGGCCTGCATATAATTGTCCTAATATTATTGGGCAGAGGCCTGGACAGTGTTAATAACAGTGCCGCCCCGTTTGAGGTCTGTCATCAGGCGCATTGGCTTGGCAACGCCAGAACGATTCCTGAAATATTGCAGGCTGGACAATATTTTCTGGACATAGCGACGGGTTTCCTTGAAGGGGATGCGTTCCACCCAGTCAATGGCATCAATGTCTTCGTCTCCGGGATTGCCAAAGGCTATCGACCACCTGTTTGAGCGTCCCGGCCCGGCGTTATAGGCAATCAGTGTCAGGATATAGGAACCGTTATATTTATCAAGAAGGTCACGCAACAGGGCAGAGCCAAGCATCACATTATAGGAAGGGCTTACTGTCAGCATCGGCTTACTGTAGCTGATATTATATTTCCGAGCCACCTGCCGCGCAGTTCCTGGCATCAGCTGCATCAGTCCCCTGGCACCGACAGGGCTTTGAGCCTTGCGGTTAAACTCGCTTTCCTGGCGAACCAGCGCGCTGATAAGGTCTTTCTCAACAGGTGTGTTGAGTTTCTGGTAATGCTGGGGCAGCGCATTGGAAGGGTAGGCATAAATATCCAGCGGAAAATTCCTGTAGATGCCGACCTTGGCCAGCTTGATAATGTCACGTTTTTTACTGATATGGTGTGTCAGCTCTGCCAGCAATGCCATATGGGCAGGGGAGCGCAGCTTCCATGACAAGTGCCTGACAAGCCGTCCCTTCATGGAGTGCATACCAGTTTTGTGGGCAATGATAATGGCCTTTACGATATTTTTGGCCATAAAGGACTTGGCATCCTTTTGGGTAATGGTGGGCAGGGTGCGTAGTCCGCTGGGAGGCGGCTGGTCGGTGTAATAGGAAGACAGCAGGCCATAATAGCTATGGGACAGGCGGGCTGCAATTTTCCAGTTTTTCCTGGCCTGTTGCGGTTGGGACAGGGCTGAATAGGTACGTCCCAGCCAGAAATGGAGCTTGGCCTTCTGGTGTTTGTCCAAAGATAATTTCTTCATTCTGGAAAAATGGGTCAGAGCCTGCTTTGGGTTTTTCATAAAACGTAAGGCCAGCCAGCCAGCCAGGAAATTTGCTTCTGCGCCCTTGGTGCCGGAGAGTTTGCCATGACGCGCTACAATGGCATAGGCAATCGGGGCATGGCCTTTATTGAGGGCAGTCCTGATCTGTAGGTTGCGTTCCCGCCAGTCCAGGGCTGACAAGGAAGGGGGCTGCTTCATCAGGTCGTTGGGCTGTGACAGGATATCCCAGGCTTCGGTCTGGCGTTTTCTGCGTCTCAGCCATTTGGCACGGTTAAACAAAAGGCCGTTATGGCCTTTTTGCTGTTCGCTCATCTTGTCAAAGGACTTTTCTGAAACTTTCCTCTTGGTAATATAGTTGATACGCAGGCTATGGACTGCTTTTGACTCTTTGTTGATATATTTAAATAACCTGCGGGCTGCGGCTACATATTTTTTCTTGTGATGATACAGCAAATAGTTAATACGTTTTTCATGGTCAGCTGCTGAAAGGTTATCGCCAAAGTAGGTCAGAATTTTTTCTTCCTGCTTTTTGCTCAGCCTTGATCTGTGCCACAGGGGTAGCAGAATAGTGCGTGCTCGTTTGGTTTTGCCCCTCTCTTTCAGGGCAATTGCCAACCTGATTTTCCCCTGTTTTGAGACAGGTCTCTTTTTTTTGAACAGGGCAATAATGTCAACGGGGGTCTGGTCATCTCCAAGCGCAGCCAGTTCAGCATTTCTTTTTAGTGTGGCTATGTTTGGCCAGTCCTTGTGGCTGCGGGAAAATTTTTCCACCTCTGCCACACTATAATGCCTGTTGGCCTTCCTGAAATAGAACCAGTTGACCAGGGAGAGAGCGTTCTTGTCTGTCAGGATATTGCGCAGGCTGACAGCCCTGTCATAATCCCTGTTTGAAATGGCTTTGACAATCGCTTTGATGGTGCTGCTATCAAGACTGGAAATTTGGTAGTCAAGAAGGGGAGACAGAGCCCTGATTGCCTTGTCGGAGACAGGTTTTGGTGGTTTTGCAGCTGGCCTGGCAACTGGGAGATAAGCCAGCAGCATTGGCACATGTGTGTTTTTGGAGCCTGACTTGCTTTTTGGTATGGTGACAGGCGGCGTGGCAGGCATCTGTGCAATTGTCTGAACCCGTTTTGGGGAAGACAGCCCGTTTTGGGCATGTACAGGGACTGGAAAAATGGACAGGATTGCTAGGGAAGCCAGAAACAGGGATGCTGCTGGCGCAGGTTGGCCAGAGCCAATTTTTCTGTCTGCCTGCGTCACTTTATGATTTTGCCTTGTATGCCAACACTGATTTTTCATCCAATATTGAATGCTACAAAATAAGTCGGTATAGTTCATTTCGTCAGTTTGCCGTAAATTAAATGAGTGTTCAATAAGAGATCAATATGTTAAGACATTTTACAAAATATAGCTGCAAATTTGTATAGTTTCATATAGATGTGTTCAAGGGAGTATAACGCATTAATCAGTCCAAAAAGTGAAGACTGTTTTTGGGTCTGGAATTTTGGGGTGACTTTCTTTGCATTCCCATGGGTCAGGGCTTTATGACTGGCAGTGCCCCTGACTGTAGATTGTGGGGGCTGTAGACTGAGAGGTCGGGTGTTAAGCCCCTGACAGTATCAATAAATTTTTTTAATAAAATGTAGGGTTTTAAGACATGTTCCAGGGTTCTATTACAGCCTTAATTACGCCATTTAAGGATGGCGGTGTTGATGAGGCTGTTTTTCAGCGTTTTGTCGAGTGGCAGATAACGGAGGGAACACATGGACTTGTGCCTGTTGGCACAACAGGGGAATCTCCGACACTGACCCACCAGGAACATCGGCGCGTTGTCGAGATGTGCCTGGAAGTTGCCAAAGGCCGCGCTTTCGTCATTGCAGGCTGTGGCTCCAACTCTACCGAAGAGGCCATCACCCTAACCCGCCATGCCAAAGAGGCTGGCGCAGATGCAGGGCTTGTTGTGACACCCTACTACAATAAGCCGACCCAGGAAGGTTTGTACCAGCATTATAAGGCGATTAATGATGCTGTTGACCTGCCAATCTTTATCTATAATATTCCTGGCCGTAGCGTCGTCGATATGGATGTTGGGACAATGGAACGGTTGTTTTCCCTGCCTAATATTGTCGGGGTCAAGGATGCAACGGCCAATATATCGCGCGTTTCAGAGCAGAGGCTGGCTATGGGAGAAGACTTTATCCAGCTTTCTGGTGAGGACGCAACCGCACTGGGATTTAATGCCCATGGCGGGGTTGGCTGTATCTCTGTCACGTCAAATATTGCCCCGGCCTTATGTGCCAAATTCCAGAATGCTTGCCTTAAGTCGGACTATCAGGCTGCCCTTAAATTGCAGGACCAGCTGATGCCGCTTCACAATAACCTATTTGTGGAGGCGAACCCGGGGCCTGCCAAATATGCTGCCCACCAGCTTGGGCTTATTCCTTCTGATGCTGTCCGTCTGCCACTGGTTTCGCTTTCTGAAGGGGCAAGGCAGGCCGTTGACCAGGCTCTTCTTGCATCCGGGCTGAAGAGTGCATAGGTTATAAGCACTGGAAAGAGGACTGGCATAATGGCAAAAAAGAAAAAGACAGACCCGACAAAAACAATGATTGCCCAGAACCGGAAGGCCTATCATAACTATTTTGTCGAGGAAACATTTGAGGCCGGCATTATGTTGACGGGCACAGAGGTTAAGTCACTGCGCAGTGGCAAGGCAAATATTGCCGAATCCTATGCTGCTGAAGAGGAGGGGACACTCCATCTGGTCAATGCCTATATTCCTGAATATAACCATGGCAACAGGAATAACCATGCCCCGAGACGGTCGCGAAAGCTGCTGCTTCACCGCCGGCAGATTAATAAGTTATTGGGGTCCGTCCAAAAAGATGGTCTGACCGTTATTCCGCTAAAATTCTATTTTAATCCGCGCGGGATTGCCAAGGTCGAAATTGCGCTGTGCCGGGGCAAGAAAAACCATGACAAACGCCAGACCTCCAAGAACCGTGACTGGAAAAGAACCCAGGCACGTTTGATGCGTGAAAAGGGGTAGTTGGTTCAGCAGTGTGAACCAGCCTTTCCCTCCTGCTCAATAGCTCTGGTCATGATGGTCATGGTCATCGTCTGGACTGTCAGCATCATTCTGGTACTGGAATGAGGGGCTGCCTTGACGGCAAATCCCTTTTTCTATGGTGCGCAGGTCAATAAATTGGTCAGACTGGCGGCGCAGTTCATCGGCAACCATTGGCGGGTTGGTCTGGAGCGTTGAAATGACGCTGACCCTTTTGCCCTTTCTTTGCAGGGCTGCCACCAGTGGCCTGAAGTCGCCGTCTCCTGAAAACAAGACAATATGGTCAAGCTCACTTGCCAGTTCCATGGCATCAACAGACAGTTCTATATCCATATTGCCTTTGATTTTGCGCCGTCCTGAGGAATCAGTAAACTCTTTTGTAGGTTTGGTGACCATCGAATAGCCGTTATAGTCCAGCCAGTCTATCAGGGGACGTATGGAAGAATATTCCTGGTCGTCGCTGATGGCAGTATAATAGAGAGCCCTTATCAGTCTGCTTTGCGACCGAAAAAGGTTGAGCATTTTTTTATAGTCGATATCAAAGCCCAAGGCTTTTGATGTTGCATAGAGGTTGGCACCGTCGATAAAGAGTGCCGTTCTCTCGTCCTTATAAAGTAGCATAAAATCCTCAAAGAATAATTCAGTCAAAAGTAAAAAAAATAAAAACTTGGTGAAACGTAAGGTTTAGAAATAAAAATTTTAATAAAAGTAAAGCTGTATATGATGAAATATTAATTTATACTACGTTAATTATAGGTCAAATCTGTCGCAGGTCAAAAGTTTAATAATCAATTATGCGTGTTTTTATAGGGCTTGGCTCTAATCTGGAGGGAAAATGGGGGATGCCCCTTGAAACCCTGGAACGGGCTGTGGAAGCTCTCTCTCAATGTAATATCGGGGTTTTGGCTGTGTCACTGTGGTACGGTACTGAGGCTATTGGACAACAGGGACAAGATAATTATCTCAATGGTGTTGTTTTGCTGGAAACTTCCCTTTCCCCCCATGTTTTGCTGCGGGTTTTGCAAAGGATAGAGCAGAGTGCTGGCCGCCAGCGCGGGAAAGTGTGGGCTGCGCGATGCCTGGACCTGGATATTGTCAGTTATGGCCGCGTGGTTATGGGCTGGCGCAGGCCGTGGGTGTTTTCTCCCCATAAAAGGGACGGGCTGGTCTTGCCACACCCTGAAGCCCATAAAAGGCCGTTTGTGATAAGGCCGCTCCAGGATATTGCTCCTGACTGGAAACATCCTGTGCTTGGCTGTTCGGCTCAGCAGTTATGGAGCCGCTTGAAAACACAAAGGCAGGGCAGGCTTGTGCCATAAGATTGGGATTGTCACATCCCGCTGTTTTTTATTTGTAGAATGCGGTATTTGTTGCTATATTGGTGGGGAAGCTATGACCATGATTGGCTGTCTCCCTCTTTATGAGGGGTTTGGCAGCACGGTGTAACTTAGGGATCAAGGTGGCTACTCAATCAAAAAATATATTCTGGGATTTTGCTTATGGCACGTGTTACCGTTGAAGACTGCATTGAAAAAGTGACCAACAGGTTTGAGCTCGTTTTGCTTGCAGGTCACCGCTCCCGCACCATTTCAAGCGGTGCGCCAATTACGATTGACCGGGATAATGATAAAAACCCTGTTGTGGCTCTACGGGAAATTGCAGAAGAAACAGTGTCTCCGGCAGACCTGAAGGAAGAGTTGATTCATTCAATGCAGAAATATGTCGAGATTGACGAGCCAGAACAGGAAGCTGCACCGATGTTGCCTCATGACCGTCAAGTGACCAATGCCCAGGTCTTTGGACAAGAAGCAGGGTTTCAGGACAAAAGGGCTGATTCAATCACTGAAGATGACCTGTTGCGTGGTCTGGCAAACTTGGCACCGCAGGACAGTAATTCCCGTCGCCGCCGTTAGGACGCCAGGTTCAAAAGTAGACACTATTTTTAAATTGCGCAGGCCGTTATATGAAATCAATCACCTGGATTGGTTTTGATATTGCGGGTTGCGTTTTTTTTTGTACTTGGGTAAGGATAACAGTCTTCATGGGATGACCCCTTCAGAACATGAGTGAATTGATCACTGGCCGAGAAGGAGGCAAGTTTGACTGCTGAACGAGAACAGCTCATTGAAAACATATTGGCCTATGACCCGAAGGCTGACACCTCAATGCTTGCTTTGGCCTATGATTATTCCAAGGATGTCCATAAGAAGGATATCCGCAAGTCTGGCGAACCCTACTTTATGCACCCGCTGGCGGTGGCCAATATCCTTGCCGAGTTAAAGCTTGATGATGCCACTGTGGCTACAGGGCTGCTGCATGATACTGTTGAGGATACCGAAGCAACGCTGGACAAGATCAATAACATGTTTGGCCAGGAAATTAGGGATCTGGTTGACGGGGTCACTAAGATAGAAAAACTTGACTTCTCCACCAAAAAAGCCAAACAGGCTGAAAATTTCCGGAAGTTGCTGGTTGCCTTTACCACGGATATTCGTGTCCTGTTGGTAAAATTGGCGGACCGTCTGCATAACATGCGGACGATGGAGCATATGAAAGCCTCTGCGCAAAAAAGGATTTCGGAAGAGACCCTGGATATTTACGCGCCGCTTGCTGCCAGGCTTGGGATTCATTGGGTGCGTGAAGAGTTGGAGGAACATGCCTTCCGCTGGCTACATCCCGAAGCCTACAAGGCTGTGATGGAAAAGCTTGACAAGAGGCATCTGCGCGATCACGACCTGGTTGCTGAAATCAGCCATATCATTGAGAAAATATTGCAGGAAAACGGTATTGATGGCGAAGTGAGCGGCCGGGAGAAAAAGCCTTTCTCTATCTGGAAAAAAATGGAGGACAAGCAGATTTCCTTTGAGGAACTGTCTGACATTTATGCCTTCCGTGTCATCGTGCCCACTGTTGAGGACTGTTATAAGATATTGGGGCTGATCCATACCAGGTGGCCAATCGTGCCAGGCTTTTTTAAGGACTATATTTCCCTGCCAAAACGCAATGACTACCAGTCTATCCATACCAAGGTTGTTGGCCCAAGGCACCAGCGGGTAGAGTTGCAGATCAGGACATTTGAGATGCATGAGATCGCGGAATATGGCATCGCCGCCCATGCGCTGTATAAGGAACAGCCAGTCCTTGACGGGGAAAAGATTTCCAAAAGGACAGATGAAAGCCAAGTCTCGCAATGGTTACGTAAGCTGGTTGACATGCTCAGGGATGGACAAAATTCCGAGACCCTTTATGAGCACACCAAAATGGAGCTTTATAAGGATCAGGTGTTTTGTTTTACCCCTAAGGGACGGATTATTGTCCTGCCTTATGGGGCAACACCGATTGATTTTGCCTATGCTGTTCATACCGATGTTGGCAACAGCTTTTTGGGATGCAAGATTAATGGCCAGCACAGGCCGCGCATGACACAGTTGCGAAATGGGGACAAAGTTGAGATTATCCGTTCTGAAGAGCAGACCGTTGACCTGAAGTGGGATAACTGGGTTGTGACAGGTAAGGCACGCTCTGCAATTCGCCGTGCTGTGCGCGACACAAAACGCAGACAACATATTGGCTGGGGACGGCAAATCCTGAAACGTGCCTTTGACAGGGAGCATAAAAAATTCAGTGACGATATTATTATCAGGAATTTGAGCAGGTTGCCCCAGGAGACAATAGATGATGTGTTCCAGGATATTGGCCTGGGAGAACTGTCTTCTGAAATTGTCCTGAATGCTGTATTTCGGGATGAGCGGCAGCCTGAACGGAATGAACGCAAGGAATACACCCGTAAGGAGAAGGGCTGGCGCGCCTTTGCCAACAAGATCGGGATCAAGTATAAGCAGACATCCCTGTTGGGAAACCAGAAGGACAGTATATCTATTGGGGGGGCAACATCGAGGTTGCCTGTCAAATACGCCTCTAAAGGGGGGGCGGTTCCTGGTGACAGGATTATAGGGGTGCTGACACCCAATGAAGGAATAACGATTTACCCGATCCAGTCCATCCCGATGGATTTGCTGGAACTGTCTCCCGAACTCCTAATTGATGTCACCTGGGACATTGAAAAGGACAGTAAGGCGCGGTTTCCTGCACAGATAGAGGTTGTCGCAATCAATGAACCCGGAACCCTTGTGCAGATTGCCCAGGTTATCAGCGATGAAAAAGGCAATATCCACACGTTGACAATGCTGGATACCGCGCCAGACTATACCAGGATGCGGTTTGAGCTTGAGGTGCTGGATATCAGCCATTTGCTGACAATCATCAGGGGTGTCTCTGGAATATCTGTGGTCAATTCTGTGCAGCGTACATTTAATTGATTTTTGGAGGGCGCGATATTAGGTATATAATAGGGGGACAGTCAGGGGTTTGGGGAAGACAGGAGTTATCACCTGTTTTTGGGTGCTGCCAAAGTTATGCAAACCCCCATAGTACACGACTCTCTTCAGGCTAAAGCCTTTTGGACGGGCTGTTTTTTCGTTTGTGGGGCTAGGAACTTTTTAAGCAGGCGGATTGCTTCATCTTTTTGGTGCATGAGCAATTGCCGTAATTTATCAAGCCCA
>JAJRRF010000210.1 GCA_024279735.1 Alphaproteobacteria bacterium
CATTTGATCCAGAACAGTTGTTACAATGTCCATGAGTTCCTCCGTTTTGAAGGATTGATGTCGTTTACAACACCATCTTCCCACAAATTGAGGGCTCACTTATTTTTTTGTTGGGTGAAAACTGTCCGAACTATTGTTAATCAAGGTCAATAACAAGCTTGCCAAGGGTGTGATAAATTATTGTTTACAGCCCCCTTCCCCCTTTCCTGCCCAGATAAATTCTGCAATACTGATAACCAGGCACGAGGCCACATAATGGGTATATCCTGTTTCACCCCTAGATAAAGCGACCTTCCCTGACATGTCCATGATTGAAATTCCCCATCCTGACCCTGAGGTTCTTGACAAGCGCAAAACGATTATTTCTGACCTGAAGAACATTGTGCCAGATGCCATTATGATTGAGGATGAAGCAGGGCAGAAAACTTTTGAAACAGATGCACTGACAGCCTACAGGCAATTGCCGCTGCTTGTCATCCTGCCAACCACCACGGATGAGATCAGTGCCATACTGTCCTACTGCCACCAGTATAATATCAAGATTGTTGGGCGCGGGGCGGGAACCTCCCTTTGCGGCGGAGCCTTGCCGGCTGCTGATTCCATCATCATAGGTGTGTCCCGCATGAACAGGGTGCTGGACATGGACTATACCAACCGGACGGCAACAGTCCAGGCAGGAATTACCAACCTGGCCATTTCAGCTGTCGCTGCTGAAAAAAAATTCTTTTACGCCCCCGACCCCTCCAGCCAGCTTGCTTGTTCCATAGCAGGAAATATTGCCATGAACTCTGGCGGAGCCCATTGCCTGAAATATGGTGTCACAACCAATAACCTGCTTGGGGTCACAATGGTCATGATGGATGGCAGCATTATTGAGCTTGGTGGCAAATACCTGGATTCCCCTGGCTATGACCTTCTTGGCCTGGTATGCGGTTCTGAAGGCCAGCTCGGCATCATTACAGAAGCAACAGTCAAGCTGATCAGGTCGACTGAAAGTGCCCGGCCCATGCTGATTGGTTTTAGTTCAATACGTGAGGCTGGGGAATGTGTTGCAGGCATTATCAAGGCAGGTATGCTGCCCGCTGCCATTGAGTTTATGGACAAACCGGCTATCAAGGTCTGTGAAAACTATGCCAAGGCAGGATATCCTTTGGATGTAGAGGCTCTATTACTGGTCGAGGTCGAGGGCTGTGATGACGAGATTGACGAACAGTTTGAACGCCTGCGCACCATTGCCCGCCCCTTTAACCCCAAAAACTTCAAGGAAGCCCAGACAGCAAAAGAAAGCGTCGCCATATGGAAAGGCCGTAAATCTGCCTTTGGGGCTATGGGACAGATTTCTGACTATTATTGTATGGATGGTGTCATTCCCCTCAGCCAACTTGGCGATGTCCTGGAAAAGGTTTTTGAAATTTGCAAAGGTTACGGCCTACGGGTCTCCAATATTTTTCATGCAGGAGATGGCAATCTCCACCCCTTAATATTGTATAACGCCAACGACCCTGAAGAATTGCTCAAGGCTGAACATTGCGGCGCGGATCTCTTAAAGCTATGTGTTGAGGCTGGTGGCTGCTTGACTGGCGAACATGGTGTTGGCATTGAAAAACGCGACCTGATGCGGGTTCAGTTCACCCAGACAGACCTTGACCAACAAATGCGGATAAAATCAGTATTCGACCCTAAATGGCTGCTCAATCCTGCCAAGGTATTCCCCTTGGAAAACAGGCCGGTGCCTGCTGACGAGGTCGAAAGACATTTTGAGGAAGAGGTCGAAGATGACGGTGTCGTGTATCATGGCTAATGCTGGGCTTATCACCGCCTTGGTATTTGGCCAGACACTTTTTTAGCAGGATATAAGAGACTGATTTTATTCAGAAACCACACGCTGCTGCTTATATACAGGTTGCAGCTTACTTTGCAGTTTGGCCTTGTATCCATCCCAAAACTAAAATACCTTAGTGCCTGACCGAATATTCAGATATCACTGCATCCAAAACAGGCAACTCACCATCCCTAAAACTGCGGATCGAAAGAGATTATGGAAGAAATATTAAGGCCGCTGCATGAAGAGCATATCTCTGATATTATCAGGGAAGCCAACGCCAATGAAATTCCTGTCAGTATTATAGGTAATGGCAGCAAGAAATCCGTTGGCCGCCCTGTAGAAGCCAACCAGTCAATCTCAATGGACAGGTTGCGGTCAATTACCCTTTTCCAGCCCAGTGAAATGGTAATCTCTGCCCTCGCAGGCACCCCCGTCTCCTTTATTGAACACCGCCTGTCCCATGAGAATATGGAACTGGCATTTGAGCCTGTTGACCTGGGGCCAGCCTTGGGGCAAATTGCAGGACAGGGCACAATAGGGTCAGTCTTTGCCACCAATTTATCAGGGGCAAAACGCATCCGCAATGGCGCAGCCCGTGACCACCTTATTGGTATACGCGGCATTAATGGACGCGGCGAAAGCTTCAAGTCCGGTGGCCGCGTCATGAAAAATGTAACAGGCTATGACCTGGTCAGGGGACTGTGTGGTTCATGGGGAACCCTTGCTGTCCTGACAGAAGTAACCATGAAGATTGTCCCGAAAGCAGAGGAAAGCCGCACCCTGTTTATTGAGGGGCTTGATGATGATCTTGCTGTCAACGCCCTGTGCGCCGCCATGTCCACCCCATTTGAAGTCACTGGCACGACCCACCTGCAAAAGGGATTTGTAGAAAGGCTGCATAACCCTGAATTTAGCAGACTGGGCAAGGCCATTACAGCTATCCGTATTGAAAGCTTTCCCTCATCAGTCACCTATCGCGCCAACAAGCTGAAAAAGGAACTGTCCCCTTTTGGTGACATTTATGAACTGGATGATGCAAGGTCTCGTTCTTTTTGGGAAGAGATGCGCAGCCTGACCTATCTGGAAGGACATGACGACCCTGTCTGGCGGATTTCTGTTGCCCCCGCTGACGGTGCCAAGCTGGTCTCTATCCTGAGCCATGATATGGAGTGCCGTGCAACCTATGACTGGGCCGGAGGTCTGATCTGGCTTGAGGTCAACAACAGCAGTGATGCAAGTGCCTCAGACATTCGCCGAGTCATAGCCCGCCTGGGCGGCCATGCAACACTGATCCGCGCCTCAAGACAGACACGGGCTTCCATTGATGTCTTCCAGCCCCTTGACCACACACAAGATATTATCACCAAGGCCATCAAGCAACAGTTTGACCCCAAGGGCATTCTGAACCCCGGCCGCATGTATGCAGGAGTCTAGCCAATGCAGACACAATTTTCCAAGCAGGATCTTGAAAAACCGGTCTTTGCTGAAGCCGAAGAAATATTACATAAATGCGTACATTGCGGGTTCTGTACAGCGACCTGTTCTTCCTATGTCATCCAGGGAGACGAACGAGATTCCCCGCGTGGACGAATTTACATGATTAAGGAGATGTTTGAGAATGGCGGCACACCTGACAAGAATATGGTGACCCATATTGACCGTTGCCTGTCTTGCCTGTCCTGCGTCACCACCTGCCCGTCACGGGTCGACTATATGCACCTGATTGATCTGAGCCGCACCCATATTGAGAAAAATTTCAAGCGTCCCATCAAACAAAGGCTGGTACGCAATGTATTGTCTGCCATATTACCTTTTCCTGGCAGGATGCGTGTCGCAATGCGCCTTGGTGTTCTGGCAAAACCCTTCCAGAATGTCTTTGGCAAGATTGGGCTATCAGAACTGGGTTCGATGCTTTCCCTGATGCCTTTGCGCCTTCCCAGAGCTGGGAAATATGCTTCAGGTCGTTTTGGCAAAAAGTCCAATCACAAGCAGTTACAAAGACGCGTTATTGTCATCCCTGGCTGCGCCTCTTCAGTCCTCCGGCCTTCTATACATGACGCAGCGGTCAATATGTTATTGCAAAACAACATCCAGGTGATAGTCCCTGAAAAGGCCGGTTGTTGCGGTGCGCTTGACCATCATATGGGCAAGGAAAAGGCCGCGATGGAGATGGCCAAAAACATGGTCAACACCATTTCCAAAGAGATGGAAATAGACCCTGTTGAGGCTGTCCTGGTGACAGCATCCGGGTGCGGCACCCAGGTCAAGGACTTTGGCCATGTTTTCCGCAATGAGCCTGGCTATAGCAGCCGGGGGCAGGAAATTGCTGACATAACACAAGATATTACTGAATTTTTGGTGGATCTGTCATTCCAGGCCCCCAGCCAGTGGTCTGACCTGAAGGTCGCCTATCACTCCGCCTGTTCCATGCAGCACGGACAAAACGTAAATGATGCACCCCGCAAACTGCTGGAACGCGCAGGCTATAACATTGTCGAGATTGCCGAGGGGCATTTATGTTGCGGGTCTGCCGGAACCTATAATATCTTGCAAAAAGATATCGCAGACCAGCTTCTCAAAAGGAAAGTTGACAACATCAACCTGGTTAAGCCTGACCTTATTGCCACTGGGAATATTGGCTGCATCACCCAGATTGCCAGCGGTACAGACATTCCTATCGTCCATACGGCTGAACTGGTGAACTGGGCCTATGGCGGGGCATGTCCAAAAGAACTGGAACATCTCAAGCCCCGGACCAACAAGGTCAAGGACTTTATTTATGCTGATGCAGCCGAGTAAAGGCTGTCCGTGAGCCGTAGGGGAAACACCCTTTAATGTTGTCAGCAATTCTAATTTTGGATTTTCACGTCAAAATATTGAAATAAAATAAAGGCACAGTCTTGTATAGGCGCACATCCATGTATGCGCCCTACCTGCTACGAATGATATTTTATATATTAAACAACAGCTTGCCGCGAATCATTGATACCCCCTATCACCATAAGCGCAGGGGGCTGGTCTGTTATACCAAAAATTAGGCCGCCTTTTCTCCCAGCCTATCCTCAATTTTCTGGCGCAGGGCAAGTGTCGCGTCTGCCCAGGCGGCTGTCTTGGTCGCCACCAGGTTGGCCTCACTTTCCAGGATAATCCCATCCGCAATGATCCTGAGATTATTGGCTCTTAATGTACTGCCTGTTGAGGTAATATCAACAATCATCTCAGCACTGCCGGCTGCCGGAGCCCCTTCGGTTGCCCCCAGGCTTTCAACAATACGGTAACCCGACACCCCTTTTTTGGCAAAAAAGTTACGGGTCAGCATCTTGTATTTCGTGGCAACACGTAGCCTGCGGCCATGGACAGCATGAAACTGCGTTGCAGCCTCTTCAAGTTCGCTCATGGTATCAACATCTAGCCAACATTCTGGCACAGCCACGATGACATCAGCATGACCAAAGGCAAGCGGCCTGATAAAATCAATCACCACATCTGCCTCAAGTATTTTTTCCCGTATCAGATCTTCCCCTGTTACGCCAAGATGCGCCTTGCCCACCTTCAGGTTATGGGCAATTTCTGAAGCCGACAAGAAAGCAACCTCAACATTATCAAGGTTTTCAATAATCCCCCGATACCCTCTCTCATGCCCTGTCTTGATGATTGGCATGTCATGGGATGTAAAAAAAGCTATGGTCTTGTCCATCAGCCGCCCCTTTGAAGGGATCGCCAAAATAAGTTTTTCATTATCCTTCATAATCCCCTCCCGAAACAGCCCTGAGCAACCGCTCTGTATGAAATGCACACCCCACAGCTGGAATGGGGGTTTTTGAACCAAGATGGGTCAGCAGGTTATCATAACGCCCGCCTCCTGCTATATTGCAACCATTTGGCAAGTCGGGCGCATCCAGCTGAAACACAAAACCAGTGTAATACTCAACCTCACGCCCAAACTCAGCAGAAAACTCTATGGTATTCAGGTCAACACCTGCCTTGGCCATAAATTCAAGCCGCTGGTTAAAGACATTGAGGGCAGAGCCAATGTTAACCCCCGCTTGCTCGGCCAAATCTTCCATACGCATGGCGGCGGCCCTTGGCAGCGCACGGACGTTCAGATAATCCGTAATCAGCTTGACATTTTGCGCCGAAAGCGGCTTTTCCTGCAAGTCACTGGCCTGTTCCAGTAGCCGCTGGGTAATATCCTGCAAGGTGCGCAGGCCAATCAGCGGAATGCTGTTTTCCTTCAAAAAACTGTCAACCACATCCAGTGCCATTTCAGGCTGCTCTGGGTCAAGACGCAACAGTAATTTACGGCGTTGCTCCTGAATTTCACGCTCTGGAGGCTTTGAAAAATGTTGCAGCACAGAACGGAAACTGTCATGCCGCCAAAAATGGTGACCAAGACGGTTGCGCCAATGCTGTGGCATATCAATTGCCTCAAGCAAGGCATTAAAAAGGCCAAGATCCCCCATCCTGATCCTGATATTTCCAACACCCGTCTCCTGCAACACCTTCAGAGCCATCGCCAGGATTTCACTGTCAACCTCTTCACGGTTGGCATCACCAAAACGCTCAATACCTGCCTGCCTGAATTCACATGGATGATCTGCGGTTGCGCCGCCCGTATAATAACGGAACGCAGAACCGTTATAGGAATAGCGGGCAGCAATAATGCCCCCCTCTTCCTGCCCTACAATATGACGCTCATAATAGACCCTGCTGACTGGCATTGTCAGGTCAGGGCGCAGGCAAAGCTCATTGCCCTCAGGGTCCTCAAACACATAGGTCCGCGACCTCAAGGCCTCACCGATCTGGTCCAAAAAAATTCCCGCAGGCTGAATGATTGAGGGAGCCACGATTTCATAGCCAGCCTCATCAAAAATTTTCTCAAGCCGTACGGCCTGAACCTGGAGAGCCTTATAACCCTGGGTGCTTTCTGCAAACATATCTAGGAGTCCCCATACCGTGCCAGAACTGAACGGACAGCCTCTACCAGCTCAGCCTCAGCAACTGCAAACTGTGCCGGCCGCCCTTCCCGCCATGACTTGTTATCTACAATCTCTTCTGACTTTTGCATACCCTCTATCAAATCTTTCAGCATGACCTCACCTCGGCTCTGCTCATCAGACCCCTGGATAACAACGCAGACAGCCTTACGTTTATCAGCATATTTCATCTGTGCCCGTATTCCTGACCCACCCAGATAAAGTTCACTGCGGATACCTGCCTCCCGCAACCGCCCAACCATTTTTTGGTAGTCGCCCAGCCTGTCCTTATCCATCACCATCACAATAACAGGCCCGTAACCAGAACCCCCAGAAAATTTACCCAAGGCATTCAGGGCTGTATAGAGCCGCGAGACACCAATGGAAAACCCTGTGGCGGGAACCTCAATTCCCTTAAACTTTGCAATCAGGCCATCATAACGCCCGCCGCCGCCTACAGAACCAAAGCGAATTGGCTGGCCCTTCTCATCCTTGACCTCAAACGTCAGTTCTGCCTCAAAGACTGGCCCAGTATAATAATCCAGGCCGCGCACAATAGAGGGATCAAACACGATACGGTCAGTACCAAAACCTGAGGCAACAAACAGGCTATCCATTTCCTCCAGCTCAACCACACCTTCCATACCAGTCACACTGCTAGAAACCAGTGTCCTGAAATTCTCCAGAACAGCTGTGCGTTCATCAGCCCCTGCCCCAACAAAAGCAATGATCTTTGCTATTTTTTCTATAGGAAGGCCAGCTCCCTTGGTATAAGCACCAGAGTCATCCTTGCGCCCCTCACCCAGCAACGCCTCAACACCCACAATGCCCAGACGATCCAGCTTGTCTATTGACCGCAATATCGTCATGCGCATCTCAAGATCTTCCTCACCCTTGGGATCTATCCCAATCATCTCCAAAACACCGTCCAGGATTTTACGGTTATTGACCCGCATCACATATTGGCCGCGCCCTATACCCAGTTTTTCTATGGTATGCGAAGCCAGCATACAAAGTTCAGCATCTGCTGCAACGCCTGGCACACCAACACTGTCAGCATCGAACTGACGAAACTGGCGGTAACGTCCAGGGCCTGCCTTTTCATTGCGCCAGACATAACCCGTCTGGTAGCGGCGGAAAGGTTTTGGGAGGGCATCATAATGCTGGGCAACATATCGCGCCAACGGAGCTGTCAGGTCATAGCGCAATGAAAGCCACTGGCTGTCCTCATCCTCAAAAGAAAAAACCCCTGCATTGGGACGATCCTGATCTGGCAGAGACTTGCCAAGGGCATCACTATATTCAAATACCGGCGTTTCGAGAGCCTCAAAGCCATAAAGGTGATAGCACTCCCGAATAGTTTCCAGCATGGAGGACATTGCACTGATTTCAGCACTCTCTACGTCCCGCATACCTTTGGGCAAGCGGGCCTTAGGCCGAAATGTTTTTTTCTTCTTCTTAGCCATGAGCTTAAGAACCCTAATTCCAAAAAATACATAGTTTAATCGGTATGGCTCTTTGACCAAGCTGCCATGCCCTGATAAATAAGGCTTTCTTTCCTACAGACACAAGAAAAAAAGAGCTTTTTACAAAGTAATACCCCCCTCTTTCAGGTCTTGAACAAAATGCAATTAATGTCGGTCAAGTGCCTGGCTTCAAAATCATCCTGAGCGTATCTCCTAACCCTTGAACAAATCCAGCTCACTGTAACTCCCCAGCTTGTTTTAGGTGTATTAACTAATTGATAAATAACGATAAAAATAAATCGTTATTTTTAAAACCACTAAAATATGATCATTTTTCCATTAAAAAACAGGATTTTTAGACTGTATTCCGCTTGAAAC
>JAJRRF010000008.1 GCA_024279735.1 Alphaproteobacteria bacterium
TATCCACGCCGTGAAATTTGCGTTGAAATGACAATGTTTGTTTGGGGGGCTTGAGACCCTATAGTGTTAAATTGTTAGTCTTTTTCGTGTTGATCGTGCAGGGCATGGATACCGCGTCGTAGCGCGGCATGACAGTGGATGCGGTCAACAATATCAAGTGACCCACCCAAAAGTATAGTCATGTACCAAGGCGTGTTATACCAGATCACAAAGGGGATCTTACTTTCCAAGTGATGGTAATCCCCAACAGGTGGGGTTTGGCGGCTTGGCAAAAGAGTCGCGCCCTTTGTGATCTCGTAATTATGTCACCATTATTGAAACGACACTGACAGGCAAAAGATCAAGCAAAACGATTCAATTCATTTTGGGGGTGTCCTTAGCGAAGGCTGTCATCAGATACAGCTTCCAGGTTAAGGGCTGCGCTAAGCAGAGCCTTGGTATAGTCTGTTTCGGGGCTTTTGAATATTTTTTCAGCATTTCCCTCTTCCACCACCTTGCCACGGCGCATGATAATCATGGTGTTGGACAGGGCGCGGACAACCCGCAGGTCATGGCTGATAAACAGGTAGGACAGTTTGTGTTTGGTCTGGAGATCCTGTAACAGTTCAACAACCTGCGCCTGCACTGTCACGTCAAGCGCACTGGTTGGCTCGTCAAGCATGATGAATTTGGGCTCCAATATCATGGCGCGGGCAACCGCGATGCGCTGTCTCTGGCCGCCAGAAAATTCATGGGGGTAACGATCCAACATGTCTTCTGTCAGACCAACCTCGATCAGGGAAGCTGCTACCCTGTCCCGGATCTGCTTTATTGTCAGGTCAGGCTTGTGGATTTTCAGGCCTTCGCCGATAATTTCAGCCACTGACATACGCGGCGAGAGAGACCCAAAGGGATCCTGAAACACAATCTGCATTTTGCGGCGCAAAGGGCGCATGGCCTTGCTGTCATAGCCGTCAATACGCTTGTCCCCCATATAGATAATCGGGCCGTCAGAAGAGATCAGGCGCATCAGGGCAAGCCCCAATGTTGTCTTGCCAGAGCCGCTTTCCCCAACAACGCCGATGGTCTGGCCTTCGCGCAGTTTTAGTGAGATACCGTCAACCGCCTTGACATAGTCCGTGACCTTGCTGAAAACACCGCTCTTGATCGGAAACCAGACTTTTAGGTTTGTGGTCTCAATCACAACGGGCGCAGTATCATCCTCTTTGGGGGGCTGGATACGCGGCTCAGAAGCCAGCAGGTGCTGGGTGTAGGCATGTTTGGGACTGGCAAAAATATCCCTTGTGACCCCGCGTTCAACAATTTCGCCGTGTTGCATCACGCAGACATTATCTGCGAATTTTTCAACAATGCCAAGGTCATGGGTAATCAGCAGGATCGCCATGCCCATCTGTTCTTGCAGATCCATCAGCAGCTGGAGAATTTGAGCCTGGATGGTGACATCCAACGCGGTGGTCGGTTCATCTGCTATCAGAAGGTCAGGTTCATTGGCCAGAGCCATCGCAATCATGACACGCTGCTTCTGGCCGCCTGAAAGCTGGTGCGGATAAGCATCGAGGCGGCTCTCTGCATCATGGATACCAACCTTGCCAAGCAAATCAAGCACCTTTGCCCGGGTTTCCTTGCCGCTCAGTCCCTGGTGCAGTTCTATATTTTCAGCAATCTGTTGCTCAATGGTATGGAGCGGGTTGAGCGAGGTCATCGGTTCTTGGAAGATGATGGAAATATCATTGCCGCGAACTTTACGTAGCAGCTTTTCCCCGCCGTCCATCAATTGCTGGCCTTCATACAGGACAGAGCCAGAGGGATGGAAGGCAGCTGGATAAGGCAACAGCTGCATGATGGAGAGAGCCGAGACAGATTTTCCTGAACCGGATTCGCCGACCAGTGCCAGGGTCTTGCCCCGTTCTATCGAAAAGGAAATGTTCTTGACGGCTTCCGTGACCCGCTTGCCAGACCGGAAGCTGACGGACAGGTCCTTGACCTCGAGAAATGTGCCGTTGTTATCCATCTTGTCCATATTCCTTAATTTTCCTGCTATACTGAAACGCGGTTTTTGTCAGAGACATAGCAGCCTCACTAATGCAATGACTTGCGCGGGTCGAGGGCATCGCGCACAGCCTCGCCGACAAATACCAGCAATGACAGCATGATAGAGATGGTAAAGAAGGCTGTAAAGCCAAGCCAGGGGGCGTTGACATTGCTTTTGCCCTGCGCCAGCAATTCACCAAGGGACGGCGAGCCAGGCGGCAGGCCAAAGCCCAGATAGTCCAGTGAGGTCAGGCTGGTGATTGAGCCATTAAGGATAAAGGGCATAAAGGTCAGGGTGGCGACCATCGCATTGGGCAGCAGGTGGCGGAAAATAATCTGCCAATGGGTCAGGCCAAGTGCCCGCGCTGCGGTGACATATTCCAAATTTCTGCCGCGCAAAAATTCTGCGCGCACCACGCCGACCAAGGCCACCCAGGTAAACAGCAGCAGGATAAACAATAATATCCAGAAACTTGGGGTAATGATGGAGGCAATGATAATCAACAGGTAAAGCTGGGGCACCGAGGTCCATATCTCAATGAAACGTTGGGTTATGAGGTCAATCCAACCGCCAAAATAACCCTGTATCGCACCAGAAATCACCCCAATAATGGACGATATAATGGTCAGTATTAGTCCAAACAAGATAGAGATGCGGAAGCCGTAAATCATGCGGGAGACCACGTCACGGCCCTGGTCATCCGTGCCAAGCCAGTTCTCTGTTGAGGGCGGGGCAGGGGCAGGGACAGGCAGGTTCAGGTTGATGGTGTCATAACTGTAACGGATCGGTGGCCAGGCCATCCAGCCCTTGCTGCCGCCCTTGATGTCTTTGGTCTTGGTGTCAGCCTCGCACTGGTCAGAACCATTGGTGCGAACCAGGCACAGCAATACCGGGTCACGGTAATCTGCCTCGGATTCAAATTCCCCGCCAAAATCAGTTTCGGCGTAGGAGGTGAAGACAGGGAAATAATAGCCGCCATCATATTTGATCATATAGGGCTTGTCATTGGCGATAAATTCGGCAAACAGCGACAAGATAAACAGGATTGAGAAAATCCACAGGCTGTAATACCCCCTTTTATTGCCCTTGAAGATCGACCAACGCCGCTGGTTCATTGGAGACCATTGCGATGGCTTGACCGCTTGGCTAAGATAGCGCAATGGTTTGTGTAAGGAAATGAGTGCCATTGTCCTAGACCTCCCTTGTTTCAAAGTCGATGCGGGGATCCACCCAGCTATAGGTCAGGTCGGATATGAGTGAGACAACCAGCCCCAGCAGTGAAAAGATAAACAGGTTGGCGAACACCACCGGATAGTCCCTGTTGACCACAGACTCGAAGGAAAGCAGTCCCAGGCCGTCCAGTGAGAAGATGCTTTCAATCAGCAGTGAGTTGGCAAACAGCGCGCCGATAAAGGCTCCAGGGAAACCTGCAATAATAATCAGCATGGCATTGCGGAAAACATGGCCATAAAGCACCTGGTTTTCTGTCAGTCCCTTGGCGCGGGCAGTGGTGACATATTGCTTCTTGATCTCATCAAGAAAGGAATTCTTGGTCAAAAAGGTGGTGGTGGCAAATGCGCCAACACTCATGGCGATGATGGGCAAGGTCATGTGCCAAAAATAATCCACCATCTTGTAGGGCCAGGCCATATAGTCCCAGGGGTTGGCATTGGGATCAATCTGGTCACGCGGATAAGCCCCCTGGATAAAGGAGGGCAGCTGGTCCCAGCTTGAAGTGGTGATGTCGCGCAGGGGGAACAGGTCGAGAAATGAGCCGCCGGCAAACAGGATAATCAGCAACACAGCAAACAGGAAACCGGGAATGGCATAGCCAATGATAATCAGGCCGCTGCTCCAGACATCAAAGGTTGTGCCGTCATTGACCGCCTTGCGGATACCCAATGGGATGGAAATGCCGTAAGACAGCAACATCACCCACAGTCCCAACGAGATGGAAACAGGCATTTTTTCCTTGATCAGTTCAATCACCTTGGTGTCGCGAAAATAGCTGTTGCCAAACTCAAGCCAGCTATAGTCCTTTATGGTTTTGTAAAAACGCACATAAGCGGGCTTGTCATAGCCAAATTGTTTTTCAAGTTTCTTGATAAATTCTGGGTCAAGGCCAGCCGCGCCACGGTAACTGCTGCCACTGCCGCCATTCCCTCCAGCCTGGTTATTATTGGCAAAGTCCGCCCCCTGTCCGCCGCCAATCTTGGAGGTGGCATCAGTGTTCTGGCCAGAGAGTTTGGCAAGAACCTGCTCGACAGGGCCGCCGGGCGCGAACTGGATAATGGTAAAGGTCAGCACCATAATGCCAAACATGGTCGGCACCATCAGCAGGATGCGGCGCATGATATAGGCACGCTTGGTATCATCAGAAACCAGGAACAGCCCCATAAAGACAATGGCGATCACCCCAAAAATTGCGGGAAACAGGTAGAGCAAAGCCAGGGTAAAGGCCTGAACCAGCAAGGCCGTCATCCCAAGGGAAAGGGGCAGCATCATAAGCATCCGGATGGCAATGATGATGGCCAAAAAACTAAACAGGGTCGGGATATAATATAGCAGGACGAGGGAAGCGAGCATAACCAGGATGCCAGAGGGCAAAGGATAATTGTGCCACAGCTTTTGCAATATGTTGGCATCGTCAGCCGGGGGGTCTTCTGGCGGTTTTTCAGACAGGGACTCGTTGACACCCTTCTGGCCAAGAGTGAGCAGAAGCTGAAAGACAAAGAAAACTGTAGCAATGAGGAAAACAGTCTCGCCGTAATGTTTTGGCAATACCAGCAACAGGACGGCAGCCAACATATTGCCAATCAGAAGGATATGTATGGCTGAATATTTCAGCAGCAGGTTTTTCATAATATTGTCAGCCATCCATATTCCATTTTGCTCATCCTGTTTATGGCCTTAGCACAGACCCGTCCCAAAGTGGGGCTTCTTATTTTTTATTCCCAAGTTGTTTTGCCTTTTTGACATCATACCACCACAGGTCAATCACCCCCCTGGCATATGGCGGCTTGGTGACGGGACGGGAAAACTTGTTCCAATAGGCCAACCAGTGCCCTGCCTTGTACCAGTGCGGCACCCAGTAATGACCATTGCGCAATATCCTGTCAAGTGCCCGTGAGGCTGTGACCAGAGATTCGCGGCTCGGTGCGGCAATAATCTTTTCAATCAGGGCATCAATCACAGGGTTCTTGATCCCTGACAGGTTATAGCTGCCCTTTTGGTCCGCCGCCCTTGAGCCCCAATAATTGCGCATCGCCACACTTGGGGTCATGCCAAGGACATAACGCTCTGTGGTCATGTCAAAATCGAAGGATTTGATGCGTTCCTGATATTGGGCATTGTCAACCATGCGGATCTTGCCCTGGATACCCAGCCGTTTCAAATTCTTGATATAGGGTGAAATAATGCGCTTGAACGAAGGGCTGTCAATCAGGAAGGTGATTTCAAAAGCCTCATTGTCCGCGTTTCGGAGGACTGACTGTTTGCTGTCTGATTTCAGGCCAATGGCTTTCAGGATTGAACAAAATGTCCCGCATTCTCCCTTGACCACTTCCTTCTTGACCCTCCAGCCAGCCTGTTGCAGCAGTGCCTTGGCAGCACGTAGGTTTTTTCTGTTCTGGCCTGACCCGTCTGTCACAGGAGGGATATAGGGGGCATGGGTGAAAATTTCAGGGGGCAGCTGTTTTTCAAAGGGTTTGAGCAGCAAAACTTCACCGCGTGAGGGCAGTCCCTTGGCTTTCATCACAGAGTTTTCAAAAAAGCTCTGGGTGCGCTGGTAGAGACCATGGAACATGTTCTTGTTGGTCCATTCATAGTCAAAGGCCAAGTCAAGAGCTTGCCTGACACGTTTGTCGGCAAATTTTTTGCGCCGCAAATTGATAAAGAAACCCTGCGCACCAGAGGGGCGTTTGTCATCCAGGTCAAGGCGGACGAGCCTACCTGACTTTACAGCATTGAGTTTATAGTCATTGGCCCAGACCCGTGAAGTAAACTCTTCACGGAGGTCAAAATTCCCTGATTTCAGAGCCTCAAATTCAGCTGTCCTGTCCCTGAAATATTCATAGCGTAGTTCATCAAAATTATAGCGTCCCTTATTGACAGGCAAGTCTTTTGCCCAATAATCCTTACGCCGTAAAAAACTGACATAGCTGCCGGGCTTGAAGCTGCCAATTGTATAGGGTCCTGACCCAAGGGGCTTGTCCAGAGAAGTCTTGTCAAACTCACGCCTTTCCCACCATGCTTTTGGCAGGATTGGAAGCTGTGCCACCACAAGGGGCAGGTCGCGCACCAGCTTGCCCTTAAATGTGTAGCGCACCTTATAGCCCCCCAAAGCCTTGGCACTGGTGACATCACGTAGGCCAGAGGACAGGCGCGGATGCCCCTTTTTCTTCAGGATATTAAAGCTGAACACCAGGTCGGCGGAGGTCAGCTTTGAGCCATCGGCGAAGCGGGCTTCTGGCCGCAGGGTAAAGGTGACAGAAGACTTGTCGCGGGCAACATTGGCGGATTTGGCAACCAGTCCGTAAACGGCATCAGGCTCATCCTGGGCGCGTACCATCAGGCTGTCATAGAGATATTCCAGGCCTTGCGCGGCATCGCCCTTGATAATCATGTCATTAAAGCTGTTAAAGGTGGTCAGGCCAGCTGTCCCGATCATGGAAAGTTTGCCACCCTTTGGAGCCAAAGGCACGACATAGGAAAAGTTTTTGAAGTCCTTGGCATATTTCAGGTCGCCAAAGGCCGAGAGGCCGTGTCTTTCAACAGCATTGGCACTATGTATTATGCCTGAAAACAGGACGACGGACAGGAGGGCTGAAAGTGTTGTCTTAGTGCTTGGTTTCTTCAAAAACATCTTCAGGCCTGGCTTTCCTTTTGCGTGTATTCCCAGGTGATGGGAAAACGGGCTATTATTCAAAATTGTTGGTGAAGGATAAAGCTTCTATTTTGGATGCAGGGCAGCCGCCTTTTTCTCATCCTGCCACCAGATTGTGGGAAAGCCTACAGAACGGGAGGGCATTGTTTTGGGATGGCTATACTTGTTCCAATAGGCGATACGCTCATTTGGGGAATGCCATTGTGGCACAAGATAATGATTCCATAACAGCACCCTGTCCAAAGCATTGGTGGTTGCCACCAAAGTCTTGCGATCCTTGGCGAAGATAATCTTGTCAATCAGGGTGTCAATGGCAGGGTTCTTGATCCCGATAAAGTTACGTGAGCCACTGCGGTCAGCTGCGGAGCTGCCCCAATAGTTACGTTGTTCATTGCCAGGGGAGAGGGACTGTCCCCAGTTGCCAATAATAATGTCATAGTCAAAGGTGTCCAAGTGACGCTTATATTGGGCAGCATCTACCAGGCGGATGGTGGCGGTGACACCCAGTTTTTCCAAATTCTTGATATAGGGCAGGACAATACGCTTAAAGGCAGGGGAGACCAGCAGGAATGTCATCTTGAGTTCCTCACCGTCCTTGTTGCGCAACACTTTCCTCTTGGCCTGGCTCGACAAGCCAATCTTGCACAGGAAACCACAGGCCCTGCTTTTGTCTATTTCCCTGTTGATTTTCCAGCCAGCTTGCTTCAGTAGGTTCTTGGCTTGTATCAAATGGGCGCGCAGGTCTTTCTTGCTGTTATTGACAGGCACTTGATAGACCGTTGTCAGTACCTGTTTTGGGATCTTGTCGCCAAGCCCTTTCAATATCTCCAGTTCCTGCCCTTGGGGAAGCCCTTTGGCGGCAAGTTCAGAGTTTTCAAAAAAGCTGGATGTGCGTTTATACTGGCCATAGAACAGGTTCTTGTTGGCCCATTCAAAGTCGAAGGCCAGCCCTAGAGCCTGCCGCACCCTTGGGTCAGTGAACTTCTTGCGCCTGACATTAAAAGCGAAGGCTTGCATGGGCTGCGGGTTCTTTAGGGTAATTTCTTCCTTGAGAACCTCACCCCTCTTGAGAGCCGGGAAATTATAGCCCGTTGCCCATTGCTTGGACATGCTCTCTGCGCGGTAATCAAGCTGCCCTGCCTTGAAGGCCTGAAAATTGGCGGTGCTGTCGCGAAAATAGTCATAGCTGATCATGTCCAGATTGTGCTGCCCAAGATTGACAGGAATTTTCGCGCCCCAATAATCCTTGACCCGTTGATAGGTGATGGACTTGCCATTATTGACCTTCTTGATTTTGTAGGGGCCTGAGCCAAGGGGAATTTCCAGGGAGGTCTTGGAAGGGTCCCGCGGGGTTCCATCGGCCTTTTTGCCTGTCCAGAAATGTTTTGGCAAAATGGACAGCTCGCCAACAATATAGGGCAGTTCCTTATTGTTCTTGACGGAAAAATGAAAGGTAACCGTCCGTTTGCCAGACTTGGTGACTTTCTTGACGTTTTTATAATACTGGTTATAGAGCGGATGGTTTTTCTTGAAGGTGTTGAAGGAAAAAATGACATCTTCAGGTGTGATGGGCTTGCCGTCATGCCAACGCGCGCCCTTGCGCAGGGTATAGCTGGCAGAAGACAGGTCTTTGGCAATGGTGAGGTATTTGGCAAGGTTGGGGTAGGAGGTGGAGGGTTCGTCCATAGAGCTGTTCATCAGGCTGTCATAGATCAGGCCAAGCCCATCAGCACTGTTGCCGCGATAGACAAACATGTTGAGGTTATCAAATGTGCCGATCCTACCCTGCTGAACCTTGCCGCCCTTGGGCGCATTGGGATTGACATAGTTAAAATGTTTGAAGTCCGCCCCATGGCGGGGCTTCTCAATCAACGATAGGGAATAGTGCCTGGTTTCCTTGGCAAGGGCATATGAAGGGACAAGGAGGCAGAGCAAGATTCCGGCAAGTATTTTCTGGCATGTCCCTGTGAACCAAGTGGCCGTCAATGGGCGTTGTTGAACGTTCATATTATTCCTTAAACATTTTAGATAACCTTGTAGTCCCGCTCATCCAGCCCCAAAAATGGTGAATGACGAAGGACACCCGCAAAAATAAGGAAACAGTGTCACCTGTTTCCCTAATCGTTGAGAGTGCCTGGAAGTGATGGCATATTTCATTTCGTTATTCAAAGTATAAGGGCATATTGGTTTGAATATGGCAACGGTAAGCATTCGGGGCTGGGGATAGCTCAAAACAAAAAAGGCTCTCCTGATTTTTTAGGAGAGCCTTGTCAGTGTCGTTCCAAATTTCTTGGGGCTGAAGCCAAAGGGGGAAACCCTACTTACCGCTTGATTTCAGGAAGGCTATCAGGTCAGCGCGTGCTGCCGGCTTCTTGATGCCAGCAAAAGACATTTTGGTCTTCTTAATATAGGCGGCAGGCTTGGTGAGGAAGCTGTTCAGGCTTTCATCGCTCCACAATTCGGCAGATTTGGCGACAAGACCCTTGGAATATTTAAAACCAGCCTTTTTGCCGATGCCACGTTTGGCGATGGAAAACAGGTTAGGGCCTGTCTTGTCTTTGCCGCCTTGCTCAATGGTATGGCAGGATGTGCATTTTTTCTTAAAGGTTTTTGCGCCTTTTTGAGGTTGTGCCGCTGCCATCAGGGAAGCAACCGAGACTTCATGTTTCTTTGCGGCAGAGCCGACAGCCCCTGCGCTAGCCTGTTCTGCACCCTCAATAACAGGGTCTGGCAGTTTTTCATGACCAACACCGTAAAGCGCATTGGCAATATAGCCCAAGGAGAGAAGGGACAGGATTGATGCAAATATCATACCGACTGCAATATTGCGTAATTCTGGGTTCATGGCATTTTATCCTGATATTTATGACTGGCTTCTGGCCTGTCTGTCAAAACAGCATGTAAACCTGTAAGCTCCGGATGATAACTCAAGAAACCATAAGGGAAGTGGCAAACAGGGTGAACAGGACAGATAAGGACAGTAAACTGTTAGAATGAATTTTGGGCACTTTACAAATTTTTTAAAAAATATCAACTGTGAAGAATGCTTTTGGGTCAATTTTATGGGGTTTGTAGGTAATCATACGTAAGCATAAAACCCAAAAAATGAACTGCCCGTTCATTTCATACCAACTGATAGTTGGCTGGCAACAATTCTTGTTGCCAGCAATATCTGTTCTTCCTAGATATGAGGTTCAATATTTCTAGATATGAGGTTCAATATTTGCATATTTCGGATTGATAGCCAACTTTTGAGGGGCTGCATCATGATTGGTTACCTTGATTTTTTCACCAGTTTTCTGACCTTTTCCTACAGCATAGACCAGGGCATCTACCAGCTGGGGATACTCGAAATGAAATCCGGCCTGGCTTATTTTCTCGCAGCTGACCCGTTGACCTGACAGCAATAGTTCCCTGCCCATTTGCCCAAATAGCAGGTTGACCACAAAACTGGGTAGGGGGAGAAAAGCTGGGCGTTTCAGGGTCTTGCCAAACAGGCGGGCAAATTCCTGGTTGCGGACTGGGTCAGGGGCAACAGCATTGATCACTCCTGTGATGCTTGGCGTGGCAATGGTGTGGATAATCATCCGCACAAGGTCGTCACGTTCAATCCAGGACATCCATTGTTGTCCTGAGCCTGTGCGTCCTCCCAAAGCCCAGTCAAAGATCGGCAAAAGTTTTCCCAGGACACCGCTTTCATAGCCAAGGACGATACCGATACGCATATTGACCAGACGGCAATGTGACCCCGCTGCAACTTCATTGGCCATCTCAATGCCCTCTGTGACATCATGGCTGAAGGCCGGTTTGCCCTGGTCAGTCTCATGCAAAATTTCGTCCCCACGCAGGCCGTAAAAACCAATTGCGGATGCGCCTATCAGCAGTTCAGGCTTATGGTCAAGCCTGCTAATCAGCTTCTCGACCTGCCAGGTTACACCCAGGCGGGAATTGATAATTGTTTTTCTGTAGGCAGGCGACCAGCGTTTTTCAGCAACCGGGGCTCCGGCCAGGTTAATGATGGCATCAATTGGGAGATGACCCGGTATTTGCGAGAGGTCAGTGACAATTGTAAAGGGAGGATTGAGGGAAGCGGCCTTTTGGGTAGAGCGTGTCAGCACTATAACAGCGTGGCCTGCGCCAGTCAGGGCTTCGATGAGGCGTGACCCGACAAAGCCAGTGCCTCCGGTAATGACAATGCGGTGACGGTGAGCCAGTTTTTTTGCCAGCGGACTTGCAGGCTGGCGGTAAAGGGATATGCCGCGCCTGGACATGGCATAGTCACGCAGTGCAAAAAGAAAGCAGCCGAGAGAAGATATAGACAGGATGATATTGCCAACAAGATAGAGGCCATAACTGGCAGGCATCATTTGGCTGGCCTGTTGGCTGAGGTGCCACAAGGTAGGAAGAACAAAAACCATGATTGCCCCATAATTGAGGGCAAGCAGGGTATGGGTCAGACGTTCAGACGCTGGCAGGGCGCGGGTCTTGTCCTCCTCGACAAAATCCCACAGGGTAATGAAAACTTCTGCAATGATGATAAGTGCTGCAATCATGGCAAACACACCATGGGGTTGCCACCAGGCAAACATGCCAAACAGGGCTGCATAGAACAGGTTGCGCGCAGCATGAAGACGCAGTTCAGTCTTGGCAGTGTCACGCCAGGGCAGCCGCTCGGTAAATTCATGATGATAGAATATATCAAAACATCCCAGGCTCACCTGGATCAGGACAAGAACCCACAGGACTGGAGAGTCTAGGTTATATGTTATGGACATGGTATTTTCTCCTTCAGTTGTTGTCGCTAAACAGTGTTGTTGTTACGTGGTGTTGTCGTTAAACAGCACGTATTGGTAAATCAGTTGCCCCAGCAAGGAATGGCTCAGCAAGAGGCTGAAACTGAATTGGCCAGATTTTTCTTGCTTGTGGGTGATGCGCATTTTGCCAGGGGACAAAAAAGCAGGAAGCCTTAGCTTGAAGCCCCAAAGCTCCAGAAAATAAAAATCGCTTTCAAACACCAGGGCGCGGTTCTGCGCGCTGACCCTCAGTGCCATGCCGATCCCGAAGCCGATATATTCTTCCAGTCCGGTAGAGCCGCGAAACCGTTTCATGGAGTGGATGGTGTGCGGGAAATGTCCCTTTTGTTCATAAAGCCGTGTCCAGCATTGCGTCGCGTTATTGTCAGCTTCGGTAACGCAGACCACAGCGATTCCTGTTGCCCCTTGCCTGTAGGGGAGCGGACTGCCGACTAGCCGTGCCAGGGAGGCCAGCACCAGCCCTGAGCCAGACAGTCTGGTTTCCAGGATATGGCCATGGTACAGCACCGCTTCTCCTGGTGCCAGACCTGATGAAAATCTCTGCTGGATGGGGGCAGGCAGGGACTGCCATTGGGGCGGGGGCATTAACCTGGAAAACCGCATATCCCCAGTACGTCTGCTTTGGTTCAGGTCTGCATCTGGGGCAGAGTCATGATGCTGTTGTTCCATAAAGGTCATTAAGGGATGATCCTTCTTAATTTAATATCAGAAACTTCTGTTAAAAAAGAAATTAATGAGATGCCGGGTAACACGAATAATGGACAAACATTTTCATAAGATGTTGGTTTATCTGTT
Source organism: Alphaproteobacteria bacterium (assembly GCA_024279735.1). GTDB lineage: Bacteria > Pseudomonadota > Alphaproteobacteria > Rhizobiales > JAJRRF01 > JAJRRF01. The sequence goes on from JAJRRF010000008.1 coordinate 12,527, forward strand.
GTTTATTGTCATCCTGAATTTATTTCAGAATCCATACACGCTGATTTTTGTTGTTTATGCATGGTGAAACAAAAAACAAACACTAAAAACCAGCTTGAGTGGTTATGGATTGTGGATCAAATCCACAATGACAAGGCGTTTACAAAAATTTACATAAGCTATCTGTTGTAAGGGTTCGGCAGCTGTATGGCTGACTGGGTTTGTTCTGCATATCAATTTACGAACTTTCTGTCATTACAGAAATAGAGGAATATATTAGCATATGCAAGTGTTTTGTCCTGCCCTGGGTATTTTAGGTTAACCTCTCAGGGCATCAGGGGTACTAAATAGAGCCTGATTTCTTTGCGGCCCTGATTGATTTTTACACAGAACAGGGCTAGGGTGCGGTTAAAAAACACTCCCATAAATAAAATCAAGAATGAAAATTAAGGGTCGAGGGACATTATGGATAATGTATTGGTTGTGATACCGGCACGGCTGGAGGCAACAAGGCTGCCCAATAAGCCTCTGGCAGATATAGCGGGCGACCCAATGATCGTCCATGTCTGGCGGCGGGCTCAAGAGGCCAATGTTGGCCGTGTGATTGTGGCAACAGACAGTGAAGAGGTGATGTCGGCGATTGAAAAGGTTGGCGGCGAGGCTGTGATGACGCGGACAGATCACCAGAGCGGCTCTGACCGTATCCAGGAAGCCGTTGAGAAGGTTGACCCAGAACGTCTGGCCGAGATCATTATTAACTTGCAGGGCGACCTTCCAACGATAGAGCCTGAACTGATTTCGGCCTGTCTTGACCCTTTGGAAAATGCCTCTGTTGATATCGCGACCCTTGCGGCCGAGATAAAGGATGAAGAAGAGCGAACCGACCCCAATGTGGTCAAGGTGATTGGGACACCTGCGGGCGGCCTTAACATCTTGCGCTCAATCTATTTTACCCGTGCGACAGCACCGCATGGCCCAGGGCCGCTGTTCCACCATATCGGCATATATGCCTATCGCCGGGATGCCCTGGCCAGGTTTGTCAACCTTGAGGCCTCATCGTTGGAAAAACGCGAAAAGCTGGAGCAGTTGCGCGCCCTGGAGGCCGGTATGAGGATTGATGTCTCTCTGGTGGAGACCACCCCTCTGGGCGTTGATACTGCTGAAGACCTGGAAAAGGCTCGCGCCTTTTTTGCCAAGTCATAAGGCAATATGAATCGTATGGCGAAACATTTAGGGTATTTATGACAGCATTATCCAAAAAATACAAAACGCCCATTGTGGTCTATCAAGGGGAGGCGGGAGCCAATTCCCATATGGCGAACGATGCTGTGTTTCCTGACGGCAAACCCTTGCCGCGCGCCACATTTGAGGGGGCCTTGTCTGCGCTGAAACATGGCGAGGCTGACCTGGCGATGATCCCTGTTGAAAATTCGCTGGCAGGAAGGGTGGCGGACATCCATCACCTGTTGCCAGACTCTGGCCTGCATATTATTGGCGAGCATTTCCAAAGGGTGCGTCACCAGCTGATGGCTTTGCCAGGTACAGCCTTGGCTGACCTGAAGACCGCGCATAGTCATATTATGGCATTGGGGCAGTGCCGCCGCTCGCTTCAGAAGCTAAAGTTGCATCCTGTGGCGGAAGCGGACACCGCAGGGTCTGCCCGTCTGGTCAAGGAGGCTGGAGACAGGACTATGGCAGCGATTGCCCCTGACCTGGCGGCAGAAATTTACGGCCTCGAAATCCTGAAAAAAGATATTGAGGATGCTGAACATAACACCACCCGTTTCCTGATCCTGGCGCGTGACCCTGACCCAGCTGTGATCGGCAACGGACAGGTGATGACCACCTTTATTTTTAGGGTGCGCAATGTGCCTGCCGCGCTTTACAAGGTGCTTGGCGGCTTTGCCACCAATGGCATTAACATGACCAAGCTGGAAAGCTATCAGCTGGAAGGCTCGTTTAACGCCACGATGTTTTACGCTGATATTGAGGGGCATCCTGACCAGCAGCGTGTGAAGAATGCAATGGAGGAGCTGGGGTTCTATACACATGAAAGCCATATTCTGGGGACATATTATGCCAGTGACTACCGCAAGCAGTTTGGCGCAGTGTAGATATTTTTTTTAGGGACTTGATAATGCGTATCATTATGACCCTGGCTGTCATCCTTCCCTTTCTCTATTGGATGGCTTCTGATGGCCTAAAGCACCGCAGCCGCAAAATTGTGCTGGTTCCAGACCTGCTTTACACCCTGGCAGACAGTCAGTGGGACAAGGCAGGCGATGGGCTGGACTATAAGGTTGCCAGGCTGACAAACAGTGTTGGCAGCAAAAAATCCTTTGCCATTCATGTCTGGCGGTTTGATCCTGAAAAATTCTCGCTGACAGTGGTAAACCAGCATAAAAATAAGGGCAGTAGCATCAGGGCGTACCGCGAGAAGGCGGACGCTGTACTGGCCATTAATGGCGGGTTTTTCGGTATTGAAAAGGGCAGTGTCCTGAAAGCGTCTGGTCTTGTGGTTGCGGGCGGCAAGCAGCTGTCGCCTTACCGCAAAGGGGCAGGCTCAGGTCTGTTTTATCAGAAGGGGGACAGGCTGGCGATTGGATGGGCTAGGCAAGCAGAACATTACGCCCCGCTTACCCAGGCCTTGCAGGTTGGCCCGATGGTGGTTGACCCTGGCGGCAACAATGGCATCAGCCGCAATGATGGAAAATATGCGCGGCGTTCTGTGCTGTGCCAGGATTTTAGGGGGCGGTTTTTGGTGATTGTGATTGATGGCAATATTACCCTGTTTGAGACAGGAAAACTGCTTTCGGCCAGTGAAAAACAGGGCGGCCTGGGTTGTGAGCGCGCCCTGAACCTGGACGGCGGGCCTTCCACAATGCTGGACTATCGGCGAGATGGCAGATCTGTCCATATTGCTGGCCGCTGGCCTGTGGTCAATGCTCTTGTGCTAAAACGCAAGGTTTTGGGGCAGAAAATTCTGGGACAGGGGGCAAAAAAATAACGCTTTTGGGATAAAGTCCTTGCAAGCAGAGCCAAAACATCCGATATACAAAAGAGGAAGGCTGGCGTGGACGTACTCCTCGCCAACCGGGTCAGATCCGGAAGGAAGCAGCCCTAACGAGATTTTCGGTGCGGGTCGTGTCGGTCTTCCACTTTTCCCCAAGCAACATGTTTTTTATGGACTGCATCCTTAATTACAAATTACAGTGACAGTTTACTGAATGCACTTAATTATTCAGTTTTGTCACACTTCTTGGGCCGCGTTTTTGGGGACGGAGGGGGCGACTCCTTGAGGGAATGGGTATGTCACCTATGGCATTCGCACAAATATAAAAATGTAAGTACGGATTCTGTAGGGGGGCATCCATGTATGCCCCCTCCTTCGTAACGAATGGTGGTGATCTTGGAGGAAAACTTGAAGCAACCTATTGTTCTAACACATTATTTTATAATTTTGTAGCAAACAGGGCGGATACTTGGATCCGCCCCTACATTTTTTGTGCCATTCCTGTATTAATGGAAATGAAAAAAATATTTATCAATATGCTTGCGCTGATCCCTTGATTGCCACGTCTTGACCTAATGCCACCCTTGCAGGAATGGGGATGCTTCCCGTTCCCGACGTTCTTGCCAGACCTTGGTACTTGATAATATAGTTCTTTTTTGCAAATATCGTAACTCCCCAGCTTCTTTTTTCTTATTGTCAAAGTAGCATATTTCTGAATCAATGGTCGTATGGCTGATGATACCAAAATATTGCACCGGATTATTGCTGCCCAAAAGATTCTGATTGAAGATCAGGGCAAGCAA
>JAJRRF010000211.1 GCA_024279735.1 Alphaproteobacteria bacterium
TAACCGAATCGTTTAGCTTGTTCTTTTGCCCGTCAGCGTCGTTTCAAAAATGCTTGTATAGCCCGCTATACGCGCATTTTTGGCCTAACTGACAAACAAAATTCCTGCGCTATCCTGATCCTTTATTTCTGCGGGTGTCCTTAATCGTTTTTGACATAGCCTAAATCAGTTCCCTGACAAAACAGTACCATTTTGGAATTAAGGAGATGTAAACCTTGTTTGGTCGCTCTTGATTCATAAAAATACCTGATTACGCCATCCTCTCCGCCATCCTTATGAATTTTTCAGTTCTAGGGCAACCTGCAAGCAGGCTTAAGTCAGCTGACATTGCCCTAGCCCCTTGATGGCGCATATATCTTAACCCGAAAATCGTAACGATTTGCTCGCACTATGCACTAGCGTTCATATGGCTTATGGCGATGCCTGCCGCCGCGCATCATCTTTTTAAAAATTCTGCTCTTGCGCACCTGCGCCCGCTCCTTTGGGGTCATTTTCGCCATCATCGCAATAAAACTGTCACCAATGATGCGTTTCCGTGCCAGGCGTTTGTCATGCAGGGCAGCCAGGGCGGTGCGAACCGCCGCGCTCTCAAACGGCTCTTTTGCCACTTTGGCCATCACTGTTTTCCAACTCGCAGGATGGCTTTCCTGCACCTTTGCCAGCCTACCCTTCAGCCCACCAAAACCTGACAGCAACACTTTTTGCCGCTCTTTGGGAAAATCCTGCACCAGCTTTCCGGCAATATACATCGCCTTGTTATCATGGTGCATAAAGGACTTGAATTTCCACATTGCGCCCCCTGCCAGGCCGACAAACAACAGGTTCAGAGCCAGCGAGACCCCCAATAATATTTTCATGCCTTTAGACATTTTTTTTCCTTCCTGACTTTTATACCAATTCGAGAGTACACGACTATCTTTTGAACATGTTTAATTTAACGTGACGCAATAGCTCCAGTCACTGTCATACCGCGCCCTGACGCGGTATCCATGCCGTGCATTGTCAACACTGCCCTAGAATAAATTTTGTTATCAAGCCCAAACTTCATGGCATGGATACCGCATTTCTGCGGTATGACAATATGAGGGCAGATGATATTGCCAGGCTTCTACAGAGACACCAAAGAGGTCAGTCATTTGTTTTAGCCCGCATGACACATGTTAGCTGCCTGCCCTGTAGCAATTCACAATACAGCCCAAGCCTATAAAATTTCAGTCCCCAACAACACATCCTCAAACGACGGGTTACTACCAGGCATGCCATCAAAAAATGCCAGCTGAAACTCTTGCTGGAAATAATTACCAAGGCTTTCATTCATCCCGATCAGCACCCCCAGCACCAAACAAGCTGCCAGCAAGGAAAGGCTGGCCATGTGCCGACCTGCAAACTGACCGCCATCCCCTCCCAGGGATTTTAGCCAGGACAATCCTGCCAAAACGCTCCTGGTAAACGGCTTGTCTGGAATGCTTTCCTTTTCCTGTGCCCGATGTTCCTGGCTAGCCATAGCGGCCTGTGCCATAATCCTTGAGGCCAGGCCAGACAACGCTTTCGCCCCAACTGTTTCAGCCGCCGCGTCCAGACAATCCTCAAGAGCCTTGCAGTCTTCAAACATCCGTTTGGCCTGGCTGTCTGTGCTGACAAGTTCCAGCAAGCCCTGGCGTTCTGCCCCCAGCCACCTGTCGCTGTCCGCCCCATAAAGCTGCAAAACAGTCTTGAGCCTGGCCAATTGTTGATCCCTATTCTGTGTCATCTTCCTTGCCTATCTTATAAAATCCCCATCCGCTTTAACCCCTAATCCCTGGCTGCTAGTCTACCGGGTCGGGCAACAGGCTACGCCATTCGCGTACCAGCATTTTTTTCAGTGTCGCCCGTGCCCGCGCCAGCAAAGACTGCACCGCTTCAACGCTGCTGTCCATAGCTTCGGCAGTCTCCCCCATCGTCAACCCCTGGTAATGAAACAGCACCAGTGCCAGCCTCTGGCGTTCGGGCAAATCTTGCAACGCCCTGTCAACCCGCTGCTTTAAGGCCTGTTCTTCCAGGCCTTGCAACTGGGTGGCCTGCTCTGGCATGTCCCAGTCCTCATCAAGCTGGCTTGTCCGGTTGGCTCTGATCCTGTCAATCGCCAGGTTTGAGGTCACACGGTACAGCCAGGTCGAGATACGGGCGCGGCCTGGCTGCCATTTCGGTGCATGATGCCACAGTTTCAGCATCACATCCTGTGCCAGGTCATCTGCTGCCGCAGGGTTGCCAAGCATCTTGCGCCCCACCGCAACAACCCGTCCAAGATGGGCATTGACCACAATTTCATAGGCCTGGCCATCCCCGTTGGCGACAAGAGCCATCAAGCTGTCATCACCATCGCGGTCATCAGCGAAAGAAAGGGTTTTGCGGTCGGCCAAAATCCTGATCCTTTCAAAGAACTAAGGACACCCACACAAATAACCGAATCATTTAGCTTGTTCTTTTGCTTGTCCGTGTCGTTTCAAAAATGCTTGTATAGCTCGCTATACGCCCCTTTTTGACCTAACTGACAAGCAAAATTACGGCACTATCTTGATCCTTTATTTCTGCGTGTATCCTAATGCGAACCACGGCCCTGGCCGCCTTTATGGTGACCACTCATTCCACCTTTGTGATGGCCAGAACCATGCATCATGCCGCCATGCCGCCCCATGCCATGATGGCGCATACCGTGATGGCCGCCTTTCATCATTTCATCACGCGAAACCTTGCCATCACCATCCGCGTCCTTACGGGCAAATTTCTTGTTGGTGGCGGCCTCAAACTCAGCCTTTGACACCTTGCCGTCCCAATTCTCATCCATCCGCTTCATGTGCCGCCCCATCCGCCTCTTGATACGCGGCGACATTTTGTCTGACAACACAGCGACAATCTCGTCTTTGGTTACGCTGCCATCACCGTTCTTGTCAAACTTCTTCAGCAGGCGGCCAGCCTTCTCACCGACCTTGGCAGTCACGGCCTTGTCGAGCTCGGCGGCATCAATAAAGCCGTCATCATTACTGTCCTTTTCATCAAAACGCGCGGCGCGCATTCCCTCAAACTCGGTTTTGGAGACAAAGCCGTCGCCGTCCACATCCGCCTTTTTGAATTTTTCTGCCATGCGCTGCTTGCGCATCCCGTGCATTGCGCCCATGCCCATCCCATGACCGCCAAAGCCATGACCGCCATGTTTCATCGCGACAGCTCCGCCAGCAGCAAGGGCAACCAGGCCAGTTGTGGCCAACAAACCGATAAGTATTTTTTGAACAGTCATTTTTTTCTCCATTGGGTCATCAAACGATATTTACATATAAAACTAAAGCCTGTGTTTTGCAGAACAGGACTTTGTTTCCTGGCTTCATGCCTTGTAGGGGCGCATCCATGTATGCGCCCTCTCTCCACAATAATGGTCTCAATATTCCAGACAACATCTTGTTAAATTTCTGTGATTGAGAACAAAAACCGTTTTTGTGGCAACCAGGGCAGATACACGGATCTGCCCCTACAAATGTCGTGTCCCCTTCATGGGTTTGGCGGCCTGGCAACACAGCCCTGGCCTTTTGTGATCTACATAAAATGAGCGGGCAATCCCTGAAAGGTTGGGGAGGGTTAATTTCAAAAACTGACCCGCTCACTGGCCTGGCGTACCAGACCACGCCAAAGACAGGCCATCCAAGTGGAATGCGGCGTCCAGCCTGCCCTTGACACCCCTGTTACGCCCCACCGCCGCCAAACCAATCGCTGTATTTTTTATTTTTTTATTTTTGGGGGTTTGATTTGGCTTCTTGCTTTTATGTCGCAGGGCATTATATTTAGGGTCAACAGGTCAGCAGCATAACAAAGCAAATAATGGATAAGAAACTTGGCAACCTATTGAAAATACTCTTTTGTCATCTTGAACTTGGTTCAGGATCCATAACCCCTGATTTTTATTATGGTTTTGGGGTGATGACCTTGTCTGCTTTCTGCTTTTGGGGTTATGGATCCCAGCTCAAGGCTGGGATGACAAATAATGGGGATGACAAGGGAAATAGCATTTAGTGATCAGGCCTTGTCGTTTTTCTGTTATTCATTATTGGCATCATAACAAGGCAGGGACACAGTATCATGGGACATGGTTTGGGGGGAATGGCGAAGTTGGGCATGACTGTTATCACAGGCCGCGCGGTGCTGGCAATGCTGATGTTGGCGGCGGTGATGACCACGCACGCAGCAAGCGCAGCAAAGCCCGCCAAAAACACAGCTGGCAAGCCGATCCTGCAAATAGACAGCGGCGGCCACAGCTCCCTCATAAGGGATGTGGTGTTTACCCCTGATGGCAAATATCTGGTATCCGCCAGCGAAGACAAGCTGGTGCGGGTCTGGGACTGGCGCAAGGGCAAGACCGTGCGCAGTTTTCGCGGCCAAAGCGGCGCGGGGTCTGAAGGCAAGATCTTTGCGATGGCCTTGTCGCCAGACGGCACGTTGTTGGCGGTTGGGGGCTGGATGTGGAATAAAGGGTCAGGAAGTGGGCATCACATCCGGCTGTATGACTTTCACTCTGGCAGGATTATTGCCTTGCTGAAGGGGCATGGCAATGTGGTGCTTGCCCTGGCCTTTTCACCTGACAGCCGCTGGCTGGTTTCAGGACAAGGCGGCAGTAATGCCCAGGCCATACTTTGGGAACTGGACACCGTGATCGACAAAATGCCCGCCATGCCGGTCGGGGGTTGCACACCCGACCGGAACGTTTCTGCCCAACCCTCCGCCAGCCAAAAAACCTGCGGAAGGGGTTACAAACCCCTTCCAGCCTCAGACGAAAGAGCTGGCAAAGCACAAACCCTAAAACCGGCCCACCGCCTCAAAGGCCATACAGACCACATTTATGCTGTGGGCTTTGCGCCGCTTTCCTTTCCTCTCCCCTCCTCTCCTCTGGGCCATCCAGGCAAAACCGGAAGCCAGTTCAATGTGGTGACAGGCTCTCTTGACCATGACCTGCGGCTGTGGGATGGCCAGACAGGCAAACTGCTCAAGGTGATGCGCGGTCATACAGATGATGTCAGTGCCCTGGCTGTCCATCGCCAGGACGGAAAAACCATAATTGCCAGCGGCGCACAGGATCACAGCATAAAATTATGGGATGGCCGCACAGGGCGTTTTTTGCGCACCCTGGCAGACCAGGGCACACAGGTTGGAAGCCTGAGCTTTTCACCCGATGGCAAGACATTGCTGTCCAGTTGTGGGAGGCCCATCTTGCTCGGCCAATCCAGAACATCTGTTTGATGTTGCCACAGGCAAGGAAATCTTGCGCTATCAAGGCCATGACAATATTGTGGTGGCTACCGCCATCTCACCGGACGGGCTTTACGCCGCCACAGCAGGAGGCGACAACCAGGAAATCCATCTCTGGAAACTGGCAACAGGCAAACGCGTCGCCACGCTGAAGGGACAGGGCGCATCCCTTTGGGCGGCGGGATTTGCCAAGGATGGCAGGTCAGTTGGCTGGGGCAAGACCTGGAAAGAAATGTCTTACCTCTCCAAGAATCCCATTGAATTCCAGCTCGCCCTGCCCCAAAAGGCTGGCACACAAAAATCTGGTCCGCACCAGGCTGCGCTTGCCCTGTCCCCTGCCCCCAGTCCCTCCAAAGCCAAGACTTTTCTGCGTGCCCAGACCCGGCATGGTAATTGGTCACTGGCGCGGCGCAAAGGTGGCAAGTATGGACATTATGCCCATCTTGATATTTTGCAAAAAGGCAAAACCAACGCCACCCTGACACGCGGCGCAACAGATGGCTATGACCATATCGCCTATAGCTTTAGCCCTGACGGCCAGACCATTCTTTCTGGCGGACGCAACGGTAAACTCTATTCCTATGACAGAAAGGGCAACAGGCTTGGGCAGTTTGTTGGCCATACGGGCGATATTTGGGCGGTCGGGTTTTCGCCTGATGGCAGGATGGTGATTTCTGGCAGTCATGACCAGACGCTGCGGCTGTGGAATGCCAACAGCCATGAGCTGATTGTCACCCTGTTCCACGGCGCGGACAATGAATGGGCGATGTGGACACCGCAAGGCTATTATACCGCCTCTGCCAACGGCCACGGCCTGGTGGGCTGGCAGATTAACCGGGGCGTAGACAAGGCGGCTGACCATCTCTCTGCTGCGCAAATGGGCAAAACCCTGTATAGCCCTGAGATCATCAACAAGGCTCTTATTCTCGCCTCTGCCAGCAAGGCCATCAGGCAGCTTGGCGGCACAGGCGATATTGTGCAAAAATTGCTGGCCAGCGGGATGCCGCCAAAGCTGGCAATGGATACCCCGGACAACCAGACCACAGGCAATCGCAGCGTCACCCTACGCGCCCAGATTATGCCGCGTAGCGGCGGCATTGGCAAGACGGTCTGGCGCGTCAACGGCGTGACCCTGGCCAGCATGGACCGCGCCATCAGCGATGCGGAGCGGCGCAAACTGTTTGGCATGGCCGATGATGGCAGTAGCGGGAAAACCTCGCTGGCGGCCAAGGCCAAACAGCAGGCAAGGCGCAAGAACCAACCCAAAACCCTGACCCGCCGCTTTGCGCTGGCCGAGGGCAAGAATATATTTGAGCTGAGGGTCTTTAACAAGGCAGGGAAAATCATCTCCAAACCTGTCTCCACCACCATTATTTACACCCCTGGACTGGGACAGAAAAAGCCAAAACTTCATATTCTCTCAATCGGAGTCAATGACTATTGGCAAGGCAGCCTGAAACTGAATTACGCCGTGCCAGATGCCACCGCCCTGGCCGATGAACTGGTAAAGGGCGGCAAAATGCTGTACCGCTCGGTTGATGTCACAAAACTGCTGGACAAGGAAGTCACCGTGAAAAATATCGGCAAAACCTTTGTTGCCCTCAGCAAAAAGATTGCGCCAGATGATGTGTTTGTGTTTTTTATCGCAGGCCACGGCGTGACCCATAAGGGGCAATATTATTTCCTGCCGCAAGATATCGTGCTTAAAAATATGGCCAGCCTGGACAAGCAGGCGGTGTCGCAAGACCAGTGGCAGGCCTGGTTTGGCATGATCCCTGCCCGCAAGTCAGTCTTGTTGCTTGATACCTGCGAAAGCGGCAGCATGACAGGGGCAGCCACATTCCAGATGGCTTCCGTGCGCGGCGGCACAGTTGCCCAAGTGGCGGCCATTGACCGCCTGTCCCGCGCCACAGGACGTACCACCATTTCTGCCACCAGCCGCAAAGCTCCTGCGCTTGAGGGCTATCGTGGCCACGGCGTGTTTACCTATAGCCTGCTCGAGGCCCTTGCCCTGGGCGACACCAGCCGCGACCAGCTGATTGACCTGTCGGAGCTGTCGCGCTATGTTGGGCTACGGGTGCCGGAAATCAGCGAGAAGGAATTTAAATTCCGCCAGGTGCCTACCGTCTCCAGCCAGGGCGACTTTACCCTCATGTCTGTTGTGCCAGACAGCCTTAAAGGGGAACTGGAAGGGGAAGACGGCATTATCTCGCGCAAGACCAGCCATATTGTGATCTTGCCCGCAAAAGTGTTTTCTGGCCCCGGCGCAGGGGCTGACGCGCTGAAAACCCTGGGGCTGGGCACTGGCGTGACCCTGCTGCGCCAAGAAAACGGCTGGATGCTGGTCGCCCGCAAGGGGCGGCGCATTGGCTATATCAACAAGAGCAAGGTTGTGCCGTTTGGGGGGCAATGAGGCGCGAGAGCCAACCTCTCAAACCGTCATCATCAGACTTGATCTGATGACCCATTTCTGGAATTTCGGTCTTAAAAAACAGCTTTTTTATCAAGAAGATAGGTTCAGAAATGGGTAGTCGTGTCAAGCACGACCATGACGCTGGAAAGGGATCTGCCAACCATAAAAGTCAATAGTATTTTAGTGCGGCAGTCGGCACAACTTCATAAATATATTAATGTCTGCATATTTTTGACAAAGCACTGCTTTATCCCTAAGTTTAGAACAGATATAAGGACTGCACCAAGCCAAAGGCTTGAATTTTGGCGGCAACACCCTACCTCTAACCTGACAACAGACATAAAGGATTTTAGCATATGCCAATGGCAGCAGATGAGATTGAAAGCATGATTAAGCAGGCAATTCCCGATGCCCAGATTACCCTGGTCGATACCGCAGGGGATCAGGATCATTGGCAGGCAGAAATTATTTCTGAAGCCTTTCGCGGAAAAAGCCGTGTACAGCAGCACCAAATGGTCTATGCTTCCTTGCAAGGTAAAATGGGCGGTGTGCTTCATGCCCTGGCATTGCAGACCTCCGCGCCAGATGCCTAGAGCATAATGAAGACAAGTCGCCTGCGGCTTGTACGGCACTCCCAAACCGTAACACAACATCTCTAACCCAAAATTTAAGGAATATATAATGAGCGAACAAGAAGTCCATGACTGGATCCGCAAGACTGTTGCTGACAACGATGTTGTCCTGTTTATGAAGGGCAACCACAAGATGCCGCAATGCGGTTTCTCTGGCCTTTGTGTCCAGGTACTTGACCATCTTGGTGTTGATTTCCAGGACGTAAACGTCCTTGAGGACCAGGGCATCCGCGAAGGCATCAAGTCCTTCACCAACTGGCCAACCATCCCGCAGCTTTATGTCAAGGGTGAGTTTGTTGGCGGCGCGGACATCGTCAAGGAAATGTTCCAGGCTGGCGAACTCCAGACCATGATGACCGACAAGGGTATCCAGGCCACCAAGACTGCCTAAAACCCAGAAAACCAGTCCGCCCTTTTCCATTTGGAGGGGCGGATTTTTTTATGACTCTCGCAACAGGGCGATTCCATATGGCAGAAAAAGGCAAGTCCCTCAACTGGTCCAGACTGAAAAAACGCCTTTCCCCCTCGGCAGCTGCCACAGGGAAACCCAAAAAGAATAACCCTGCCCCTACCCACATCTCCTATGAAGACATAGAACAAAACCGTCTGGGCAAACTGCACCGCCGTTCCATCTTCTTTGAACTGTTATTGCTGGCCGCCGTCATTACCCTTGGCCTTGGCCTGACCCTGCCTGTTGTTGAACTGAGCTGGCTATTGGTCTGGAAGAAAACCCACTCCATCATAGATGTGATTCTGACGCTGTATAAGGAACAGGAAATTTTTCTGGCCGTTGTGCTGTTTTTCTTTTCCGTACTGTTTCCCGTCATCAAGCTGTTCTACCTGCTTTATGCCTATATCCAGCATATCTGGTACAGCAGGCCGCAGGGACTGACCCTCAGACACCTGCACTGGCTTGGTAAATGGTCAATGTTGGACGTGATGGTGCTGGCTTTGGTGGTGTTCTATGTCAAGCAGAGCGGCGTTGCCGATGCCAAGACCCTGCCCGCCATCTATTATTTTGGGGCTGCCGTGATCCTCACCATGCTGGCCACCAGCCGCTGTGAACAGCATGTCCGTCCCTTATAGAGGGGCATTATAGTCAGGCAATCCCCAAAAACAAACATCTCTTGGGCTATAGTTTCTACGTCCTGTCATTACCGCAGACATGCGGTATCCCAAGATCTTGTTTATCGCTTTGGGGCAGTCATCCCGCCCCTGGCCTACTTGATAAACATATCCAGCTTGCCAAATTTTTCGGCGAGCAAGTAATAGAAGGCAACGCGGCATTTTGAGCGGTTGGAGCTTCCCATTTTCTCACAGACTTCCTTGCAGGCTGCGTCCTGCTCCTCTTCCGACAGTTCCAGAGCCAGCTTCTTTGTCAGGAACTTGGCCTTGATATTGTCCAGCTCTTTTTTGTCAGAACAGGCAACCGTGGCCGCATCCTTGCCAGCGCGCAGGGCAATGCCGAGATAGCGCACAATGCCGTCAACAACATCTGGGTTATGGCCAGGCACAACAGATTCTGTATTTTTCTTATAGGCTGCGTTCTTGTCTTCATCATCCTGCGCAGCAGTAGTCTTTGAAGCAGGTTCTGCCTCAGCTGCATTAACAGATTTTATTGATCCAGGGATTGGTTCTGGGTCAACAGCTTCAGCCACAGGTTCTTCTGGTTCCAGTTTCGGCTTGTTTTGTGCATCTTCCTTGATCTTGGCTTCCGCCTTGGCCTGAGCCTCTGCCATCATCTTCTGTTTGGCATCTGCAACCGCCTTGTCATCACTGACGCTCTTGCCCTTGTCTTCAAGCTTGTCAAAGCCAGAAAGTGCAGCAGCAACTTCCGCCTGCTCATCCGCCTTGACAATCTTGTCCGCCTTGTCACTGGCATCATCATCAGATGAACCAAAGACATCCTCCGCCGTCACTTCCTTTTCCTTCGGGGCGGCCGGGGTATTGTCCTTCATCCAGCTGTCTGCAAGATGGGCAGGGTCGATCACATCGCCCTTGACGGTCTGGCTGATGGGCAGCAGGGTCTCGACAGGTGCATCCGGATCAATGCCCGCTGCTTCACGCTCTTTTTTCAACCGCTTACCGGCCTTGAGTACAGCCTTGTCCAGATTGGTCTGGGTACAAAGCGCGAGTGTTACAGGATCAATCGGCTCAAGGGACTTTGAATTCCAGTGCTTGCCTCCCGCAATTGTCTGGATGGTGTTTTTGGTTGTGCCCACAAGCTTGACAATCTCATTTTCTGTCAGCTCAGGGTGAAACTGCAACAGCCACAGGATGGCATTAGGCCTGTCCTGACGACGTGACACTGGTGTATAGCGCGGGCCGCGCCTTTTCTTTTTACCCAGCTGGTAGACTTCCTTCACAGAAGATTCAAGTAGTTTCATGCGGTAGGTCGTCTTTTCCTGCCCCTTGTCAATCTCCTTGCGGGTCAGTTGCCCCGATGAGATTGGATCCATCCCCTTGATGCCGCCGCTGACTTCCCCATCAGCAATTCCCTTGACCTCCAATGCGTGCAGGCCACAAAAGTCTGCGATCTGGTCAAAGGTCAGGGATGTGTTATCGACAAGCCAGACTGCTGTGGCTTTTGGCATTAAAGGTGTGTTTGCCATGGATATTTCCTCTTGCCCTATGCCTGTCTTTCGAGGCCAAAGCGTCATTAAATTGGTAATTTTTACGGAGAATTAAAACAAGTTATAACCCCTAAAAGCCTGGCTGGCAATCAGAACCATGAAACTTCACAATATTTTCTCCGAATCCTGGAAGAGAACTGTCAGTTCAGTATGGTCAAATTTTCCCAATCATCAACCTCCCGATAGACTTTTTTCTGTTCTTTCGGTGTCAGGCCAGAAAAAACAAGATCCAGCTTGGCATCGGAAACACCCCTGCTTTTTGCCAGCAAATGCCATTTTGAGGCAATAATAAAATTTTGCCTGATCTCGGCTCTATGTCCCCCTGCCCCTTGAGCCGCCTTCTGGCTCGGGGTGTGGCCATAGGCATAGAGGCGCGCCAGCCTGTTCTGTGCGATAGGATTGCCTTTTTGGGCAGCAGAATAAAGGAATTCAAAGGCCCTCGGGAAAACAGCATCCTCTTTTTTTCTGATTTTTTGCAGGATGAGCAGTTGGCGACTTATAGCCTCCTGCCGCTGTTTTTTTGTCATCTTCACTGTTGCCGAAGGGATCGCAGCGAGCATCGCACCAGGTGTGTCTTTCAAGTATTTCAGGGCGACCTTGCGTTTTTCAAGTGGCAGTCTTGAGATTGCCTTCATCCTTTTTGGTCCAGCTATTTTCTTGATCGCCTGCCAGCGTTCCTTAGCAGACATTTTTTTCAGCTTCAGGAGACGGCTGATAGACCTGAGTTGCCCAATTGTCTTGCGGATATGCGCCTTCTCTTTCCTGAACCTGTTAAAAAGCATCACAGCATATTCCAACTCTGCATTGATCAGCCCGCCTTTTGCCGCTTTCCCAATCCAGTATTCAGCCTTTTTACTGTCCTTCTTGACACCCCGTCCCAATGTATAAAGGGCTCCAAGATCATATTGTGCCTGGAAGTTTCTCTGTTTGGCTGACTTTTTCAGCCAACTCACCGCCTCAGAAATATTTTCATCGACAACCAGGCCATTAATATAGATCAGAGCCAGGTTATATTGTGCAGCAGCATGTCCTTTCCTGGCAGCCTTATCAAACAGCACCGCAGCTTCACGCATATTTTTCTTCGTGCCACGCCCCTTGGCCAGCATCACGGCCTTGGCAAAGACGGCATTGACATCTCCCTTGGCCGCGCCCTTGGCATACCATTCAAATGCCGTTTTGTCATTGCGGGCAACGCCCAGCCCCTTCTCCAAAATATACGCAATCAGGGTAAAGGCTTCAGGCTGGCCTTTCTTGGCAGCCTTTTCTGCCTCTTCAAGTGCCGTCAGGAATTCGCCATGCAGGAAAGCTGAGTAGGCTGGGTCAGGATCATCAGGGTTTTGTTTGGGTTTTTCCGTCCCCAACAGCCCCTTTTTTTTAGATTTAGGGGTCTCTTTCCTTTGCGGACTCCAATAGCTGATTTCCGCCTGGGTGGGCACAGGCATAACCAGTATAACCCCAGCTGAAAGAGATAACTGCACCAATCCAGCTGTCACCTTTTTTAATAAAAGGCATGAAAAAGTCCCTGATAATTTCATTTCATTTCCCGTCATCACTTCATACTGCTGCCCAGAACCCCAGAAACAGACCGACAGCTACTCATGACCTGCCAATTTCAAAACATATTCCATTGTCGGCCCTGCCCTTTGCCCCGCTTGCCAGACCAGGTCATTTACAGCCACAAAATCTGCCCCCCCTGCAACCAGCCGTCCCACATCCTCGTAAGAACCACAATCCCAGACAACAACAGGCAATTCAAATACCTCCAGATACCACTTAAGAAACACCAAAATGTGGTCAAACTCCTCCCTGGCTGATTTTATCACACCATCAAGGTTTCGTTCGCCCTCATGACCCACAGCAATATAGTCAGCACCGCCTTCCCCCGCCAACATTGCCTGGTGACGTGACAAGCCGCAAAAACTGCCCACTATCTTGTCAGGCCCGACCTGTTTGCGAATGGCCTTTACAGGCATTGTGCTGTCAAACAGGTGAAGCCCATCTGCCTGCCAACGCTTCAAAAAATCTTGCCCCTGCCCCAGGTTGTCTGCATCAACCCCCAGCAGAAAGGCTGCCCCATGATCCTGGGACAGCTTACACAACTCCGCCCCCAAAGCTTCATTGCCTTTGGCAGATGTTACCCGCATCATCACACTGGCAACAGAGCCAGCCCCAAGAGCCTGTTCCAATAGCTCGCCAAATGATTCTGGCAAATTTTCAGGCAATGTCAGATAAATCTGGCTTTGATATCTCGCCTTGTCTCCAGCCATTTTGATTGTTACCCCATAATTTTCCAATAAAAAGCCGCCTGTGACTATTATCACAGGCGGCTTCTTTTTTCAAAAGTCAATCAATGACCATTGCTACCTAGGGCAAATTGCAAGCAATTTCTGTCGCCCGACCTTGCTCTAGCCCTTATATGGCGCATATCTTAACCCGTAAATCGTAACGATTTGCTCGCACTATGCACTAGGCATTCATAAGTGCAATAGCTGTATCACTCATGCGGTTTGAGAAACCCCATTCGTTGTCATACCAGGATACAACACGCACCAGACCGCCATCAACGATACAAGTCTGTGTTGTGTCAAAGTTTGATGTTGCTGCACTATGGTTAAAGTCAATAGACACCAATTCTTCAGTGATATAGTCCAGAACGCCTTTCATACGGCCTTCAGAAGCTTTTTTCATCGCTGCATGAATTTCGTCAACACTTGTTTCACGTGTCGGTACAAATTTCAGGTCAACAACTGAAACATTTGGTGTCGGTACGCGCATGGCAGAACCGTCAAGCTTGCCAACAAGCTCAGGAAGCACAAGGCCAACAGCCTTGGCAGCACCAGTACCAGTCGGAATCATGGAAAGACTCGCAGCACGGGCGCGACGTTTGTCACTATGTGGCAAATCCAGGATACGCTGGTCATTGGTGAAGGAATGGATTGTTGTCATGTAACCGCGCTCAATGCCACAAAGGTCATTCAGGACTTTCGCCATTGGAGCCAGGCAATTTGTTGTACATGACGCATTTGAAACAACCATGTCAGAAGAGGTCAATGTTTCTTCATTCACACCAAAAACGATTGTCTTGTCAGCACCCGCAGAAGGGGCAGAAACAAGCACTTTCTTCGCGCCGCCCTTTTCAATATGGACAATGGCTTTGTCTTTTGCACTAAAAATACCAGTACATTCCATGACAACGTCAACACCAAGGTCAGCCCAAGGCAGGTTTGCAGGATCACGTTCAGAAAGCATCTTGATCGTTTGACCTGCAACAGTCATTGTATCGCCTTCAAGCTTTACTTCACTTGGGAAACGGCCATGTACTGAGTCAAAACGGAGCAAATGGGCGTTCATTTCAGGGTCGCCAATGTCGTTCACCGCAACGACTTCAATGTCTTTGCGACCTGATTCAGCAATAGCGCGCAAAATGTTACGACCAATACGTCCAAAACCTGTAATACCGACTTTTACAGCCATATTCTATCTCCAAAAATTACTTTTATTTTCATTTATAGTTTTAAGTGAAGTCCCAAAGGCTGCCCAAGGACTGCGTTGCCAAAACGTTTAAGGAGTATCCGTAGATACAACTTCGCGGCCTGACAGGCGTGTTTTGTTCTGCCTTAAAGCCATGCTGTTAAGAACTGAAACAAGAATCCGCATCATAGACACCTTTTTTTTTCACACCACTTGGCGGCAGAAATTATAGGAAAGAGGCTCCATGTCAATGGTTTAAGACAATATAATATAAAAATCTTGCAATACTCCCTGGTTATCCTTGTAAACCACCACCCAGAACCCAAGAAATATTGGCCAAAATTTTCACGCTATCTTAACCACTCCAGTGCCAAACTCCTATATTAAAAGCCAGTCTGTCCAGCTTCACAATTATTTTATCCCTGGAACAAAAATACAACTATGTTCCGCCATGTTCTTGCTTTATAATGGACATAGTTTTTGAATTAACAGGGCACAATCAGGAGGCCTTACCCAAAATGCGTATTGTATTTATACTTATTTCACTTTTCTGCCTATCTTTTGCTGTGGCATCCGCGCCAGTAATGGCAAAGTCCATCAAGGGCAAGCGGGTTGCTGTCAAAAGCGTTGGCCAAAAAGCCAGAACCCCCAATGTTGGCGGATATTCCTATTTTGACCTGGATTCACAAAACCTTGGCAATAAATATGAATTTGAAACGCCGCTGGGGCTGGACAATGCCAGGCGCAACAATGCCAACCCATACTTGAATGGCAACATGTCCGCTAGCAATATGTGGTGGGGTCAGTAAGTCCTCAGAATACGAATCATATTATTGAATTTTATATTTTCCCAGATGATTGCATAAATTTTATGCAGATTGTCTGGGATTTTTGCGTTTTGCCAGAAAGCATTATCACAAAGCATTGCCATCATGTCACGTCACAGGAAGATAACCCGCAGCCAAACTGGCTCGCACCCAATAAGTAATAAGGGGCACTAAGAGAAAGAGACAGACAGACAGACAGACAGACAGACAGACAGACAGGTCTTATCTTCAAAGTATGCACACAACACCCCATTTTATCATTGTCATACCGCAGAAATGCGGTATCCATGCCATGAAATTTGCACTGAAATGGCAATGTTGATTTGGTGTCGAGAGACCTCTGAGCCGTAAAATTGTTGGCCTTTTTTCATGTTGACAGTGCAGGGCATGGATACCGCGTCATAGCACGGCATGACAGTGAATGTGGTCAACTAAGCAAGGTCTCACCCAAAAGATCGTCGTGCACAAAACAAGCTGACACAAAAAATAATTTTTAGGGCAACCTACAAGCAGGTTTGGTCAGCCGGCCTTGATCTCGCCCCTTAATAGCGCATATCTTAACCCGCAAGCGATCCCATTTGCTTGCAACTATGCACTAAAATTTAACATCATATTTCAGCCTGGAATAAAACCCTCTTTCCTTCTGGTTATTGTCCTGGCTTCCGCCAACTGTCACGCTCAACACAGACTTATCTGTGATCCTATAGGTCGCAAAGACCCCAACAGACTTTTTGTCTGCGTAAATGTCCCTGGAAAACTCAGCTTCCAGACCAATTTGCGTCTTGCCAAAGGGCTGCATTCCCACCTTGGCATTTACCAAATAACTGCTTTCCAAGGTTGAAAAGGAAGCATCAAGACTGACAAAATTATTATTCCTGTCCAAATCCATCCAGCCCTCAAACTGCACTTTTGCCCCTATTTTTCGTCCCTGGTCAGGCTTTACCGGATCAGCAGGCGCAACAGTATGGATTTCCATATGCGGACCAGCATAGAGTTTCATAAAAAAGGGTCTTGAGACCAGCTGGTAGCCCGCCATAGCCTCAACAACTGTCTTGTCTGCCTGATAGCTAATCCCCTCAGCAGAGCCTTCCCCCTCATAACGGTAACGCCCCCTCCCAGACATCACCCTGACCTGCCATCCCTGTTCATGAATACCGCCCCACAGCGACCTGACCGCTGTACTGTAGACCAGCCAGTCCGTGCCATGAAGCACAGCACCGCTATACATGGCATTCCTGGCTTTTTCGGGCAGGTCAGCTGCCAGAACCCTGGAAACAGAAAAACCAGACACCACACAAGCCACCATCATGAAATAATGGTACAGAACAACAATGATGCCGACACCCTTTTTCATAGACACAACTCTCTTTATTAAGTGGATATATAATATATCCTACTGCAATAACTAACAAAGTCAATATTCAGAAAGACAAACTTAAGTATACAAAAAAAGTTACCATTATGATTCATAGTAAAAGATGGTATCTATATCGTTATTTACCCCAAAAGAAAAATGTGTCTTCCCTTGTCATCCTGAATTTATTTCAAAATCCATAATCCCTGAATTTGATTATTGAAAATCAGAAACCAGACAAAAGGCTTAACATTTGGGGTTATGGATTGCGGATCAAGTCCGCAATGACAAAGGTGAGTTTCATGTTTGATCTTTAGACAGATGCTCGTCTCAATACGTGACAAAGGGGTCAGCCAACACTTGGAGCCAGCTGTTTCATGACAAAATTATAGCTATGGATGACAAGACCTAAGGTTTGGGCATGACAAAAAGAGAAAATGTTGTTTGGGCTCAGATATGTACAATAGTGCGGACAGTTTCTGATTAAAAATTTATATACATATCAATGACTTATGTTTTAAAATTCTGCTGGAGCTATTTAATTGCAGGTTAGCTTTTGACTAGACCTAGAATTAAATACTCTTGAGATTTTAAGTTATTGA
>JAJRRF010000212.1 GCA_024279735.1 Alphaproteobacteria bacterium
ATACTGTTCCAGAAAAGCAGTGATGCTTAACCCTTTTTGCAATTGAACCGAATTTTGAGCCATATCTATATCTCCTTGTTTTTAAAGAATAATATATTTTTGTGGCTATACAGCGGAAAGGAAGTGGTAATCAGGTATTTTAATGAAAAAGGGGCAGAATGGCTGGAAATTGCTGCTGGCAACTGTGATAGCGACCGCTATAACAGTGATGAGAAAAAAGCTATGGTCTACGGCTACGGGTCACACCATCCATCCAAATTGAGACCTTTCAGGCTGATAAATTTCAGGGCTGACACTTATGAAACCCCAGTCTTGAATAAGACAGACCGTGCCAGAAGACCAAGAGTTTGCTACCAGCCCCCTTGTCATTGTGGACTTGATCCACAATCCATAACCCCAAAAGTTAAAGTGAGGCAGAGTGAACACCCCAACACCATAACAAAATCCTGGGAATATAGATCCTGAATCAAGTTCAGGATAACAAAGTCATATATATCAACCAGTTAACTGTCTCCTTAAACGAGACTGAGTTTATGAAGACTTGCCCTCAACCAGTTTTTTCAGGTTTTGTAAACCCTGTTCATAATCCTTGCCAATCCAGCCATCAAAAAGCAGCGCGCCCATCCAGCGCATGATTGGGTTATAGCCTGTATCTGATGTGAATCCCCAGCTGACGCGGGTGCGTCCCGTTTGCAGCGGACGCAAGGCAATGCTAGCCTTTGCGT
The DNA here is from genome assembly GCA_024279735.1 of Alphaproteobacteria bacterium. Taxonomy (GTDB): domain Bacteria; phylum Pseudomonadota; class Alphaproteobacteria; order Rhizobiales; family JAJRRF01; genus JAJRRF01. The sequence continues at coordinate 726 of JAJRRF010000212.1, forward strand.
TGCCCTGGGAGCCAAAATCCAGGCTGGCCACAGTCAGTAAATTTTTTCTGCTCTCAATAATTTCAGAACTTCCGGCTCCTTCTGTCTTGCTTTTCCAGGTTGATCTCGCCCCCTTGCCTGCCTCTGGGCCTGAATAGGTCAGCTCCATATCAGGGTCACGCATCACCCACGGCGACCACTGATCCATTTTTTTAGGAGCATTGACGAATGGAAATATTTTCTCTGCCGGGGCTTCGATAATTAGGGAACGGGCAACCACAATTTCACGGGGCAACAAAAAGGACACCAGTAACAAAACAGCCAGCACAATGAGAGCCGTCTTCAAAATTTTCCAGATCATAACCTGTTTCCTTTTTTAGCTACGATAAAACCAACCTTCTCTCAAGCCTACAACAAAAAAGCTGGCCTGTAAAAAGGCCAGCTTCCCAATCTGTCTCACAGAGAAAAACAGACTATACCTCGTCATCTTTTTTAAGCTTGTTGAGCTTCATCAGCCCCAGCACTGACTTTTCATAGAACGGCTCTGTCTGGCCTTTCTTGATTTTTCGGATGAAATATTTTTCAAATGCAATCTTGGCCAGATGAACCCACTTGCCTTCAGAGGCCCAGTTGGTATTACGTGGCGGGTTTTGCGGGATCGCAATAAAGGCAACGCCCTTGTTACCCAAATCTGCCAGACAGAAAGCGTTCCAGGTCGCCCGTGTCCCGGCCTCTTTGCCGCGCAACAAATCGCCAATATTATGCGCGGTTGCTGTCACCATAGACTCGATCATATAGCCTGTTTTAGGCACACCCGTTGGCACAGGTGTCTGCTCAAGCGGTGCAATCGCAATACAGACCCCAACAGCAAAAACATTGCTATATTTGGGATTGCGCTGGAAATCATCAACAATAATAAAACCGCGCGGGTTCACCAGTCCGTCAATACCGATCACAGCAGGAATGCCGCGAAAAGCCGGAAGCATCATGGAATAATCAAATGGCAATTCATGTTCCCGGATCACCTTGCCAAAGCTATCATGCTCATGGACATGCATCAGACCCTTTTCAACCTTGTCCACCTTGGCATTCGTGATCCAGTTAATATGGCGATCCCGGAACTCAGCCTCCAAAAGGCCTTTGGTGTTGCCAACGCCGCCAAGCCCCAGATGCCCGATATAGGGTTCAGCAGTTACAAACGTCATAGGAACCTTGTGACGGATCTTACGTTTTTTCAGGTCTGTATCCATGATACAGGCATATTCATAAGCTGGGCCATAACAAGATGCCCCTTGTACAGCACCGACAATAATGGGTCCCGGTTTCTGAACAAACTCTTCCCAGGCCTCATGGGCTGACTCAGCATGGTCTATTGAACAAACGGACTCAGTAAACCCTTCAGGCCCCAGACCCTCAATCTCATCAAACGCCAGTTCAGGACCAGTCGCGATGACAAGACAGTCATATTCAACAAAGCGTCCATCCTGAAGCTCTATCTGGTTTTTCTCAGGATGTAGCTTCTTGGCTCCCACAGACATAAAATTGATCTTGTGCTTCCTAAAAACATTTTCCATCTCAATGGTAATGTCTTTACGCTTGCGCCAGCCAACCCCTACCCAAGGGTTGGAGGGTGTAAACTGAAAATATGGCTTGTCAGAAATGACCGTGATGGTATCATTTTTCTTACGGATAATATCCTTGAGTTCGTAAGCCATTGGAATACCGCCAATGCCCGCCCCTAATACGACTATATGAGCCACTTTCATCTCCCTGATTAATTATTCTGTATTTTTTTATTATATTTTAGTGTAACCCAGAACTATGTCTTTTTCTATGCCGCCCTGCAAGCAGTAAACATCTTCCCAGTCTTTTACTTTATAGCCCTGAACGGTTCAATAGGTATATTCCTGAAGCGGGTTAGCCCTGCCCCCCCTTTTCAGAACTCTCCCTCACTGACAGTCAGTCCCATCACCATCCAGCTGTTCATACCGCCCCGATAGTAATATATACGTCCAGCCGGAAAGCCTTCACGCACCATCGCCCTGATTGCCACAGGACTTTGCGGACAATTCGCACCATTGCAAAAGGCCACAACCTTGACTGCCTTACTGCACTCCCATTTTCCATCTGCCTTACGGCAGCCCAATTCGTCCAGCCTGCCCGCGACTTCGTTATAAGGAATATGGTAACTTCCTGGTATCGTAGCCTTAACCCGCCAATCCAGGGTGCGCATGTCAACAACCCTGAAACTTTTATCCTGGAGTGCCTGCAAAACCTCGACCTCGCCAACAGGGTGAACACCTTTGACAGGAACAATTGGTTGCAGGACACCGCCTATTAGGGCTTGGGCTGTCTTGTGCCTGACAATCTCGTAGGTTTCATCACCTTTAGAGACCATAATACTCATCTGTCCGTTATACAAGGAGAGAGCCTTGCCCTGTTCCTTCGCCCCTGCCGTCCAGAAAAATGCACCAAGCAACAGCAGAGCGCAGGCACTGACAGAAAGCATAAAAATGGCTGGTAAACGGTGCAAGTTTAACACTTTTGATTCCTCATAATTTTCAGTATTATGAGGGTAAGTTTTTCATACCTGACTGAAAAGTCAAGCCAGTAAGGAAAGATTTAGCCTCCACCAAAAATAAAGGGCTTTACACCTTCTCCAAAGCTGGCTTTTTATCATGACGGCGACATTCCTTGAACACCTTCACTTCACACAGCTTACAGGCATTACCAAGCTCTATCTTATGCTGCACATGAGTGATGGCCTCATTAATATCATCAAAGAAATGATCATTGCCAATCATCCCGATAATATGGCCACGGCATAGTGAGGTATAGACAGTTGGCTTGAGTCCCACAAAATACAGGCCGCCGCCATTCTTTTTCAGCCTCTGTGCCTCCTGAGCCAACATTTCTGCCCCGCTCAGGTCAATCAGGTTAATGCCTGACCCAATGACCAAGATATGATTGATCTGCTCGTTGTCACTGACTGCAAACAATTTTTTCTGGATATGGTTGAGGGAACCAAAATAAATTGACATGTCCACCCGCAAGATTTTAAGCTCTGGGCATTCATCCAGCGGCTTGGTCTCGACATCCACCAAAGTTTTCTTATTATATCGCCTGTCAATATCTGGTGCCAGCGAGATAATATCGGGTGTTGATGTCCTGGCCAGAAAGATAATGAGGGACAACAATACTCCCAGGTAGATTGCAAATTCCAGTTCAAGAAACAGGGTCGCCAAAAAGGTTGTCGCCAGAATCGCTGTTTCTGTCTTACTGCTTTCCAGGACGTGCCTAATTTCCTTAAAGTCAATCAGGCTATAGCCAACCAACAGAATAATCCCGCCCATCGCAGCCACAGGAAGATAGGCCATAAGCGGCGCAACCAACAGCAAGATTATCATCAGGAAAAAGGCAGCAAAAATGGCCGACATTGGGGTCTGCGCCCCTGATTCATAATTGATCCCAGAACGGGTAAAGGAGCCTGACCCTGCATAACTTGAGAAAAAACTGCCAACAATGTTGGACAGCCCCTGGCCAATAAATTCCTGGTTGCCATCAATACGCTGGAAAGATTTTGTTGCAATAGCGCGGGAAATGGAGACCGCCTCAATCAACCCCAGAAGGGCAACGGCAAATGCACCAGGAGCCAACATCTTAATGGTTCCCAAGGAAAAATCCGGCATGGAAAGCGGCGGCAAATGTCCTTCAATAGGGTCAAGCAGCTTGATGCCAAAACCCTCACCGCTGAAAAACATGGCAAACAGGCTTCCTGCAATCAACGCAATCAGAAGGTTTGGCCACATCTTGTTATATTTCTTGATCGCAAAGGCAACAAGAAAGGTAAACAGTGCAACAATAAAGACATAAATATTGGCTTCAGGCAGCTTGCCAAAAATTTCAACCCAGTTATGAAGGAAAGACTCTCCCCTGGGCAAAGAAATCCCAAGCACATTTTTCATCTGGCTGGTAATGATCAGGAGCGCAGCCCCAGCGGTAAACCCGACAACCACTGTATGAGACACAAAATTGACCAGCACCCCCAGGCGTGCCAGGCCAAAGGCCAGTTGGTAAAGGCCTGCGAGAAAGGTCATAGTCAGAGCCAGGCTGATAAATTCAGGGCTACCAGGTGTCTGGCCAAAGGTACTTAGGGTTGAGAATACCACAATCGAAATGGCTGTGGTTGGACCTGAAATCAGGTGAAGCGAGGAGCCAAACAAGGCTGCTATAATTGGGGTCACCATCGCAGTATAGAGACCATATTCAGGCGGAAGACCTGCAATCAGCGCAAAGGCAACACCCTGCGGCAGGACAATGACAGCTCCTGTAATCCCAGCGATCATGTCAGCCTTGATGCTGTCTTTGGTAATCAGACTACACCAGGTCAGGAAATTGAAAAAAGGGCTGAGCCAGGGGTTTTGCAAAATCTTGAAGTCACAACTTTCATTCTGCTTCTTTCCGCTCCCAGCTTTTATAGACATTTTCCTGGCCTCATATGTATATTAGTATTTATTCATATGAAGTGCTTAATACCCTTTTCGCAAAAATGTCAATGTGACCTTTGCTATTTTATGACAGGTGCATAACAGCTATAATGACTTGATATAGCTCAGCTACCTTTAGGCAAAGACACGATCACCCCCATACAACATATAGCGGGCGACACTCTTAAGGCCGATCAACAGGGGTAATCTGGGTGCGGTAGAGCTTGTTGTCGCGGTAGAAGGTCAGTTCACAGGAATGGCCAATGGAATCGCTGTCCAAGATTTTAAGCAGGCCATCAACGCCGCTAACTTCCTGCCCACCAATTTTTACCAATATATCGCCCTGCTTCAGACCAGCATTGACCGCAGGGCTTTGCGGCTGAATGTCAATCACACCCACCGCGACAGGCTCACCCAGCCCAAGTTCATTCATCATTTGCGGCGGCAAGATCAGGGTCTGGCCTGCAATACCGATAAAGCCGCGCCGTACCCTGCCATGCTGTAATATTTGGGTCAGGGTAGAGCGAGCCGTATTGCTGGCAACCGAAAACCCAATACCGTAAGCACGGGCAATAATAGCCGTATTGATCCCGATCACTTCGCCGCAAGAGGAAATCAGCGGGCCGCCGGAATTCCCTGGGTTAATGGCGGCATCCGTTTGCAGGACATCGTCAATCAGGCGGCCATTACGGGCACGCAGGGAGCGGCCAACAGCACTGATGACACCTGTGGTCACACTGCTTTCAAAGCCAAGCGGGTTGCCAATCGCCACCACCAGCTGACCAGCCCGAAGTTTGGTCGAATCTCCCAGTGGGGCATAGGCCAACGTCGCATCTGTCTGGGCATGAAGCACCGCCAGGTCAGTGTCAGGATCCTGCCCGATCACACGGGCACTATAGTCCTGCCCCTCAAAGCCCCTAATCTTAATGTCTGTGGCCTCGTCAATCACATGCTGGTTGGTCAGGATAATGCCGTCAGGTGACAGGATAACACCAGAACCACCGCCTTCTGTCTGTTCAGAAGAAGCCCCCTTATTCGCGACACCGACTCCCTTGCCTCCCTGCCTGACCTGCACATGAACCACAGCAGGGGAAACCTTGCTGACCACATCGACAACAGTGCGGGAATAGGCATCAAGCAACTGGTCATCATTGGCCACCTGCTGCTGCGGATTGGCAATAATCTGCCCTGTGCCAGGCCGAACCCCTTCATTGCCAGTACCTACCTGGTCTTCCGGCTCTTCCTGCTCTTCCTGCTCTTTTCCAAATATTTGGGGAAATCCTATCACGCGGCTCATAACCTTCAAAAATCTTTCAGGGGACGATCCCCCTGCCAAACCATTATAACTGTTATTCAGGGCAAAAAACAGTCCAGATAAAGAAAAATATTCTTTATACAGGTTACAGTTGTCCCAGGCTCACACCAAAAGGGCTACCCTACTTCCTGGACAGGCTTCAATCTCTTATTGCCAAACAGGAGAAACAGGCCAAAGGCTGACACCAGCTCCAGCCCCAATGTCAGAAAAATGTTCGCTATATTCGGTTTTCTCTTGCTCCTAAGCACCGTAATCATCTCATAACCAGAATCTTTTCTGGAGTCGACTGATGCACCATAAGTAGGCTCTTTGCCAAGCCTGGCTGGTGACGCAATACTGTCTGAAACAGTGCCATGTTTTCCTGGTAATAAAGGTAATAAAGCCTTTCTTTCTTGATCCAGCCTTCGCCAATACAAGGCACGCACCAACTCATTTTCCAGTACTTCCCTGTCACGACACCGTCTTTCTGTCTTCATCAATGGCAGTTGGCATTCCTTCTGCGTCAGGCCATTACCCTTGTCCTGCTCCCATTTTGCCAATTTTTCCCTGAGTATGGCCACAGGCCTGAAACGCGGTATAAAATCCATTTTCTGCGAAAGATGTTTCATCTTGGCATAGGGAGCTTCCTCTAATTGCCCTGTGTTGACGGCTTCAGCCCTGTGAATGGCGGCAAACCCCAGGGAGGATGTCAAAGACAGGCTCGTCCACAAAAGCCAGACAGGAATAGCCGCCACAACACCAAGGGTAAGGGCAACAAAGGCAAGGCCGTGGCGCAACTGCCAGTCACCCTGCGCCAACAATGCATAAATTTTACGCCCCATGGCAAACAGCCAAAATGGCAACAATATCTTGAGAACCGTGCCCAAAACGCCAAGCCAGCCATAAAGCTGTGCCTCAATTTCACTTTTGCCCAGGCTAAAACCGAAACGCCAGACCATAGCTGCCACCACAAAGCAGCATAACAGTACAAACAGGGTGACCGCCGCCTTTAGAGTCATTCTTAATCTGGGAAAACATCCCAATCCCCTACATGCTTTTTCTTCTGCTAAATGTTCCACAAACCTCAGCCCCCTTATTTCCAATCAGTGCAAACAGCCCAACTGTGGCAACTGTCTCTATAAACAAACCTATCACGACAAGGACTGCAAAAGGAATTTGCGGCCTGTTATCAAGTGTCGGAGCAGGCTCAATAGCACTGAATCCCCAAAACGCCGACAGAGAATAACCAATTGTTACAAACCACAGCATCAAAGATTGGGATAAAACAAACAAGATAAGGATAAAAATGACAGCATCCCAGAATGACTTGTCTTTACTGCCCCATACCTCACGCCCCTTACTCACAAGCCACAGCAAAAAAAATGGCAGCGTCATCTTCAGCAAGTCAGGCAACAGACTGGCCACGCCATACATCCAGCCCTCAAGCTCTGAGTGTCCCAATGAAAAGCCAAAATTCCAGTTCATGGAAGCTGAAACCCAGACAGAGAGGCAGACCAACAAGAAGCCAACCCCCTTCAGGCCATATCTTGCCCACACCATTACACATCCTCCCGAAACCTGTTGGTAATCGGGTAACGGCGGTCGCGGCCAAAGTTGCGGGCGGTGATCTTGACACCTGGGGCAGACTGCCGGCGTTTATATTCTGCAATATAAAGCAAATGGGCAATGCGCTTGACCGTGTCCCTGTCATGACACTTGGCAATAATCTCAGGCAAAGACATTTCCTTTTCCACCAGGCCTTGCAATATATCGTCCAGAACCTCATAGGGCGGCAGGCTGTCAGAATCCTGCTGTCCCTCACGCAGTTCTGCTGTTGGCGGCTTGGTGATGATATTGACCGGGATCACTTCCCCCCCATTGCCCAGACATCCCGTTGGTTTATGCGCATTGCGGAAATGACACAGCTCAAAGGCCAGCGTCTTGTAAATATCCTTGATCGGGTTAAAGCCGCCATTCATGTCACCGTACAGGGTGGCATAGCCCACTGACATTTCCGACTTGTTGCCTGTGGTCACCACCATATAACCAAATTTGTTGGACACCGCCATCAGGATCACACCGCGCGAGCGGGACTGGATATTTTCTTCTGTCACATCAGGCTGTTTGCCCTTAAACAAAGGGGCAAGCTCTTCTGTAAGAGCCTCCACCCCTTTGGCAATCGGGACAATATCATAACGTAAATTCATCGCCCTGGCGCAGTCAGCCGCATCTTTCAGGCTTTCTTCTGACGTATATTTATAGGGCATCATGATGGTGTGCACCCTCTCAATCCCCAATGCGTCAACGGCCATTGCCGCGCACAGGGCTGAATCGACCCCGCCCGAAAGGCCAAGCACCACACCAGGAAAACCGTTCTTTTCGACATAATCCCGCAGCCCCAATACGCAGGCCATATAAATGCCTTCCAGGCGGCTTTCCTCTGGCTGGCTCACTGAAGTGATGCACTGCCAACTGTCCCCCGATTTTTCCCATTGCGTCAGGCAAAGCTGTTCCTGCCAACACTCACAGGTAATATTTGTCTGGCCATTTGCGCCTATCACAAAAGAGGCCCCATCAAATACCAGTTCATCCTGGCCGCCCACCTGGTTGGCATAGACCAGAGGCAATCCGGTCTCCCCAACCCGTGCCTGTGCCTGCTCCAGCCGCAAGTGACGCTTGCCCTCCATAAAGGGCGAGCCATTTGGTGACAGCAATATTTCAGCCCCCTGCCCCTTCAGATGCAGACAGATATTTTCAGGATAGTCTGAAGCCCAGACGTCTTCACAGATTGGCAGGCCTATCCGAACGCCGCGAAAATTAATCGGCTCTGGCAGCACGCCAGCTGCAAACACCCGCTTTTCATCAAATACAGAGTAATTGGGAAGGTCGACCTTATAACGCACCTCCTGTACCTTGCCATCGGCAAGCAAGGCAACGGCATTATAGAGTTTGCCGCCTTCCACCCAGGGTGTTCCGACCAATAGCCCCGCCTCCCCTGGTTTTGTGCTGGCGGCCAGCTTCTCAACAGCCTGCCTTGCTGCCTGCTGGAAAGCAGGTTTCAGCACCAGGTCTTCTGGCGGATAGCCGACAATAAACAGTTCAGGGAACAGGATCAGGTCAGCCTGCTGCCCTTCCAGGCTGTGCAAGGCCTGCAAAGCCTTTGCCGCATTGCCCTTTATATCCCCCAAGACAGGGTTAAGCTGGGCAATCAATATTGTGAGGGTTTGGGTGATTGAAGTCATGAAAATGGCCTTTTAATACCGATAAAGTCTCATATACTCACACGACCTGAAAACCCAGGAAATTATATTGGACGAGTATAACACTTCCCTAAACTATTCAGCCTTTCTTGCAAAGGATGGTCACGCTTACCCTATTTTTTCATGAAGTTCCATATTCTCAAAAATATCCAGTGCAAGTTTTCTCGCCTTATCATACTCAGACACGCTGATATTTTTAGGCTGCCAATAGCGGCCATGTGCAATCCAGTGTCTGTATTGTAACATGATCCCAAAGCCATCCATTCTTGTCTTGTTTTCCCGCCCCTCCTCTTTCCAGACTTTCATAATATCATCCTGCAAAGAGGCCTTGTTCCTTTTTTGACTATAGATATTACGAAACCTCTTTGACAAACCGTCTTTTTTCTTCTCCTGACATCTCATAAGATAACCTGATTACGCCATCCTCTCCGCCATCCTTATGAATTTTTCAGTTCTAGGGGGTGTGCAGATGGAAATATATGCCAGTCTTTCGATCATATCACCAAGTTTATAGCGTCTATTGAATCGATATTCAAATTCTGCGAGAT
>JAJRRF010000213.1 GCA_024279735.1 Alphaproteobacteria bacterium
CGAACACCTGCTCAAAACCTTTTCTTCCATGTTAGGTTTTGAGTTGAACTCCATTAAATCACAACCTGAATTCAAGAAGCTGTGTAACTACGGGACTATAGCAGCATGAAACTGTCCAAACTATTGATTATTGTGTTGGGGTTGTCTTGAGGGAAGGAGTAGCAGTGAAGCCTGGGTAAGCAGCGGGATAACTATTGGGGGGATGTTTGGCAAGGGGCTGCTGCCAGAGGCTGGCCTTGCCTTTTCCCCAGGCGAACGGGCTTGACTGCCTGGGTGTATCCTGTGCCTCATGCACCTTTAAGGGGAGATGTCACAAAAATGCATAGCAAATATGCAATATCAGTAATATCGAATATTCAAATGCCATGATATTATCCGAAAAATTCAGAAAACAGAGTGTGTTGTTTTGATGAAATATGAAAAGGATAAACTGATGCAGAAACAGCTGGACTATAAATCATTTGTTGGTAAAAACAAGGCCGTGGCTTTTGGCCTGGCTGCCCTCGCTGGATTGTTTGTTGCCGCTGTCAGTGCAAATGCGCAGGATATTGCTCTCACAAAGCCAGAATCCGCCGCAAAGCTGCAAAAAGTGTCAAGCTCAGTTGATCCTTTTGTTGTCCAGCTCAACAAACAGACCAGGCTTGGCCTGTATATCAGGGCCAAAGGAGCCTATCAGGAATTGCAGAAGGGCAAGGAGATCCTGTTTATTGATGTCCGAACCCGTGCTGAAATCAATTTTCTCGGCCTGGCGGACGGCGTTCATGCCAACATCCCCGTCCAGCCGCTTGACCCACGTTATATTGTCGGGAAAAAAGGCTCCTATAAGCGGATGGACAATCCTGATTTTTCCGATGCTGTTGGCCGCCTGGTAAAGAAGAAAGGGCTTTCCAAAAACCCTACTATCTTTATCATTTGTCGCTCAGGCCGAGGCAGTGCCAAAGCCGTCAATCTTTTGGCCGGCCGTGGCTATACCAAGGCCTGGACCATTATTGACGGTTTTCAGGGCGATAAGGGCGTGACTGGCAAGCGTGACCTGAATGGCTGGGTGTATGAAGGCCTGCCATGGCATTATGGCATCAAGCAGGAGCAGGCCTATAAGATGCCGCTCACCCGTGTCCGCACCACGCAGAAGAAAAAAGAGAAAAAGACCTGGCTTATCCGGTTCTAGTACATAGTGCTCGCAAACCGCTACGGTTTGCGAGCCTGCGATATGCGCCGTTAAGGGGCAAGAGCAAGACCTGCTGACTTAAGCCTGCTCACACTATGCACTAGGTTGCCATGAATTCGGGCATCCAGTTTTCGTGGATGGTGCGCAGGGTGTGGAGGGAGACGGGCATCTGGCCTGGGATATTGAGGGAGGCCTTCATGCCGCTGCCAACCACCTTGCCGATCACACCCGTGTTGACCTGGGCAAGCTGGCAGGCCATGTGGATATGGGACAAAGCCTTTTCATCGCTAGCGGTCAGGATATAGCGTCCCTGGTCCTCGCCAAAATACAGGGCGTGGTCGGGCAGCTTGCTGGTGGTCTTTTCAAACTCAACGCCCTTGTCTCCGGCCAGAGCCATTTCAGCGACAGCAACCAGCAGGCCGCCGTCTGAACAGTCATGCACAGCGTTGACATAGCCCTTCTTGATAAAGGCACGCACCAGCGCGCCAAGCTTACGTTCCAGCTCCAGGTCGACAGGGGGCGGCGCGCCGTCCTGTCTGTCCAGGATAATGTCCATATAGAGTGACTGGCCCAGGTGGCCACGCTCCGGGCCAAGCAGGATAACAGTGTCGCCCTCTTGCTTCAGGGCAATATCCATCACATGATCCAGATCCTCGACCAGGCCAATTGCCCCAATGGCCGGGGTCGGGGGGATTGCCCCGCCCTTGGTCTCGTTATAGAGCGAGACATTGCCAGACACCACAGGGAATTTCAGGGCGCGGCAGGCGGCAGTGATGCCGTGGATCGCGCCAACAAACTGCCCCATAGGCTCTTCACGTTCAGGGTTGCCAAAGTTCAGGCAGTTGGTAATGGCCAGCGGCCTTGCGCCAGAGGCGTTGAGATTACGGGCGGCCTCGGCCACAGCCTGTTTTGCCCCCATGGTCGGGTCAGCCTGGCAATAGCGCGGGGTGACATCGGTGGTGACCGCCAGTCCCTTATTGCTGCCGTGGATACGGACAACCGCCGCGTCCCCGCCAGGGCGGATAATGGTGTCGCCCATCACCATATGGTCATACTGTTCCCAGATCCAGCGGCGCGAGGCCAAGTGCGGCGATCCCATCATCTCGACCAGCGCGCCCATCAATGAGCCTTGGGATGCGATGTCAGAGGCTGGGATTTCGGCGGGTGGGGTCGGTATTGTGTAGGGGCGTTGATATTCGGGCGAGCTTTCTGCCAGCTGTGCCACGGGAATATTGGCCTTGGTCTCCCCCAAATGGGTGATGACCAGGCGGCCTGTATCTGTGGTCTTGCCAATCACGGCAAAATGCAGATCCCATTTCTTAAAAATCGCCTCTGCCTTTTCTTCTGTGCCAGGCTTGAGCGTCATCAGCATCCGCTCCTGGCTTTCAGAAAGCATCATTTCATAGGCGGTCATGCCCGTTTCGCGTTGGGGCACATTGTCAAGGTTGAGGTCAAAGCCAACGCCGCCCTTGTCTGCCATCTCGACAGAGGAGGAGGTCAGGCCAGCCGCGCCCATATCCTGGATGCCGATAATATAGTCTTCGGCCATCAGTTCAAGGCAGGCTTCCAGCAGCAGTTTTTCGGTAAAGGGGTCGCCGACTTGGACAGTGGGGCGTTTTTCGTCTGTATCATCATCAAACTCGGCTGAGGCCATGGTCGCGCCGTGAATGCCGTCCCGTCCGGTGCGCGAGCCGACATAGATGACGGGGTTGCCAACGCCTGAAGCCGCGCAATAGAAAATGTTGTCTTTCTTGACCAGGCCAACGCACATGGCATTAACCAGGATATTGTCATCATAGCCCGCATCAAAATTGGTCTCGCCGCCCACGGTAGGCACACCCATGCAGTTGCCATAGTCGCCCACGCCAGCGACAACACCGTTGACCAGGTGGCGGGTTTTTGGATGGTCTGGGCTGCCAAAGCGCAGGGCGTTCATGTTGGCAATGGGGCGCGCGCCCATGGTAAAGACATCGCGCATAATGCCGCCAACGCCTGTGGCCGCGCCCTGATAGGGTTCAATATAGGAGGGATGGTTGTGGCTTTCCATCTTGAAGATCGCCGCATCGCCGTCACCAAGGTCAACAACGCCGGCATTCTCGCCAGGGCCGCAAATCACCTGCTCGCCTTCAGTATAGAGGGTTTTTAGCCAAAATTTTGAGGACTTGTAGGAGCAATGCTCAGACCACATTACAGAAAAGATACCAAGTTCCGTGTATGATGGCTCATGCCCCAATATCTTAAGCAACAGCTCATATTCTTCATCATTAATGCCATGCTCGGCAACCAGGTCTTTGGTGATTTTAGGTTCTTGGGCAATGGTGGTCGTGGATGTCATGAGGGAATCTTTACATTTTGGCCGAAAGGACTATCTCTATATGAAGAGTTCCTTCCGTCTTTAACCAATTTTGCCAAAAGGTTCAATATTCAAGACCTGAATTATGGTGACAATTTGTATCATGGCAAAATAATACTGTAAAAAGAGCCAGTTCATGAGTGACCTTTTTGAAAAAGAATACTCCTCCTATATCAGCAGTGTGACTGTGTTTTCTCGCGGTGCGCAAATTGAACGCAATGTTGCCCTTGAGCTGGCACAAGGGGACTATAGCATTTTTGTCAAAGACTTGCCGCAAGATGCTGACCCCCATTCCATCAGGGTTGAGGGTTTGTGTGATGGCCCGCTGGAAATTGGCATTGTGGACAGCACAGTGGAGGCTGTTGCCAGCAATGATGATAGGCTGGCCAAGCCAGAGCGGCGTGAGCAAAAGCAGCTGGAAAGCCTGGAAGATAGCCACAGGCAGGTACAGGCCAGGATACAGACACTGGAAACCCAGAAAAACCTGGTCAATAACCTGGCGCAACTGCCGCTCCAGCCCATTTCAGGCAGCGGCGAGAGGGCAGGGCAGGACTGGGGCCAGCTTTATGACCTGATCGGGGAGCGTCTGGCTAACGCCAATGACATTATTTTCAAGGCGCAGCTTGAAGAACGGGAGCTTTTGGAGAAGATTTCTGACCTCAGGCAACAGCTTGGCCAGAAACCGCCCAGGCAAAAATATATTACAGCCCTGTCTGTCCAACTTTTTGCCAGGCAGGACATAAAGGGACAGCTGAAAATCCGTTACCATATCCGTAATGCGTCCTGGAAACCTGTCTATGATATCAGGCTGGAAACAGGTGAGGGACAGGGAGGTGGCAGTGAGGCAGGGGAAAGGCGGCTGATGATTGAACGGCGCGCGGAAGTGCGCCAACAGAGCGGTGAGGGCTGGGATAACATTGCCCTGAAACTGTCAACAACGCGCCCGTCTTCAAGGCAGGGCAATTGCATGAAATTTAATCTTCACTCATAGCGTTAAAATTATGATAGCATTTTTCCTATTTTAGAGGGAGGTTTGTTATGGAGATATTATCTCTTATTGAGGAGATTCCTGATCCTCGTATGGAA
>JAJRRF010000214.1 GCA_024279735.1 Alphaproteobacteria bacterium
CCGTATCTTTGCTGCACTTTCCATGAATATCACCTGTTGAATGCTCCGCTCTCAAATACGCGGATGTTATCAGAAACAGGTGGGTCAATTTTAAACGCCAATGACCCACCAAAGTGGGTCAATTTTGCATGACTATTAACACCTGTCTGCAAAAACGATTGAATAAGTTGGGCTATGCCACAGATGTAGACGGTGATTTTGGCAGGTTTACCGAAGATGCGGTCATCCTGTTCCAGCGTCACAATGGCCTGGCAATGGACGGCCTGGTCGGCGAAAATACGCTGGCTGCCCTGAAACGGGCGCAGCCGCTTGAGCCAAATGCCAAGCCCTTGCCAGAGGTGATCCGCACAAATACCCCAGTCCAGGCCAGCCTGGCCACCACCGCGATTGGTGCGGTGGCGGGCATTGCAGGGGCATTGCCAGAGGGCAATACCGTACTGCCCACCGAGACCCCTCAACTTAAGGGCATCCAGACCGCCAAAATTCTCGACAGCCTAAAAACGGTTGGCGAGACAGCAAAGATGACGGAGCAGGCGGTGCAGCCCCTTGGCTCTTTGGCATCTTACGTCAAGAGCCATGCCGCGATTAGCGTGGCAGCGGTGGCGATTGCCTTGGGGCTGTGGGCGTTCAGCCGTTCAGTGCAGGCCTTCAGATATAGAAGATGGAGTGTTTAATGATGATTTATCTCAGGGCAGCTTATGCCCTTTTTAAAACGGGTCCAGGGCTTTTTGCCCTGGCAGTTGCTGGCATTTGGCTGGCCTCTGCCTGGGGGCAGTGGTCAGGGGCAGGCAGCAGGCAAGCAGAAATTACCATCCTGCGCGGCTCAATCTCTGCCCTGGAGCGCGACAGGCAGGATAATGAAAAAATCCGTAAAAGGGACGGCTTGCGCGTGGCGCGGTTGCTCAAACTCAATTCAGATTTGAAGGAACGTGATGAAAAAATATGGCTGCACTTGATCGTGCTAAAATGTCTCAATCTTGCAATGTTTGTCTCATTGGCATTAAGCGTGGCAGGTTGCTCGACGCTCTCCCCAAAACTCAATATTTCAGTTTCAGGGGCGCAAAAAAATGAGCTGCCACCCACACTGCTGATGAATGCCCCAAAGCCAGTGCCAAAACTCCCAGTCAAGAACATCAGTGTCAGGGAGCTGGAGCGGGCATATATGCAGCGCGGACGTTACGGCGAATATCATCGCCAGTGGGTGATCGCCCTCCAGGGGCATATCACACATGCTGCGGCGGTGAAGAACAAGCGGCGTAGGGATAAACAGTCCTCCCATTTGCCCGACTTTTTACGATAATGCAGTAAGCCCAAACCCTAATGTGGGGAATAACTTCTCGCATTAGGTCTGTTGGAACAGTGTTTGACCTGATCGCGCTAATCTATTGGCTTACTGGAATCAGTAAGCCAATAGATTGCACTGATAATTCCATTGCTGATAACTGTCATTATCGGCAATCGGTGGGAATTATCACTGCAATCAACGTAAACACGGTGGGTTTGAAAGGGATTAATTATGCAAGATGAAGAGAAATTTCAAGAAGCTAAAACGGCGAAAGAAGTAGCAAATGCTCGGTTAGCGCAAATCAAGCTTGATGAAGCCCTAAAGGCTCAAGTGCCAGACATTATGCAGTTTTTTGCTTATCAACATTTGCCAGATCATTTGCAGCAAATATCAAGGCCATTTGGCGAAATGGCAAAATCTCTTATCCAGATGTTACCGGCCAATACAGAGAGAAACCTTGCTTTGCGTAAGCTGCTTGAAGCCAAGGATTGTGCTGTTCGTGCGAATTTGATAAAATGACGGTGGGCGTTATGAGCCTTTTTGTCGCTCTGCAAATTCTTGTTTTGTCAGGACATCATCAAGGTTATCCCAAAACTCTTGAAGCATATCAGCTTGGTTTGTGCCTTCATTTGCAACAATCAGTTTTGAGATTAGGCCTAGCCATTGTTTTTTGAGGGCAAGATTATCTTCACATAATTCAGCCATGATTAATTTTATCATCATGGTATTGATTATTCCACGATCAAATTTAAGATCAGACATATTCGGCTCCTTGATAGTTTTTTAGCGTGTCAAGCGGTGGGCTACTCCGCTGCCTTTACACTTGTGCCAGCCTGCCTTTCATCCATCATCTCAAAAAGCATTTTGCCATTGATAAAAATCATGCCGTCCTTGTCCTGAATATGATTGGGGCAGGACGTTCCAAGATTGTTCAAAATAATGGCGCGAGCTATGGCTTCGTCCAGCGTTTCAAATTCCTCTTTTGAGAATTTTGGCGATTCTTCCTCTGTTCCCCAAGACAAAATATAGTGTTCATGGTCATGAATGCTTTTAGGTTCTTGTTTGTTTTTATCTCTTTTTTTCTTGGCCTGAAACAGGTCGTAATTGGCCTGTTTTCTCAGCATCAGTGAAGAACTGATGCCAAGAACATCTTCAAGACCAAGGGCTGTATTTGCTGAAATGCCGCTTTTACCAGAAATAATATAGCTGACTAACTTGCGGGATACTGCCATGTTCTTTGCCAGTTGCGCTTGGCTGATATTTCTGGATTCCAAAACTTCCTTAATATAGTTCCCAGGCATGGATGCATAATTTGGCTTGAATTTGTATTTTGTCATAATCTTTTCTTTCAAATAAGATGTTGCTGTTGACTACCCGTGGTAGTCAACAATTTCAATAATGATAATGGCTGTAATTTCTTCCCAATTCATACCGCCGTCCTCTTTAGCAGGAACTGGATCATGGTCTGGTTCAAAGATGAGTCTGTAAGGATGCAAAACATCAACAGCGTAACTCCCCAGCTTCTTTTTTCACGTAAATACGCGGTTTCAAGCGGAATACAGTCTAAAAATCCTGTTTTTTAATGGAAAAATGATCATATTTTAGTAGTTTTAAAAATAACGATTTGTTTTTATCGTTATTTATCAA
>JAJRRF010000215.1 GCA_024279735.1 Alphaproteobacteria bacterium
ATTGATAAATAACGATAAAAATAAATCGTTATTTTTAAAACCACTAAAATATGATCATTTTTCCATTAAAAAACAGGATTTTTAGACTGTATTCCGCTTGAAACCGCGTATTTACGTGAAAAAAGAAGCTGGGGAGTTACAGCTCACTTAACACTGCACACAGAAACAAAACACCCCATCCATAAGGCCAAACATTTTTCCATGACAGTTTCTTACGCTGTTTCTGGCGTAGGAAGCAATTATTTTTTATGAATTCGGGGTGTTACAGTATCAATATTAGCCACACGACACCGTTAGCCTCAGATAGCGGACTGAACTTTAGTCAGCAAGCCATGAGAACAGAAAGGTTCGCCCCTTATGGGAAGCGAACCCTATATAATTTATCCTTGGTACTGATAGCCTGAAAATCCTATACAGCATTTTCCCGGGCTTTTTTAGAAAAAACAGTCAGGAAAACAATATAAACATCAAGCAAAATTGACCAGTGATCAATATAATAAAGGTCAGCTGCCACACGTCCCTTGATCTTGTCATCGGTATCAGTAATACCCCGAAAACCTGTGACCTGTGCCCAACCCGTAATGCCTGGCTTCACATTATGACGACGCGCATAAACAGCCATCTTTCCAGTGAACTCCTCATCATGCTGCACAGCATGTGGGCGAGGCCCTACGATAGACATATCACCTTTCAACACATTCCAAAGCTGTGGCAATTCATCAATATTCCACTTGCGTAAAAAGTGTCCAATCTTCATCACCCGGTCATCACCAACAACAGTCTGCGCGACAGTATCCTTACCATGATCATTTTTAGAAACCAAACCACTCTGTTCTGACTTATATGTCCTAAATTTCTTAATGCAGAATGGCTGCCCATTAAACCCACCCCGTGGTTGGGTAAACAACACATCACCGCCATCCTCTTTCTTGATAAAATAGGCAATCACAGGATAGGCAAATGCCAAAAAGACCAAACCAATGACAGATACAATAATATCGAACGAACGCTTCAGGATCACCTCAAACTTGCTGAGTGGCGGCCTGACTAAACTCATACTGGCAATATTACCATGCCTTGTCATTTCAGCATCATCAAAGCTGTTCAAGATTGTTTCTTGCCCCAAATGAATGGAAACAGGAGCCCTGCGAAAAGCTTCCGCATATTTTTTGATAAGGCCATCCTGCGCCCAAGGTATAAACAAATAAATCTCATCAATTTTCAGGTTTCGTGCCCTTATAACAGCATTGTCCAGTTCCTGCTGAAACCCTTCCCTATCTTCCTCGGACAAGTCCTCATAATCAGAAGCCTTACAGTCCAGCAACAACACATCAGTGACCTTAAGCCCAGAACGCCAAGGCTGGTATTTATTCTGAAATTGTTTCAGGCTGTCCTTTTCCCCGACCAGCATAATACGGCGGGCTGAAATATAGCCTTCCTGACAACCTGTGATAGCCAGATACTTAAACAGCTTACGGACACCCCAAACCCCCAGAAAACCTACAATATAGAACAGCACAACAGACCCACGAGAGAAATCTTCAGTAGATTTTTCCAAAAAGACGGCGGCCAATACAAACAAGAATGTCTGATTCCAGACCTTAAATACAACCTGTATGTTAGGCACATCTGACAAAAAGCTGGAAATCTTATACCTGTTATAGATAAAATTCAGGACAACATAAATAAGGGAGACAAGAAGAGCCAGCTTCAGATAGTTTTCCAATTGGTTTACATCACCATCATAAGTCACAAAATGGTAGACAGCACCCGTCATCACAGAGATTATGAATATAACCAATATTTCAATCAATATTACAAACGACCCAAAACCTGTCTCTGAAACAACATGATTTTTACGCACAGAAGAATGATTTGGACGATATAAATGGGATATATGAGCCATTCCTATCTCAACACTTCACAAAATAACTGAAAAATTTATAAAAAATAACACCCAGACAGCATACTACACGACGGATTATTCCCTTAATAAGAAAAAAACAACCTGACTGGTTGCAATACCCTATAACAATATACAAACAGGAAAACAAACAATATATTAATTATAAACTGAAAAAATAATACCTACGCCGATCAAGGATTGGACGTAGACAGGCCTGTTACTGTCCAGCTTTAGAACAACTATGAAACAATATTAACGAAAAAATCACCAAAAATTATATATTATTGTTAACATTAATCCCCAGATAAATTTTAGTTCCGCACTACAAAAGAAACAGAAGGCAAACAAGGGAGTAAAAGAGCCAGTTGAAATTGGATTGCTGGTTATAGGCTCACAAAGAACTCTGATGTTTCGTAAAAATAACGCAAAAAAAGGCTGTCAACGAAATACGTCAGCAGCCCTTTCTCTAATATTTAAAAAACCTAAGAACCCTGGTTATGAGGGTTGGGGCTCTAATCCCTCACTTTTAGGAGGGGAAGCCGAATGCCCAGCACTGGGCACCGCAGAGATATTGCTGCTACCGTCATCATCACTTTCGCGCACTGGCTTATCACCTTTCAGCAAAGCCTTCACATCTGCCGCGCTCAAAGTTTCATACTCCAACAAACCTTGTGCCAACGTATGGAGATCATCCCTATATTTATCCAACAAATTTTTGGCAGTCTGCTCTCCAGTTTCAATCAGGCCACGAATTTCATCCTCAATCAGCTTGGATGTCTCGGCAGAAATAAAATTTCCCGTTTCCTGCTCATTACTATAGCGTACACGACCCAACTTTTCAGACATTCCCCATTCTGTCACCATGGCGCGTGCCATTCTGGTTGCCTGCTGAATATCGCCTGTAGCCCCATTCGTCACCATCTCTTCACCACCATGGACAATCTCTGCCTCACGCCCCCCAAAGAGAGAGGCCAGGTTGGCAACACAATATTGCAGGGTATAACCATGACGTTCTGTCTCAGGCAAACTGACTGTCATGCCCAAAGCCTGGCCACGGGGAATAATCGTCACTTTATGCAAAGGGTCATGACCTGGCATATGCATCCCGACAATCGCATGACCCGCCTCATGATAGGCTGTGTTTTCCTTCTCCTCATCACTCATGATCATGGACTTACGCTCAGTCCCCATCATCACCTTGTCCTTGGCATCCTCAAAATCACGCTGCGTCACCAGATTTTTATCACGACGCGCGGCCAAAAGGGCAGCCTCGTTTACCAAATTTGCCAAATCAGCTCCAGAAAAGCCTGGTGTACCGCGTGCAATCACTTTTGGTTTCACATCTGGGGAAAGCGGCAATTTTTTCATATGCACATTAAGAATCTTCTCACGGCCACCAATATCTGGATTTGGCACTGTAATCTGACGGTCAAAACGGCCAGGACGCAACAAGGCCTTGTCCAACACATCAGGACGGTTCGTTGCAGCAATCAGGATAACATTTTCATTTTCCTCAAAACCATCCATCTCAACCAAAAGCTGGTTCAGTGTCTGTTCACGCTCATCATTACCGCCGCCCATACCCGCGCCACGGTGACGGCCAACAGCATCAATTTCATCAATAAAGATAATACAGGGTGCATTAGCCTTGGCCTGTTCAAACATGTCACGGACACGGCTTGCACCGACACCAACAAACATCTCAACAAAATCAGAACCTGAAATTGTAAAGAACGGCACTCCAGATTCGCCAGCCACAGCACGAGCCAACAGTGTTTTACCAGTACCGGGTGGGCCTACCAAAAGCGCACCACGGGGAATTTTTGCCCCAAGTCTCTGGAATTTTTGCGGCTCCCGCAAGAAATCAACAATTTCACTCAGCTCCGCCTTGGCTTCCTGAACCCCGGCAACATCCTTAAACATCACCTTGCCAGTTTGCTCAGTCAACAGCTTGGCCTTGGATTTTCCGAACCCCATAGCCTTGCCGCCACCACCCTGCATCTGCCGCATAAAGAAGATCCAGATCGCTATCAACAGCAACATGGGAAACCAGCTGATCAGGATCGAGAACAGGGAAGGTGAGTTTTCAGGTGGCTTGGCCTTGATAATATCAACCTTTTTATAAAGGCGTTCCACCAAGTTCGCATTTTCTGGCGCAAAGGTTTTAAAGCCCAATGCACTGCCTTTATACTTGCCGCTTACATTTTGGCCTGCCAGCGTCACCTCATTAATTTTCCCCTGTTCCACTTCCTTCAGGAACTGGGAAAATGTAATTTTACCGGCACGGGTATTCATCCCCTGTTTGGAGAATAAATTCACCAACGCAATCATCAGCATTATGATAATAATCCAGATTGCATAGCTACGGAATTTGGAATCCATAAG
This sequence comes from Alphaproteobacteria bacterium, assembly GCA_024279735.1. GTDB lineage: Bacteria > Pseudomonadota > Alphaproteobacteria > Rhizobiales > JAJRRF01 > JAJRRF01. The sequence continues at coordinate 4,292 of JAJRRF010000215.1, forward strand.
ATTGTTCCTGTCTTTCACTCCACAAGAATCAGGACACTGAAACCTAAGCCAGATTGACAAAAACTGTCTGGCGGTAGGCCTGGTGATGCCTGTTCTCTGAAGCTACATTATCCTAAAGTCATCCTGCAGCATACAAAACTGATGCCTGGCAAGATATGTGTATAGTCTTCTATGTAAGCAGTCCTGGCAACAATACCAAGTTTTACCAAAGAAAAAATAAAACTGTACAATATTTTCCTAAAAGTCTGAACTTACCATTTGTACCATAAAAAGAAGAAATATAGGCATTATTTCTTCCCCAAACTCTCCTTATTGTTAACAATAGTTTGGACAGTTTCATGCTGCTATAGTCCCGTAGTTACACAGCTTCTTGAATTCAGGTTGTGATTTAATGGAGTTCAACTCAAAACCTAACATGGAAGAAAAGGTTTTGAGCAGGTGTTCGTTGGATTTTCG
>JAJRRF010000009.1 GCA_024279735.1 Alphaproteobacteria bacterium
TAAACTGTCTCATGAGCAGGTTCAGGAGGTCGAGCGCAAGATCAACCACAGGCCAAGAAAAATCCTGGACTACAAGACACCACATGAGGTCTTCTCAAAGAGACGCAGGCTGAGTGTTGCGTTTCACTGTTGAAGGGGCGTCTCATAAAAAGAGACCCATCTATTACTATAGCCTGACAATTAAGCGCTATATTATTTGGATTATTGAATGTACTATTGATACAAATAAAATCTTTACGGATAATAGCCCCGATAAAACTAATTGTTCCAGTTGCCTTAAAGTGATGGCTCAGAAAAATATATCCTTCGGCAGTAAGACTATCACAATTTAAAGTATCTAGGCTGTCATATCCTCGCAACTTCGCCCCTTGAAGATATAATGAACCAATGATGGTTGCATTTTTAAGGTGGATGAATTCGCAAACTACATCTTTTAATATTAGATTACTTTTTAAGCTTATATGGCTTGCTTCAAGGTGATCAAATGAGCTTGAAGATAAGTTTAGATTATTTATGCTACATTGTGTAAATGATAATTTGTTTTGGAAAGCAGTGTAGATTATTATGAGACCAGAACTGACATTGCAACTGATAAGATTTAATTCATTTTGAATGTAAGCACCTGCGAGACAAATTCCAGTCTCATGCACAAACACATCATCATCACCGCCCAAGGCGAGGAAGCGGATGAAGTCTGCCCTGGTCTCGTTATCTTTGGTCTTTTCCTTTGGGCGTACAGGGTTATTCTCATCGCACAGCCAGCACATTTCACCGATTGCGACCGCGTTCAGCAGTTCTTGTTCGGCTGGCAGCAGCGGTAAGAAATCTGCCAGTTGGCGACCAAAGGGCTTTTTCTGATGGGTTGGGGCAGGGGTTTTGCCTTGGGGGTTTTGGGCGGAAGCTGTGGCGGCCTTGTTGCGGTTAGGGACTTTTTTGCGGGTCATGGGCAGGGCTTCTGGTTTTGGAAATTATGGTGTCTTGTGCACAGCCTATGCGAAAAAAGAAAGGCGTTATAGGCCAGAATGCTACACCCCACAATGAAATAAAAATCCACTGTCATACCGCAGAAATGCGGTATCCATACCGTGCATTGTCAGCAGGAACAGGTCGGGAAAGGGGGCAGAGCCTCAGTTTGTCTGTCTTAAAATCGGCTTCGTGACTGTGGCATCCTTCATGACATGAATCCCGCATGGGGCTGTGGGATGAGAGTGGGAACAGGAATAGGCCAGATAGCTTGCATCCTATATTATGAATCGCACCAGCGTAGTCTAGCCTACCCCTCAACCTTGATAAAATCGTCGAGCTTCATGATATAGTCCACTTCCAGCACCTCGCCCTCAAAGCGGATGCGCCAGTTTGGCGGGAACTCGGCGGTTGGGGAGACTTGTAGGCCATTTTCCTCATGATAGACCACATCAAGCGGCATGGCCTCCTCACCCTCCTCAACCAGCAGGTCAAAGCCCTGGTCAGCACTGAGGGTAATCTCAAAAGATTGGGGCTCAAGGATAATCACCATATCCTTGATGCAGTGATTTTTAAAACTGCCAACCTTGGTATAGTTTATCTTCTTGAAGCGAAAGATACGCCTGATAAAAGAATCTGACATAGACAGTAATCCGTTAGCAAAAGCATAAAGGGCAGAAAAAATGTGCCTGTTTTTTTCTGGATTTATGCTGTACCATGTGGTCTTCACTTAAAAGCGGATGGGGGGCTATGCACAGTCTGCTTTTTAAGACGGCTTATGTATGTATCTCTTCACCATAGCTGATTTGTATCAATATACAAGGGCGGACTGGTTGTTACCCTTTTTAAATATTTTTGACTATTTGTTTTTATTTACCTGTGGCTGGCTGATTTATGGTTTCAACATTCCCCCAATGCAAGACCTTGATGATCCAAGCGACAGGCTCTGATGCAGGCAAGTCGATGATCGTTGCTGGCCTGTGCCGCCTGTTTTCCAGGCAGGGCATGACAGTGCGTCCGTTCAAGCCGCAAAATATGTCGAACAATGCCGCTGTCACGGCGGATGGCGGCGAGATTGGCAGGGCGCAGGCTCTTCAGGCGATGGCCTGCGGGGTCGAAAGCTCCGTCCATATGAACCCTGTCTTGCTCAAGCCCTCCAGCGAGGTCGGGGCGCAGCTGGTGGTTCAGGGGCAGGCGCGACAAAATTTCAGGGCGCAGGACTATACCAGGATCAAGGCCTCGCTGATGCCTGTGGTGATGGACAGTTTTGAGCGGATGAAAGCAGGGGCTGACCTGGTGATTGTTGAGGGGGCAGGTTCTCCGGCAGAGGTTAATCTGCGTGAGGGGGACATTGCCAATATGGGCTTTGCCCTGGCTGCCGATGTTCCGGTTGTGCTGGTCGGGGATATTGACAGGGGCGGGGTGATTGCCTCCCTGACAGGTACGCACCTTTTATTGCCAAAGGAGGAAAGGCAGCAGGTCAAGGGGTTTCTGGTCAACAAGTTTCGCGGTGACCCTGTGCTGTTTGAAAGCGGTGCAAAGATGATTGGGGAGCAGACAGGCTGGAAGAATTTGGGGATTATTCCCTGGTTTGGCGATGCCCACAAACTGCCTGCCGAGGATGCTCTTGGCCTGTTGTCCTCTGAAGCAAAGCCTGGCGCGACCTTGAAAATTGATGTGCTAAAACTGCCCCATATAGCCAATTTTGATGACCTCGACCCGCTCAGGCTGGAGCCAGCTGTCTCCTTACGGATGGTCAGCGGCGGCGAGGTGGTGCGCGGTGATGCCGACCTGGTGATCTTGCCAGGATCAAAATCAACGCTAAATGATTTGGCCTTTGTAAAGCAGCAGGGCTGGGACACAGATATTTTGGGGCATATCCGGCGTGGGGGCAAGGTGCTGGGCATTTGCGGCGGCTACCAAATGCTGGGCAACAGTCTTCATGACCCAAAAGGCTTTGAGGGCAAGCCAGGCAGTATGGCAGGCCTGGGGCTGCTGGATATTGAGACCATCCTGACAGGCAGAAAAAGGCTGGAGCAGGTCACTGCGCGGCATATAGGCTTTGGGGTGCAGACCAGAGGCTACAGGATACATATTGGACAAACTTCGGGGCCGGACTGCCAGAGGCCACTGTTTGATACGGATGGCGGCAAGGACGGGGCGCAGTCCGGGGATGGCAAGGTGATGGGGAGTTATGTCCACGGCCTGTTTGCGGATGACTGGTTCCGTGCCAGCTTTCTGGAAATGTTGGGCGCAGATGTAGGTTCTTCGCTGGCTTATGGCCAGGAGGTCGGGCAGACGCTTGATGGTTTGGCAGACCATTTGGGGCAGGCGATTGACTGTAACAGCTTGCTGGAGTTGTAAGACTGTCAAAAAAGACCCCGTTCATCAAGGAGATGGACGGGGCCAGGTTTCAGGCGAAAAATTGGCTTGGATCATGAGGGAGGAAGTATATCCGAACCATGTCTTGCCTGAAGTAAACTATCCCTCATAGGGTGTGAGGGGCAGGTTGGAGCGAATCCAGCCTGGTGCTGCAAAATTTCCCATCATGCCGTCAGATATATTACTGACATTGCTGTAGCCATTTTGCAGTAAATATCTCTGAACCATGCCAGAACGGTTGCCGGTTGCACAAATAAGGCCAATTGGTTTCGTTGTATCACCGCCTACGGCCTCGCTAAGCTTGTCCATAAAGGCAGAATCCTGGGTCGAGACAGTCAGTGCCTTTTCAGCAAGGCCTGTCCGCTGCCATTCCATTGGTGTCCTGACATCAATAATGGTGATTTTGTCATCAGTCAAAAGGGCATGGGCATCAGCAGATGTCATATCAGTCGGAAGTTGAGTCACAGTCATGGTATCCATCATATCCACCCATAAAAACGCGTTCAGTTTTATAAACATTCAATAATGCGAATATATATGCATTAGCAGTTTTTATCAAGGGTAGCGATTAAGTATTTTTGTCGCAGCCCCTACATAAGCTATTTTTGATATCTATGGCAATCAGTATTCTGGATTGATAAACATCAATTGATACCCCCAGGTTTGATAAAACGCAGTGTCCGGCAAAAAGATCCTGCCTGTTTGGCTCTGTATAGTAAGGTATATGGTCAGGGTGTTTGTGAATTACAAATATTTTTTTGCGGTGTGCGGAATATGAAGTTTGGGCGGGCTGGTGCAATGGATGATGATAAAGTCAAAAAAAATGTAGTCAGTTCCTGGAGATCACGTCTATACTCAAGACCAGTCGGTAATTTGAATCAACCTGCCGTGTAATTCTGTGTTCTGGCTAGGTATGTTTTTTACAGAACTGCAAACATATTTGGCCTTGGCCAATACTATGGAGAAATAAATAATGGGTACTCTTGTTTTCGGGCTACTGATCTTTTTTGGCATTCATATGGTTCCGGCCTTTCCTGACAGCCGGGCAGGGCTTGTCTCTTCTATGGGAGAGAGCGGTTATAAGATGTTTTTTTCCCTGCTTTCTGTGGTTGGCCTGGTGATTGCGATATGGGGCTATAGCGGTGCAGGATTCTATGACATGTATGTCCCGCCAAGCTGGGGGGCTAAGCTGAATATTATCTTTATGGTGCTGGCACTGATTGCCCTGTCCTCGAGTCATTTGCAGGGACGGATGCGGCTGGCTCTGAAAGACCCTATGTCAGTCGGGGTTGCGCTGTGGGCTGTTGGTCACCTGTTTGCCAATGGCGACTGGGCGAGTGTGTTGCTGTTTGGCAGTTTCCTGCTATATTCCCTGCTGGATATCTTTACCGAGAATGAACGTGTCCCTTACCAGGACTTTGAGGCCAAAAGCTCCCATGACATTCTGGCTGTTGTGATTGGGGTGGTGCTGTATATTGTGATTGTCCTGCTGCATCCCTATTTGTTCGGGGCATCAGCGATTCCGGTGATATAGTTTTGGAGGCAGTTGCCTGTCTGGTCAGGAAGGACGCATTATGGGGATTGTTTGCAATATTTTGGCAAGAAGCTTGTTGCCTGTGGTGCTGCTTACTGGCTTTTCTGCTGGGCGTGCAGAGGCCTGCTGTTGTCCTGGTGTTTCGGTAACTGCCCTTGAGGGCATGAAGAACAGGCCTGTTAAGGAAGAGGGTTATTACCGCAAGCATTTTGCTGTCCCAGACATGTCTGCGCTTGAGAAGGGCGAAATTTCTATCCATGTCGGGGATACAGGCAACAGCTTGTTGCCCCTGACTATAACGCTTCCAAACCGTTATAAAGGGAAAAATATCAGGGTTGTGGTGAATTCGGTGCTGAACTATGTGGAATCTGCCAAGAGTCAGCCCTTTACCCCTATGTCCCGTTTTACTGTATCACTTTACCGGATAGGGGAGCGCGACGGTATCCAGACAATCAAGGTTCTGGACAGGAATGGGGGCGGGGTCAAGACAATAAGGCTGGGGCCACTTTGTCCTGAAAGAGTTTCGGCCGCTCAGCGGGGAACGCTTCAGGGTCTCTGTGGTGGTCATGGAAAGGGGCGCGGACGGAAAAACTGTGGCTGCCCATACAGTTTCAGGAAAAATCACCAATCTGTGCGGCCTGAAGACCTATGTGATGTCAAAGGAGCGTGCGGTAGGGTTGGAAAAAAGAATAAGCCAACACAGTTCCGGCGGGCTGGGTGTCGTACTTTATAAGGATCACGCCCCGTTCCGATTCCGGGAGTAATCTCGGGTATTTAGACGTATGGTACATGACTATCTTTTGAATGGCCTAAATTCGACTTCCAACACAGCCTAACCACTGTCATACCGCGCCTTGACGCGGTATTCATGCCGTGCATTATCAGCATTATCCAATATAAATTTTGTTATCAAGCCCAAACTTCATGGCATGGATACCGCATTTCTGCGGTATGACAGTGTGATGTTAGGGGATATTGTAAGAATCCTAAAGAGGCTTCAAAGATGTGAGCCATTGTTTTCAGTCCTCATAACAAATCTTATACCAAGTCACAAAGGGGATCTTACTTTCTAAGTGATGGTAATCCTTAGACTGACGGGGTTTGGCTGCTTGGAAAAAGAGTCGCGCCCTTTGTGAATTATCAGACAGGAATCCTGATCTGGGCGCGCAGGCCGCCGAGGGGGCTTTCATCCAGGGTTATGTCGCCGCCGTGGGTGTGGGCAATATCACGGGCTATCGCCAGTCCCAGCCCTGAGTTGCCCTCATTCTGGTTGCGGGCCTCGTCCAGCCGGTGGAAGGGGTGGAATACATTTTCCCTTTCCTTTTCAGGAATGCCTGGGCCATCGTCATCAATGGTGATAACCAGTTCAGACTGGCTGATAAAGGCAGAGAGTATGATGTTATCCGCCAGTCGCAATGCATTGGTCACGAGATTGGTGATGGCACGTTTCATGGCATTGGGTCGGATCTTGACAAAGACAGGAATCCCGTCCTTCATTTCGAGGTCGAGATGCTTGCCCATACGTTTGGAGTCCTGGCGTATCTTTTCCAGCAAGGCGCGGATATTAATGTTTTTCGTGTTTTCAGTGCCGACCCCTTTGGCAAAGGCCATATAGTCTTCCAGCATATGGTACATTTCATCAATGTCTTCGCGCAAATAGCGGGACTGTTCACGGTCTTCAGAGAGGGCAAGTTCCAATTTCATGCGGGTTAGGATTGTCCTTAGGTCATGGCTGACCCCGGCAAGCAGGGTTGTGCGCTGGTCGACATGGCGTTCTATGCGGTTCCGCATCCTGATAAAGGCAATTGAGGCCTCCTTGATTTCGCTGGCCCCCTTGGGGACAAGTTTTTCTTCAGAGAACCGTCCCTTGCCAAAGGATTCCGCAGCCTGGGCGAGAGAGAGTATTGGACGGATCTGGTTGCGCAGGAAAAGCAGGGCAACGGCGAGCAGAACCATGGAAGTACCCACCATCCAGACCAGGAAAATATGGGAGTTTGAGGCAGATGTTTGGCTTCTGGAAACCATCACCTGCATGATGATGTCACTGAGCTGGAAACGGATCTCGACAAAATTAGAATGCCCCACTGTATCAAGCCAGAAGGGTTTGTTGATACGTTTCTTTATTTCTTGGCTCAGGGTCTTGTTCAGGACAGTAAAGAATGGTTTTGGCTGGATCGCTGGCAAAGGCTTTTTGGGAAGGTAGAGGATGGAAAAGCCCATGGTCTCGCGCGCGATACGTGCCAGTTTTTGCTTTTCCTTATAGCCTTCAATATTTTCATAGACCTCAACAATTGCAGCGATATTCTTGACGGCGGCAACCGAGAGAAGTTTTGTGGTCTGATCCCAATGCCGCTCCATAAAGACAAACACCATCACAATCTGTAGCAATACCAGCGGCAGAATAATGATGAGCAGGGTGCGCCCATAAAGTCCTTTTGGTGCAAGGTTTGCAGCCTTTTGCTTGAGGCTTTGCCAGAGAAACCCCATCTTTTTCCAAAGACTGGCAGGCTTTGAAGCTGCTTTGCCTGATAATTTTTTTAATCTTGGAGACACGGACAAGAATCCTGTTGTGTTTGGCAGGGAAATCCCCTGTTGATAGGGGATAATGGGAAAAGTTTAATATTACAAAGAGAGACATCCTTAATTTTGTATATACTCACACGATGTGAAAACCCAGTTTTTTCAGGTGAGAAATTTTGTGATCTGGATAGGCGCGTTCTTCGCTGCAATGCCTTAGCATTGGGAGAAGGGCGGAACGACTCCAGAGTGCAAAAGAGCCAGCTGAAAATCTGGGTTTTGATGTTGCGGGAGTATAGGCTGTCTGTGTCAGTATTGGAAATCTAGTGAAGATGCAGTATATAGCCTTTGCCGCGAACAGTTTGTAGATAGGCGGGGGCTTTTGGATCCTTTTCAATTTTCTGGCGTAAACGGGTAATCTGGACATCAATGGTGCGGTCAGAGACAACCTTGCCAAAGGCAAGTTCATGGCGGGGAATGGCTTTGCCTGGGTTTTGGGCAAACAGTTTTAGCAATTCACGTTCTTTTTCTGTAATCTTGACAGGCTCTCCATTTTTGCTGAGTTCGCCGCGAGAGATGTGAAAGCTATAGTCACCGAACTGGATATTGTCTGTTAGTGCCTGCCTGGGCTTCTCCTTGAGACGGCGCAGAATGTTCTTGATACGCAGTAGCAGTTCGCGGGGTTCAAAAGGCTTGGTCATATAGTCATCAACCCCGCTTTCAAGTCCCTCAATCCGTTGGTCGCCCTCAGCACGAGCAGTCAGCATGATGATCGGGATGCTATTGGTTTTACGCAAGGAACGTGCAAATTCTATACCGCTTTCACCAGGCATCATGACATCAAGAATGATCAGGTCAAACGACAGGTGGGTCATGGCATGACGCGCCTGGGCAGCATCATTGGTACTACTGACACGGAAGCCATTGCTGCGTAAGTAACGAGAGAGGAGGTCTGCAATCCGCAGGTCATCATCGACAACAAGGATATGGTGGGCATTATCGCTTATTTCATCGGCCATTATGTTTCCCCTGTCGTTTTAAAAATACGGTTGTGTACCTGGTCGCGTTCATCTGCTGTAATCATCCGTAGAAAAAAATCCTGTAGCAAAGTTTTGTCCTGTTGGTTGCTGTCCTGAAAGGCCTGGTTTAGCCTGTCCAGCTGGGGGGTGATCAGATCCTTCATAAGGTCGAGACCTTTGGATGTAGCGAAAAGATAGCGGGCGCGCTTGTCCTGAGAACTGGTGCGTTGTTCTATGAAATTTTCATCAACCAGTTGCTTGAGGATGCGGGCAAGGCTCTGTTTTGTAATCTTGAGAATATCAAGCAGTTCGCTGACCCGCAGGCCAGGGTTACGGCTGACAAAGTGGAGTACTCTATGGTGGGCGCGGCCAAAACCATATTGTTTCAGGATGCTGTCAGGTTCAGAAATGAAATCTCGGTAGGCAAAGAAGAAAAGTTCAGCAAATGACAACATTTCGGCCTGGGAGGGGGACAGCTTTTGGGTGAGAAGGTCTAGATCTTTGGGCACAGGAACCGGTCCGCTTTTCGGGTCAAGATAGGTCAGTATTATTGACCTATTTTTAATTGTGTGGTATCTGTGATACTCACATTTTGCAATTCACTATGCAACACAGTAATGGCAGCTTTTAGATTTGGTCTAGGACAATTTTCAAGCAAGTTCGGTCAGATGACCTTGCCCTAGCTCTTTAATGACGCATATCTTAACCCGCAAGTTGTCACAACTTGCTCGCACTATTGCACTAGAGGAATTTAGGATCATGACAGTACCGTCTTTTGATAAACGTGCAGGGACTATCTGGTATAATGGCAAGATGGTGGAATGGACGGAAGCGACCACCCATATGCTGACCCACGGCCTGCATTATGGCTCCTGTGTGTTTGAGGGGGTGCGTGCTTATGATGGTGAAATATTTGAGCTGACCCGCCATAATGAACGTCTGCACGCCTCGGGCAAAATATTGGGGTTTGAAATCCCCTATAGCGTGGAAGAGATTGACCAGGCCTGCAAGGATCTTGTGGCTTCGCATAATATGCCAGATGCCTATGTCCGCCCCGTCGCCTGGCGCGGCAGTGAGATGATGGCTATCTCGGCTCAGCAGACCAAAATCCATGTCGGGGTTGCCGTCTGGGATATGGGAAAATATTTTTCCCATGAAGACCGCATGAAAGGCCTGCGTCTGCGTCTGGCAGACTATCGCCGCCCTGACCCCAGGACTGCCCCGGTCCATGCCAAGGCGGCAGGCCTCTATATGATCTGTACGATAGAAAAGCATAAGGCAGAGGCGGAAGGCTTTACAGATGCCATGTTTTTGGACTGGGAAGGCAATATCGCCGAAGCCACTGGCGCAAATGTGTTTTTTATAAAAGGTGACGTGATCCATACACCGCTTGCTGACCGTTTCCTGAACGGTATCACCCGCCAGACAGTGATAGGGCTGGCCAAAAAACGCGGCATTGAGGTGCAGGAACGCCGTATCCTGCCAGCGGAGATGGCCGATTTTGAGCAGTGCTTCCTGACGGGCAGTGCCGCCGAAGTGACCCCCGTTGCAGCCATAAGCGATGACAGTTTTGCTCCCGGCAAGCTGACAGAAACCCTGATGGCAGACTATAGCGCACTGGTGGCTGGCAGGGGAGCTTAAAGGGACAGAAATGGGCGCATTGGGAACTCTATAGCACATAACATACGGCACCCTATCACTGTCATACCGCAGAAATGCGGTATCCATGCCGTGAAATTTGCGCTGAAATGACAATGTTTGTTTTGGGGGAGGGGCGTGAGACCCTCTATAGCGTTAAATTGTTGGTCTTTGCCGAATGTCATGCCCTGGCAGGGGCGATAACTTGCAGTGTTTGGGGGTGGATGGTGAAGGTGAGGGGCAGTTGTCCAAGGCTTTCGCCGTCAATCTGGATGTAATTTTCTGGATTGCCGTCAATGCTGACAGTCTTGGCGGTCTCAAACGAGACGGTGCCGTTTTTCGGCAGTCGTCCGGTTGCCAGGCCGACCAGCTGGCGCATCCTGGTCAATTTTCCCATCCCTTTGAAGCGGACTACATGGAAAATATCGCTGGCAATATCGGCTTCAGGACGCAGCAAGAAATCAGAGGCATAAAACCGCACCCGTGTGACAATCACCCAGTCCGCTTCCTGCATGCCATTTTCAGTCGTGACCGTCAGTCCGCCGCCCTTTGTGTTGAGAAGGGCTTTTAGACCTGGGATGGCATAGCCAGCGCGTCCCAGCTTGCGGCCATTATTTTCATCAAAGCCGCGCACCACTTCAGCATCATAGCCCACACTTCCGGCGAACAGGAAAGGGATGTCATTGGCCAGCCCGACATGAATGTTCCTTGCTTGGCCATTCAGAAGGTTGTCTGCCACGAATTTAGGGGAAAACTTATAGTCCAGCTCGCGCACCAAGACGTTGCCGGTACCTGCGGGGATAATGCCCAGGGGAACTGAGCTGCCGACCAGCCCAGTTGCGATGTCCTGGATGGTGCCGTCTCCGCCCACCGCAACGACTGCATCATATTGGCCTGAGGCAGCAGCTTCCCTTGATTTTTTTGCGCCTTCCCCAAAACGGGATGTCTGGACAATTTCCAGTTCTGCGCCAGCCTTTTCGAGCCGTTTACAGGTTTTGTGAAACAGTTTTTGTTTGCTGTTGCCACTATTTGGGTTGTGGATGATATAGAATTTCTTGCGGGACTGTCGGGGTGTCTCTGCCATTTTGTCTCACTGTTTTTTGGGGAGCATTGCCTGTCTGGTTCCCGCGAAATTGTAACTCCCCAGCTTCTTTTTTCACGTAAATACGCGGTTTCAAGCGGAATACAGTCTAAAAATCCTGTTTTTTAATGGAAAAATGATCATATTTTAGTGGTTTTAAAAATAACGATTTATTTTTATCGTTATTTATCAA
>JAJRRF010000216.1 GCA_024279735.1 Alphaproteobacteria bacterium
ACTTAATGCTTTTCGTATTTTATACTATCTTCTAAATCGACTATATTGGGCATGTTTTGCTGCTGTTGGACATAGTTTATTAAACTTTAAACTCAGGTAAATCATTGAAAATACTGCAATAAATTTCATGCAATTGCCCTGTTCATGTATTGGGCATGGGGCTATTTTGATTGGGATTTGGTTAACAGAAAATTGCATGATGATAGGATGTCCCTTCAATATTTATATATATAAATATGGTACGGCTAATATTAATAAAAGTATAAATAATATTTATTCACAATTTATATTGCCCCTTCATAATAGCATAGCCATATCTCAGGGAACTTATTTTCCATAAGTTTGGTTATGCGAATAGACAGCACAAAGATAAAACTTACGAAAGCTTATCTGTATCCTGCCTGCCCAGGATATTCATGATCTCAACAGCATCATCACCAGCAATGCGGTAATAGATACTGTCAGTGCCACAGACACACCGCCTGTAACCTTGGCGGATATGGTCAATTGCGGGATAAGAATAAGGGTTTTGCGACAATGTATCAAACCGCTCAAAAAAAGCGTTGTGATACTGGTCTGCCCGTTCTTCACCAAAGCTTTTAACCCCTTATAGCCAGATACGATACAGGTCATCTTCTGCATCGGCTGAAAGTCTATAAATCGCCATTGCGCGGGGCTTTTTCTTTGAAACTGTTGAGCATTTCTTCTGGGGTTTTGTCTATAAAACCACCTTGTTCTGAGGCGATAAGCTTGGCGCGTATCCATTCAATTTCTTCCTGCTGCGCCCGTGCTTTCCGTATCAGGTCATTCACAACTTCACTTTTGCTACTATATTCTTCACTTTCAATCTGTGCCTTGAGCCAGTCGTCATTTGGTGCGGTTAATGATATACTCTGTCTTATCATCGTCAGTGCTCCTCATGCAGGTGCTTATTTGATTCAATTTTACACCGCAGAAGCGTTTTGAGCAAGAACAACTTTATTATTTGTGTAATGTTATTCCTCCCGCACCTTAATCTGATTGCGACAAAATGGCAAGCCCTACCCACCCTCAAGGGCAATTCAATTCATAGATATTAGGGATTTTAAGCAGGACTAAAACGTAGAGACAAGGCATGCCTTGTCTAAAATATAGCCAAAACAACCGTTTTATCTCGTGGCAAGCAAGACAGGGCATGCCCTGTCTCTACAATTATAGTGAAAGATATGAATTGAAGCCCCCTACCTGCCCTCAAGCAGGGTACGGAGGCGGGTCCAGCGTTTGGCATCGCGGGTCTTGCCTTGCACGGCCTGGCGGACGGCCTGCTCCTGGCCGATAATCATCACCAGCTGCTTGCCGCGTGTCACGGCGGTGTAGAGCAGGGACTTTTGCAGCATGGGGTAATGCTGGGTGGTCAGCGGGATCAGGACAACGGGATATTCAGAACCCTGCGACTTGTGGATGGTGACCGCATAGGCCAGCACCAGGCTTTCCAGTTCCTGGTGGGCATAGGTGATCTTGTTGCCGTCAAACTCGGCCTCCAGTGTCTGTTCCTCGTCATCAATCGACAGCACATAGCCCGTATCGCCGTTATAGACATCCTTGTCATAATTATTGACAATCTGCATCACCTTGTCCCCTTCATGGAACGTCCAGCCAAAGCGGGTCAGGGAAATTGCGTCTTCTTCCTGCGCCTTGGGGTTCAGCACCTTTTGCAACGCGCCGTTCAGGGTTTTTGTGCCAAGGTCGCCCCGGTTCATCGGGACAAGCAACTGAATATCCCGCACGGGGTCAAGCCCGAACTTTTGCGGAATGCGTTTGGTAATCAGCTCTGTTATCTTTTTAAGGGCAGTTGCACTGTCCCCCGCGCTGACAAAGAAGAAATCACTCTCGCCCTCTGGCATGGCAAGGTCGGGCATCTCGCCAGAGTTAATCTTATGGGCATTGAGAATGATCCGGCTTTCTTGCGCCTGGCGGAAAATCTCGGTCAGACGGATCACAGGCACAACGCCGCTGTCAATCACATCACCCAAAATTTGTCCAGGCCCGACACTGGGCAACTGGTCTGTATCCCCAACCAGAAGCAGGGCGCAATGTTGCGGCAAGGCAGCTGTCAGGGCTTCCATCAGACGGACATCCACCATAGAGCATTCATCGACCACCAGCAGGTCACATTCCAGCCTGCGCTCAGCGTTATAGCGAAAGCCGCCCGTGCTGGCATCGGCCTCTAGCAGGCGGTGAATGGTGCTGGCAGGCATTTTGGTGGTTTCCGACATCCGCCGCGCCGCCCGCCCTGTTGGCGCACACAGCTTTATTTTCAGGTCATCGCCGTCACAGGTCTGGAAGGACAATATTTCCAGGATAGAGTTGACGATGGTGGTCTTGCCGACCCCTGGGCCGCCTGTTATCACCATCACCTTGGAGGTCAGCGACTGCTCGACCGCCTTGTGCTGGCTGGGGGCAAGTTCAAAGGAAATCCTGGTCTCTACCCTGGCAATTTCCTTTTCCGCATCCAGCTGCGGCCAGGGCACGCCGCCCTGTACCAGCTGTTTCATGGCTATGGCAATATCATTCTCGGCCTGAAACAAGGAGGCCAGGAAGATACCTTCCTCGCCTTCAGTTTCGCCCATGGCAGACCCTGTTGCTCTCCCTGTTGCTGTGCCAAAAGAGCCAGACATCACAGCCCCTTCCAGCAGTTCAATCGCCAGACCCTGTTCCAGAAGTTCCGTATCAATGCCCAAAAGCCTGCGCGACAGTTCCATCAGTTCCGCCTTGGGTAGGCCGCAATGGCCGCTGCCCATCGCCTCCAGCAATGCGTGGGACAGACCTGCCCGCGCCCGAAGCAGGGAATTTTTGCTGATCCCCATCTTGCCTGCAATCTGGTCAGCTGTGCGAAAGCCAATGCCACGTACATCACGCACCAGGCGATAGGGGTTTTCCTTGATCATCTCAACCGCATTGTCACCATAAGCCTTGTAAATCCGTACAGCCTGGTTGGTACCAATACCGTGGCCATGAAAAAACACCATGATGTCACGGACAGATTTTTGCTCTTCCCAGGCCGCGATAATTTGGTCGAGGCGTTTAGGACCAATGCCGTCAATCTCCAGCAGGTCACGGGGACTTTTCTCAATCACGTCAAATACATTGACCCCAAAAGCCTTCATCAGCTTTTTGGCATAGGACGGGCCAATGCCCGCAATCAGGCCTGAAGACAAATATTTTTCAATGCCTTCCTTGCTGTCAGGCTGTACCATTTGCAGCTGGCGGGACTGGAACTGCTTGCCATATTTACTGTCTGTCACCCATTTTCCGGTCGCAACCAGACTCATGCCTTCCGAAACATCATTACTGTGTCCCGTTATGGTGACCTGCTCACGCTCTTCCGTCTTGACCCGCAAAACACAATAGCCGTTCTCCTCATTGTGAAAGGTAATGCGCTCAATTGTGCCTTTTAGCTGAATTTCAGCCGTCTCCTTTGGCGCATTGTCAAACAGACCCTGCTGCTCATCATCACCCATCACACGCCCCTTGCAACAGCCATATTATACGGCTTAACCTTTTCCACATTACAGACAGCCCCGCCCCAAGATCAAGTACAGGATGAAAACTATCCGCAACCTGGATAAATTACTTGACAAATTTACTCAAGATTATAGTTTTGCATTAAATGACAGGTTGTCATAGTTCTGGAAACAGGTCTATATGGAGTCAGCCCACTCCCTCCCCCAAGAAACACCCATGGGCTGGCCTGACAACACGACAAACGATATCACCAAAATGAGAGATGTAAAAATGGTAGAAATTCCGGAACGTGATGGCGATGGCTATCTCAAAGATATGGAAAACTGGACGCTTGAGATTGGCAAGGCCATGGCTGAAGCTGATAACTATACCCTCACAGAGAGCATGTGGGAACAGATTGAAAAGGCCCGTGACTATTATAATGAAAACAATATCGTGCCACCAATCCGCAAATTTGCAAAATATATTGGCATTGACAAAAAGGTACTGTTTTCCGACTGGAACACAGGCCCAATGAAGCCAATCACAAAATATGGCGGCCTGCCAAAACCTACGGGTTGCGTGTAAACCGCAGTGCTAGCCTGATGAAAATTAAGGGGCATCCATTTAGGTGTCCCTTTTTTTATATATTGCTTCCCATCTCCCCCACTGTCATCCCGCAGAAATGCGGGATCCATACCATGATGTTACTGCAAGGCAAAGTATTCTATTATTGGGAAAAATCACGAAAAACAAACAGACATTTTGAAAAAACGAAAGTGCAGGGCTTGGATGCCACATGGGCTGCACTGCTGTCCGACTTATCTTTGGATAATTGCAGCTTGGGATAATATAACACAACTACTCCTAAATTTTGTCATTGCAAGACGAAGATCTTGCAATCCATATCTGGATGCCTGACACACCATAACTAAGGACACCTGCAAAAATAAGTGCTGATATTTTGCGCGGCAATTTTGTTTCTCTTCAAGGCACAGAAATGGGCGTATAGCGAACTATCATAGTACACACCATACGACACTCTATCACTGTCATACCGCAGAAATGCGGTATCCACGCCGTGAAATTTGCGCCCAA
>JAJRRF010000217.1 GCA_024279735.1 Alphaproteobacteria bacterium
ATGGGCTTGATAAATTACGGCAATTGCTCATGCACCAAAAAGATGAAGCAATCCGCCTGCTTAAAAAGTTCCTAGCCCCACAAACGAAAAAACAGCCCGTCCAAAAGGCTTTAGCCTGAAGAGAGTCGTGTACTATGATGGCTGATATATGCTGCTGCAAACCAAAAGACCCAAGGGATAACCGTTGCCAAACTATAGAACAGTACAGGATGTTTATAGTGTTGTAAGCCCATCCTATACCTCCTCCAGCAATACATTTTGGAGGACAAAGACAAAGGCCTGCCCACCATTAATGCCTATCCGTCTAGAGCAAAATGCATTTAATCTCGATCATTTTTTGCTCCAGAGTCCTTATTGGTCGCATACTTTAACCAGACAAGCAGATTCGACTTGTCTTCATTATGCTCTAGCTGTCCAAAAAGCTGCGCAGTTTGCGGGAGCGGCTTGGGTGCTTGAGTTTGCGCAATGCCTTGGCCTCGATCTGCCTGATACGCTCACGGGTCACAGAAAATTGTTGCCCCACTTCCTCAAGGGTGTGGTCGGTATTCATGCCAATGCCAAACCGCATCCGCAAAACACGTTCCTCGCGCGGTGTCAGCGAGGCCAGCACACGGGTGGTGGTGGCGCGCAAATTCTGCTGGATCGCCGCATCAATCGGCAGGGTAGCGTTCTTGTCCTCAATAAAATCACCAAGCTGGCTGTCTTCCTCATCCCCAATCGGGGTCTCAAGGGAGATTGGCTCCTTGGCAATCTTCAGTACCTTACGCACCTTTTCCAGCGGCATGTTCAGCTTGGCAGCCAGTTCTTCAGGGGATGGCTCACGGCCAATCTCATGCAACATCTGACGGCTGGTGCGAACAATCTTGTTGATGGTCTCAATCATATGCACAGGGATACGGATGGTCCGTGCCTGGTCAGCAATTGAGCGGGTAATGGCCTGCCTGATCCACCATGTGGCATAGGTAGAGAACTTGTAGCCACGCCTGTACTCAAACTTGTCAACGGCCTTCATCAGGCCGATATTGCCTTCCTGGATCAGGTCGAGGAATTGCAAGCCGCGATTGGTATATTTTTTGGCAATCGAGATCACAAGGCGCAGGTTGGCCTCAACCATTTCCTTCTTGGCATATTTGGCCTCGCGTTCACCCTTGCGGACATATTTTACAATCCGGCGGAATTCAGAGATCACCACCCCTGCCTCACCAGCCAGTTCCTGGATGTCACTACGGATCTTGCGGATGGTGCTGCCTTCATTTTCAGTAAACTTCTTCCAGCCCTTGCCTTTCAGCTTGGAGACCCGTTCAATCCATTCTGCATCATGCTCATGGTTATAATATTCCTTGAGATAGTCCTTGCGCGACACGCCATAACGGTCACCAAGACGCATCAGGCGACCTTCTTGTCCAATCAGCCGCTTGTTGATGATATAGAGCTGTTCAACCAGATCCTCAATACGGTTATTGTTCAGGCTGAGGCTTTTGACATCCTTAATGATCTGTGTGCGTATTTTCTTATAGGCCTTGTTTTCTTCGGCAGACAGTGAACCGCCAGCAAGTTTAGCCTCCACCAGCTTGTCCTGAAAAACACGCATGGTCTGGTAGTTCAGTGAAATTTTTTCAAAGATCTCCAGAACCTTGGGTTTTAGCTCAGCCTCCATAGCTGCCAGCGAAAGGGTGTTCTCATCATCTTCATCCTCGTCAATGTCTTCACTCTCACCATTGACAGTCTTGGTGGTTGTCTCGCGCGGCCCAGGACTTGGCGGCACAATAACCTTGCCGTCTTTCTCTTCACCGATATTGCTTTCCGGTTTTTTCTTGTCAGGCCCTGCATAGGTTGCATCAAGGTCAATAATGTCCCGCAGCAGAATTTCTTCCTCCACCAGTTCATTATGCCAGAAAATAATTGCCTGGAATGTCAGCGGGCTTTCACAGAGCCCTGAAATCATGGCCTCACGGCCTGCCTCAATCCGTTTGGCAATTGCAATCTCGCCCTCACGTGAAAGAAGTTCAACAGAACCCATCTCACGCAGATACATCCGAACAGGGTCATCTGTACGCTCGCCTGCACCCGTGCTCTTTCCTGTCTTGGCAACAGCTTTGCCTGTCTTTTTTTCGACAACAGCCAAGGCTGATGTTTCTGTCTCTTCCTCAGCTTCTTCAGCCTCAATGACATTGAGACCCATCTCAGAGAACATCGACATCATGTCCTCTATCTTTTCAGAAGAGGCTTCCCCCTCAGGCAGGAGCTGGTTGATCTCGTCATAGGTGACATAACCCCTGGCCTTTGCGGTTTTCAGAAGTTTTTTCACACCCTTTTTAGACATATCAATGACAGGCTTGTCCTGGGGATCATCCTGCTGGTCAGTTGCTTTATCCTGTTTTTCAGTACTAGCTTTCGTAGCCATAAGAAGGTTTTCCTTAAAAAATAAATTCTCAACGCTGGCAGGCAGTCCCAGAATTTATCCAGTTTGATATTTTTAATAAACGTAACAAATGCATTTGTTAGAGACTTTGAAATTCCGTTCTTGCTTTTATAACAGTTTGCGCTATTCTTGCAGTATCACCATGCGCCAGGGCAATCTGGATAAATGGCTGCCTTGTCATGTTATGTTGTCCAGGGTGGTGGTCTCATTGTTTATGCCCCGATCTGGCTATTTTAGCAAGTGAGTAAAGGCTTGTCCGAGCATTTACTAAGACTATTGATTCGCCAATATAGCCCATCCCTGATAATAATTCAGTATGTTTCTATAAAATTCCTGGAAAACACCTATTTTCCCGAATTTTTTGCCTCTACACGATCCAATATTTTTTGCAAAAAATCATCATCAATCTCTTTATTTCCAGATACTTCCTTCCGCCCTGCCTCCAAATGAATATCTTGGGATTTCAGCAGGTTAAGACGTTCAAAGTTTTCTTCTGTATTATCCTGTAACAATCTTTGCTGTGCACGTTCCTGCTCCTGCTCAAGGTTCGTTCCCTGCCTTTGCAGTGCCATAAGCTGTAGCCAGCTCTGTTCCACAAAATCTTGTGGGGCATCCTGGCTCAGATATGGCTCTGGACGCTGGCTCAAAACACGGCCTGTTTTTTCAATCTGTTCAGCGAACCCTATTTCTTTCAGATGATGATGAAAATGTCCACTGTCAAGTGTGTCATTTCCGTTTTCCATCATATAAATTTCTAAAATAGCTGTTCTTAACTGATCCAGGCCTGTTGTTCGGAAGGCCAGCCCTGAAATTTCTTCAAAGTAACTGTCTATCAGCCAGCTATGGCTGAGCATACATCCTATCAGGAGTGTTTCACGTTGTAACAAGGGGTTACTGATGGCGGTATCCTGTAGCAGCGCACTGGCCAACAACCCTTTACCTGGTGATGCAAATTTTGTGCTTGTTTTCCTGTTGCCAAACCTGCCCAGCTGGAATGTTCCCTTATTGGCATAACTTTTTGCCCGTTCCTGCGCCCAGCGTTCCTGTTCAATCTTGCGCCAATAGTGGTATATCCTGTTTTTAATATCCCTTTGGTAATACGTCCTAACGGACTGATCCCCTATTTCACCAAGGGCAGACTGGATGTGTTGTTCCAGCTGCGCCTTGCTTTCAGGGGTATCCCACCGCCCCTGTCCGATATGATGAGACCAGAACACATCAATCAGAGACCGAGAGTCCTGGATAATTTTTGCGAAAGCTTCCTGGCCATGTCTGGCGATATAGTCATCAGGGTCCTGTCCTTCAGGCAAAAAGGCAAAACGCAGGCTATGGCCGGGAATGAGCTTGGGCAGTGCCATTTCCATGGCGCGCATTGCTGCCTTGACCCCTGCACTGTCCCCATCAAAACACAGAACTGGTTCAGGGGCGAAACGCCATAGCAACTGGAGCTGGTTTGGTGTCAGGGCTGTACCCATTGGCGCAACTGTATTTGGAAAACCACAGAGTGCGGAACGGATCACATCCATATAGCCCTCGACAATAATGACCTGCTTTCTTTCAAAGGCAGCCTGCCGTGCGGATGCGCCGTTATACAGGACTGTACTTTTATGGAACAGGTCTGTCTCAGGCGAATTGAGATATTTGGCTTTCTGGCTGGCATCGAGTGCCCTTGCCCCAAAACCAATGACATTTTTTTTCAGGTCGGTAATGGCAAAAGTTATGCGGTTGCGGAAACGATCATAGGTCTGCCCCTTATTTTTGGTGCTGGCTCCCAAAACTCCTGCATCAAGCATATGTTGTTCAGAGAAACCCTTTTCGAGCAGCCAGGACTTGAGCGGATTATTGGTTTCAGGGGCGTAGCCTATGCGAAATTTTTGGCAGTCACCAGCTTCCAGATTTCTTTGCTGTAGATAATGACGTGCCTGCGCACCGGCATCACCCCTTAGCTGTTGCTCAAAAAACTGGCAACTTTGTTCACTGATTTGCAACAGGATATCACGTTTCTTGACCTGTTTCCTTTGTTCCCTGGTTTCTTCTGGCAACTGCACCCCTGCCTCAGAAGCCAGGCTTTCAATAGCTTCCTTGAAACTGAGCCCTTCTGTTTCCATGACAAACTTGAAAATGTCACCATGGGCACCTGTGGCAAAGCAGTGATAAAACCCCTTCTGGTCATTTACTGTAAAGGATGGTGTCTTTTCAGACTTGAACGGGCTAAGCCCGGTATATTCCCTGCCATGGCGTGTCAGCCTGACCTTGCGCCCGACAACTTGGGATACAGGCAATCTAGCCCTGATGTCATCAAGCAGTGATGTGTCATAAAACATGGTTGTTCATTGACCCTAAAATGAGTTTGGGAAAACTTCTGACTGATTTCCCTCTCGACTGTACCAGTTTTTTGGGTAATATAAATATCAATTGAAAAAATAATGCGCTGAAACTTTTTATCTGTATATCCTGTGAAACTGGGTGTCCTGCCCTGTTTCCCAAACATGTACTGAAATGGACAATAAAACATGAGCCAGACTGATTTTATCACAACCTGTCTGGATGAACTTGAACAAAAATCCCAAACCCACAGGTCAGCCTGGCAGTTGGGTGAAGAGGTCAGCTGGTCAATTGACCAGACCAAAAAGACAATTGTTTTTTATTTTGCAGATGGCAAGAAAGTGTCAGCTCCCGTCCAGATTATTGGTACCTATGACATTACACAAAAATTAATGCATTGGGCCTGGGCCAACCAGTCCATTCATGAAGACCTGAGCACCCATTCACATGTGTTGAGGGAGGTTGGGTTAAAGGGCAAAAATGATGTCCTGCTGCAGGAACTGGCTTCGATGTCAGAACATCAGGCCTGGCTTTTTACTGCCCTTGTTGTCAAGATGAAAAATGCTTTTGGGGCTTACCGTGGACAGGTCAAGGGCAGTTATATTTTCATGACCTTTGGCAATATTTTTTGTGATTATGAGGAAGGTCTTAAAGACCAGTTCAGTTCAGAAACGGTGGCTTATGCTGCTGACGGTGAAGAGGTTCAGCGCAAGGACCTTGTCAATTTCGTCCAGGGTTATTTCCAGAAACTTTTTTTGGCAGAACAGGAATTTCATCAGCAACAGGACAAGAATGCCCCAAAAAAATACCAGGATTTGGTTGAGCAATGCCTCATCCGGATGAATGCCCTTTATGATGAGTATTGGCAACGTGACGATGATTTCCACAGGCCTTGCGCAGTATCATGGCCATCAGACTATGACCTAGGACAGACACGCCAGTGGAGAGTCTATGACCTTGGCGGAGATGTCTACCGCATAACCTATCTTGCCGAATTGCCTGTAGAGCGACGTAATTCGCTCTATGTCAGAGCCAATGCCAATCACACCAGAATTATTGGCTTCCAATATGACAGCTGTGACACGCTCAAGGACAAGCCTTTGTAATTCCAGATCACAAAAAAGGCGAGTTCCTTAGACCAGCAGTTCCTTGACAAATTTTCCGGCCTTGCCAAAGTCCATGCTGCCAGCATATTTCCCCTTCAGCGCACCCATAGTCTTGCCCATATCTTTCAGGCCAGATACACCCAGCTCTTTTATGATGGTCTCGCAGGCGGCCTTTATCTCATCGTCAGACATTTGCTCAGGCATGAAACCTGAGATAACATCAATCTCACTCTGTTCTTGTTGGGCCAACTGAAGTCGTCCTGCCTCTTCATATATCTTGATGGATTCTCGGCGTTGCTTGACCATCTTAGACATGATTTCCAGAATTTGTTCGTCTGAAACAGCCTCCTTGCCCTCAGCCCTGATGGCGATATCCCTGTCTTTGATAGCTGCCATAATCAGCCGTAAAGTGGATAATTTCACTTTTTCTTTCTGCTTCATGGCTTCCTTTAAAGCGGAATTGATCTTTTCTCTCATGATTATTCTCTTTTTTTGCTAATAAACCGCTTCCAGACAATACCGACCCAAGATTTTTGACAAAATCAAAACAGGATCAAATCTGCTTATTTTTAAGCCTAGTCTAAAAAAGTCACTGCAAAGTTAAAATTAGTTAGTGTTCTGCATTGACCATCAGGATATGATCGCCTAGCTTTGCCCAAAATGGCGTTGGCCTGGATTTTATTCCTTTACGGTTTCATTGGTTTCGGGCAATCTGGCATGGTACAAAATCTGTGTTTTTCCTGTTTTGGCTTTCATCAGTTACAGTCTCTTACTAGGTATGTCTAAATGTTTCAGCAAGAAACTACTGTTTTACAGTGGAAAAAAACAACCGATACAGCTGTTATCGTATTTTCTGACGGCAGCGTGATCAGGGGACAAGGCTGCGGGGCAACAGGTCAAGCAGTGGGCGAAATCTGTTTCAACACGGCCATGACGGGCTATCAGGAGATTTTGACAGACCCCTCCTATGCTGAACAGATCATCACCTTTACCTTCCCCCATATTGGTAATGTTGGGTCTAACACGGAAGATACCGAGACCAGCAATACTGCTTCTGGGACTGTAGTGCGGGGTGCGATTTTTCGTGCGCCCGTTTCTGAACCCTCAAACTACCGCTCTGACCAACATTTCAGTGACTGGCTGGTGTCGCAGAACATTATTGCCATGTCTAATATAGACACCCGCGCCCTTACAGCACATATCCGCGAAAAGGGTATGGTCAATGCAGTGATTGCCCATGATAAAAAAGGTCAGTTTGACCTGGAAAAACTAAAGAAACTGGCAGCTGGCTGGAACGGTGTTGACGGGGCTGACCTTGCTAAGGAGGTGACAACAGCTGACCAATATGGCTGGGATGAAAAGGGTTGGGACTGGAAGGAGGGTTATGGTAAAAATACAGAACATGGCTTCCATGTTGTCACCATTGACTATGGTGTCAAACGCAATATTCTGAGATGCCTGGCTGACCTTGGTTGCAAGGTGACTGTTGTGCGAGCCCAAACAACAGCAGAAGATATTTTGGCTCTGAAACCTGATGGTCTGTTTCTCTCCAACGGCCCAGGAGACCCCGCAGCAACGGGCATTTATGCTATTGCGCAGATCCAGTCCCTGGTCAAAAGCGGTTTGCCTATATTTGGCATATGTCTGGGACACCAGATCTTATCACTGGCACTTGGTGCGACCACAAAAAAAATGCACCAGGGACATCACGGGGCGAACCACCCTGTCAAGGATTTGGGAACTGGCAAGGTTGAGATCACGTCGATGAACCATGGCTTTACTGTGCAGCGCGAAACCTTGCCTGACAACGTGGAAGAAACCCATATATCCTTGTTTGACCAGAGCAATTGTGGGATCAGGCTTAAAGGCCAGCCTGTCTCTTCGGTGCAATACCATCCTGAAGCCTCCCCAGGGCCACAGGACAGTTTTTACTTGTTCCAACGATTTCTGGAAGATATGGAACAATATAAAAAAAGGTGATGCCAAAATTTTGTGACGGGTGTACTTGCTTCCGAAATTACTTTTCATTAATGCCATAACGCATACTCTCCCTGATTGGCTTGGTCAGATATTCCCAAAAAGTCTGTGACCCTGTCTTGATAAAGACAGAGGCAGGCATACCTGGGACAGCCTTGAGGTTTGTGGCAATTTTCTGGTCTTTTTCACTGAGGTCTATCCTGGTAATATAGGTTCCCAAATCCTCATTATTACGCTTGATAAGATCCGCAGAAATATAGGTAACCTTCCCTTCCAGCATAGGTGTAGTTCTTTGGTCTAAAGCTGAAAGCTGGACAGAAGCCTTTTGGTGCAGGGAGATATCATCACGGTCGGTTGGTGTTACATAGACCTGGATCTGGAGTTTGCTTCCTGTCGGCAATATTTCCATTATCTGCTGACCTGGCGAAATGACCCCACCTTCTGTATTCAGTGAGAGCTGGACAATAATACCGTCAACAGGAGCTCGGATAAAGACCCGTTCAGCAACATTCCTGGCCTGTAACAGTCTTTCCTGCACATCAGAAAGCTCATTTCGGGTTGTGCGCAATTCCTTGATCTTCTCTTCACGGTTGGTCAGATCCACACTTTCTATGCCTTGTTCAATTTCCAAAATCCGTTCCTTGGACTGGTCTTGTTGGGAAAGGTTGTCATCAAGACCAGCCTGTTCCTGCGTCCTCGTCAGTATCAGACTGTCAAGCCTGTCCCTGGTGGTCAATCCTCTGCTCAGCAAACGTCTCTTTTCTTGCAGTTGGCGATCCATTTCTGCCAGACGTTTTCTCAGGGACTTGTGGACAGTTATGATGCCTGCCAATTTTCTTTTTTCTGCTTTTTTCTGCTTTTTTAGCCTTCGGACCTGGTTTTGCCGATTATTGATTCCTGCCTGCATTTCGCGTATCTGGGCAAGATATATATTATGGGCTACAGAACCTTTTGGCCATTTCTCTGTTGTTGGCAAGGGAAAGGAACGGTCTGAATCCCTGATCTTGCCAGAATCTTTCAGACTGGTTTCCCATTTCAGCCGTGCCTCATAGGCCAGCAACTGGACAAAGCGTTTTTTCAGCCGTTCATGTTCACCGTCAGCCTTGGTACGGTCAAGACGGATCAGGATATCCCCAGCCTTGATATTATCTCCTTCCTTGACCAGTATTTTTTCGACTATCCCGCCCTCAAGATGCTGGACAACCTTGTTCGCACCGGTAGCCACAAAACTGCCGCTGGTGACAACAGCACTTTCC
The DNA here is from genome assembly GCA_024279735.1 of Alphaproteobacteria bacterium. Classification (GTDB taxonomy): domain Bacteria; phylum Pseudomonadota; class Alphaproteobacteria; order Rhizobiales; family JAJRRF01; genus JAJRRF01. The sequence continues at coordinate 9,087 of JAJRRF010000217.1, forward strand.
AATGGGGCTGTATAGGCCCAATAGCCACCGCCAACACCAAAAATTAGCAGCAGCAGCAGGCCAGTTATGGCAAATTTTCGGCTGTCTGTAGGAATATCAGCATTCCACGATGTTGATGACATATCTGTTTTCCTCACTTCTGCCCTGCTAAGGACGGGGCATGATTATGCGTCCGGTTTTTTCGGCTGTTCATTTTTGGCGTTTGCTTCCTGCAATGCCAAAGCCACCTCCTCACGGGTGCCAAAGGCGGCAGCTGTACCGTTTTGGATAACAAGCATCTTGTCTACAATCTGGGTGATCTGTTGTCTCTGGGTAATCATGACAGTGGTAATGCCGTGCTTTTTGGCAGCAACAATAGCCCGTGCAAGATGTTGTTCCCCTGTATTGTCAAGATTGGCATTGGGTTCATCAAGCACAATCATACAGGGCTTTCCAAAAAAAGCCCGTGCCAGGGCAATACGTTGCCTTTGTCCACCGGAAAGGGGAGCCCCGTTATGTCCCAGAACGGTCTCATAACCTTCTGGCAGACGGGACACCAGTTCATGTGTACCTGTAATCTGTGATGCCGAAATGATGGCTTCGTCAGGAATATCTTCGCGAAAACGTGCAATATTGTCACGGATTGTACCTGGAAAAAGTTCTATATCCTGGGGAAGATAACCAATATTACTGCCAAACTCTTCACTGTCCCAATTGGCCTGGGATGTGCCATCAAGGCGCACCGCGCCATAGGTTGGTTGCACAGCACCAACAATCAATTTTGCGAGTGTGGACTTGCCACCCCCAGAAGGCCCAATGATTGCCAGGCTTTCTCCCTGCTTGAGCTGGAATGTAACACCGCGTAAAATAGGTTCCTTATGTCCTGGAACGCTTAGGGAAATGTTCTCAACGGACAGGTTGCCATTGGGTTTTGGCAGGGAGATCCGCTCTACCTGGCCTACGAGAAAGGTGTTAAGGATCTCTTCCAGGTTGGCATAGGCCTGCCTGGCCTGGATATAGTTCTTCCAGCCTTCAATTGTGCCCTGGATTGGAGCCAGGCCACGGCCACCAATGATGGAAGCCGCAATGGCTGCACCTGCTGTCACCTCATTCTGCAAGGTGAGATAGGCCCCAAGCCCCAGAATGGAAATCTGGATAACCATACGGATAAAGCTGGAAAGTGCCGTGATGACGGCTCCCCGACCGCTACCCTTGATCTGGGTTATGATGGCCTTTGCATTTTCCTGTCCCCAGAGTCGAATGATCATTGACTGCATACCCATAGCCTTGATGATATGGGCATTCTGTATCTGTGACTGAGCCCTGGAACTGGCTGCATTGGTATGGGCAGAGGCCTCAATCTGGAGATGGGCTGTCAGTCTCCTGTTGATGAGTGCCAGCAGAAAAAGTAGGACAGCCCCGACACTCAACAGGGAACCAAGCCAGGGATGTATCATAAAGACCACAAGTATATAGAACGGCGCGGTGGGGGCATCAAACAGGAACAACATCACTGGACTGCTGATAAATCCCCTGACCTGGGCAAGATCTCGCAAGGGCTGCGTCAATTGCCCATCCCTGGGAATGCGGGTTGCCAGGTTGGCACGGAATGTGGCCTCGCCAAGACTTGATTCCATATAGCCGCCAAGGCGTGCTAATATCATGCGCCGCAGATATTCAAACAGAGCCAGCAACAAAAGCGCACCTATCGCCAGAACGGTGAGCATGATCAGTGTATCAATACTTCTGCTGACCAATACCCGGTCTGAAATTTGCCACAGATAAATGGTTATAGTCAACATCAGGATATTGATAATAACAGAAAACAGCCCGACAACAACCAGGACAATTTTCACTGAAGACATGGTGTTCTTGAGAAGATCCTTGTCCAAAGACTTCTTGGGCGTTGTGGCAGGGGCTATTGGGGGTGCTGAATCCTTTTTCAGCTGCGGCGTAACGTGTTGTAACATTCGGTTTCCTGGATGCCCCTCTCCCTAGCCAACATAACCTGGCTTGTCGTCCTGCTATTTTATTATGGTTATGATAGACTGAAAAAACAATTGATTATATACCTAACAAAAGAACCTTTAGATATATTGACTATTTGGGTACAAAAATATGATTTTTTGGGGAAACTGTCCTTATTTGGGAACAGTTTTTCAGGTTTCGGTCACTGTCGGGGCATTCTGATATTCCTGCCAGCCCTGCTTCAGGATCAAATAGGCAGAACGCAGGAACAGGCTGGCCAAAATTGCCGCCACAACCAGGTCAGGCCAACGGGTTGCTGTTCCCCACACCCCAAGGGCTGCAATCATAATGGCCACATTGCCTATTGCATCATTGCGTGAGCACTGCCAGACAGAACGTACATTCGCATCCCCGTCCTTGTAACGCATCAGGAGCAGTACACTGGTCAAGTTGGCAGCCAAAGCCATGATACTGACCACACCCATAATGTGGGCGGCTGGCAAAGAGAGATACAGGCTGTTATAGGCTGTACTGCCAAGAACCCAGAGTCCCATAAGCAACAGACTAAAACCTTTGAGCAAGGCAGCCGTTGAACGCACCTTCAGTGACATGCCAATCACAGCCAAAGACATGCCATAGGTCAGACTGTCGCCCAGAAAATCCAGGGCATCGGCCTTGAGCCCCTGCGACTTTGCGAGATAACCTGAAAAGAACTCAACCAGAAACATCCCGGCATTGATGGCAATTACAATCCATAAAATCTTTTTATAGGCTGCATCCATGCCATCAAATTTGGGGTTGCCGGAACAACCGCAGGACTGGGTTTCTGTATGGCAATGCTCACTCATGTTATAACTCCTGTGATATCGGGACTTGTTATTTTACAAAACCATCCTAATATCTCTAGTGACTAGAGGAGCAAGGAAAAAATGATGCCACACTTTTCAATCGGGGATCTGTCCAAAAAATCAGGTATCAAGATCACGACCATTCGCTATTATGAAGGAATTGGCCTGTTGCCAGTTCCTGAACGTTCACAGGGCGGACGGCGTATTTATGCCCAGGATGATGTCAGGCAAGCCCTTTTCATAAGGCACGCCCGTGAGCTTGGTTTTGAGATAGAGGATATACGTTCCTTGTTGGCACTGTTGAAAAACCCCAAACAGCCCTGCAAGGATGCAGACCTTATTGCCCAAAAGCATCTTGAGCGGATCAATAGCCACATTGCCTCTCTGGAAGCCTTGCGTGAAGAACTGACTACGATGCTGCAACAGTGTCCCGGCCATGAAAGTAAGGACTGCCAGGTAATAAAGACCCTGGCTGACCATTCCAGTTGCCTGCATGACAAGCATGGTTGAGCTTAGGATACACGCAAAACAACCCAATTTGTTTAGCTTGATCTTTTGTCCATCAGTGTCATTTCAAAAACACTTGATATAGCCTGCTATACGCCCATTTTTGACCTAACTGACAAAAGCATAAGACAAGCAACCTGCAAGCAGGTTCGGTCAAAGAACCTCGCTCTAGCCCCTTAATAGCGCATATCGCAGGCAAGCAAACCGAATTCTGTTTTCTTGCACTATCCACTAGTGGGTTGCACTTCTTTATGAGGGTGCCCTGAGCTGGTTTTGGCCTCTCACTTCCCCCAATTTTCAAATTTATTATATATATTTAATTGATACAGTGTTGCGAATCATGTAACTGATGTTCATTGAATTTAATCAGTATTTTTGTTTGTGTATATTTATTAATATGATAACTATATGTAACATCCTGTTTTATATGCCTAAATATTGAGCGGTGATTCTGAATTGTTTGCGTTTTTTGACAACATAAAATGGAGACAATCAGATGACTGCCAAGCAGACAAAAACAAATAAAATCGCCCCTTCAGCAACAGACCAGACAGAAAAACAGGCCATGGATGACATGGCTGAAATTTTTGCCAGGCTCGGCAGAGCCAGGACAAGACTGGCTCTTGAGCAAAGGCTGGTTTTTGATGCAGCAGCAGCAGCCACAGGCGCAGAGGTTGCCGCAGACCTTGTGGCGCAGGATCAGGCTGAAGCAGCTGTCCAGTCACTGCCACAGCCAATTGAGGTCTATAAAGACAGTTCAGACACAGTTGATTATGGGCAGGAAAACAGGGAAGCCAACACTCCATCCCTTGCCGAAAACCTGGCAGACAGCCTGGATGAGGCCTATAGCATTGCCCTGTCCCCTGAACCGACAGAGGTTCTGTTTATTGATGGCAGCGTCCCTGATGTCGACAAAATTCTGGCAGACATTCCGCAAAATGTTGAGGTCTTTATCCTTGACCCTTCTGTTGACGGGGTCGAACAGATAGCCTCAGTCCTTGAGGGACGCAGCAATATTGATGCCATCCATATCATTTCCCACGGCAATAACGGCCAGCTTGACCTTGGCAGTGCCAGCCTCAATGCCCAAAGCATTACAGGCCAATATGCGGATGAACTGGCAAGTATTGGCAACACCCTGTCTGACCATGGGGACATTTTGGTCTATGGCTGTAATTTTGGCCAGGGTGAGACTGGGGCCAATGCTGTCAATTTGCTGGCAAAAGCCACAGGGGCTGATATTGCGGCATCCGATGACCTGACGGGCGCAGAAAACCTTGGCGGAGACTGGGATCTTGAGGTTGAGGCAGGCACTGTTGAGACACATGAAATTTCAGCAGAGGCCTGGCGCGGCCTACTTGCGCCAATGGAAATTTCAGTATCCAGCGACCCAGTTGTGACAGGTAATGGGTCGGTGGGCACAACTGCCGTTTGGGTCAATGCAGGTACGGTTGATGGCCAAGCTATTGATTTGCGCGCCACAGTCACAAGCCTATCAGGCAATAATTTGCCCTTTTTTGGTACGAGCGGTGATGATCCTTTTTTCCAGCTTACAGGTTATGGCAATGCAACATTGCATTGGGAGATTTTTCAATCAGGTACAAATCAAACCGTTTTTACCTTTGGTAATCCAACCTTTAGTGTGGCTGATGTTGACGGCATTGGTGGTGTGACGCATACCCGCGAAACCGTTGCCCCAAGCCTGTCTGGTTTGACAGGCTACGCTGTTGAAAACGGTTCTAATGTTCAAATTATTGTTGATAATGGCCTTGTTGAAGCCAGTGGTACTCAAAACCAAAATGGCGAACTCTCTTCATTGGTGAGCTTTACGTGGAATGATGTCGCCAGCTGGGACATCACCTATACCATGGATCTGAACCAGGCAGGCTATCATGCGCGGTTTATCCATGACGGTGATGGTGACCTTGTCTTTATCAATCCGCAAAGCAGCGAATTTCTTGATCTTGACCTTGATAGCAATGATAGCACCGCAACAGGTACGGCCTATACAGGGAATTTCATAGAAGGCGGGCGCGGTGTTGTCCTTGTGGATTCTGATTTTGAGATTAATCAGCATAGTGCTCTTGGAAAAACCATCCATCAAGCCACTGTGACCTTAACGAATGCGCAAGCTGACGATCATTTTCTCATTGCTGGCAATCAGGTCATGACCACCACCCTTAACGGGATCTCATACACTATCGAAGAGAGTAATGGGGTTATAAGCGTTGTTTTAACAGGCACAGCTACCCCTGATGACTACGAGTCCGCTATCAGAAATATAACCTTTTGGAATGGCAGTCAAAATCCAGATATAACAAATCGCTTGATTAATATTGATGTCACCAATACCACTTATGGCACAACCAGTAATGCTGCGCTTTCAACCATTTCTGTTATTGCCACAAATGACACCCCTGAAGCTGTGAATGATGGGCCTATCACGGTTTTGGAAGACACGCCCGTTTCTGGCAATGTTCTGCCCAATGACAGCGACATTGACGGCGACACACTGAGTGTGTCTGGGTTTGTAGTTGCGGGACTTACAGGGAGTTTTAATGCAGGTGAAAGTGCTGTGATTCCCAATGTGGGGACATTGCAAATTAATGCTGATGGCACTTATAGTTTTAGGCCAGAGGCTAATTATACAGGGGCTATTCCAACAGCGACCTATACCATAACCGATGGCAATGGTGGGGCAGATGTAGCTGAGTTAAGCTTTGCTGATATTGTTAATATTAATGATGCCCCTATAGCCATTGATGATGGCCTTATTACTGTCACAGAAGACACCCCTGTTTCTGGCAATGTCTTGCCCAATGACAGTGATGTTGATGGCGATACACTGAGTGTAACCGGGTTTTCTGTGGCAGGCATAAGGGGCAGCTTTGGTGCAGGAGATGTTGCGGTTATCCCAGATGTTGGCAACCTGCAAATAAATGCTGACGGTTTCTATACCTTTACCCCTGTAGCTGACTATACAGGCGCAATCCCTGTAGCAACCTATACCATTTCAGATAGCCAGGGTGGAACAGACAGTGCTGACCTGCGCTTTGCTGATATCACCAATATCAATGATGCCCCTGTGGCAGTGGACGACGGACATGTAACGGTTATCGAAGACACGCCTGTTTCTGGCAATGTCTTGCCCAATGACAGTGATGTTGATGGTGACACACTCAGTGTGTCTGGATTTGTGGTTGCAGGTCTGACTGATAATTTTAATGCTGGTGAAACCGCCACGATTCCTAATGTGGGAACATTGCAAATTAATGCCGATGGTTCTTATATTTTCACGCCAGTTCTTAACTATACGGGTGCTATTCCAACCACGACCTATACCATAACAGATGGCAATAGTGGGTCAGATATAGCTGCGTTAAGCTTTGCTGATGTCACCCCTGTCAATGATGCGCCTGTGGCTGTTGATGAAACGGCTATCACAGTGCAGGCTGGCCAATTGGTCAATATAGCCGTGCTTGATAATGATAGCGATCCAGATGGTGATACGTTGAGCGTGACCCAGATTATTGACCCTGCTAACCCCACTGTGCCTCTGCCTATTTCACAAGGCAATCCCGTGACTTTGGCAAGCGGCACACAGGTTGCGCTTCTGGCTGATGGCAGCCTTGATATTACCCCAGCTGCCAATATGGCGGAAACAGAAATTTTTGATTACACCATTTCAGATGGCAATGGCGGCACAGACAAGGCAACAGTCACCCTGAACCGTGATAATGATGGGGACGGCGTTGCGGATATTATTGATCTTGATGATGATAATGATGGTATTCTCGATGCTGATGAGGGCTTAAGTTATTTTACCACAACACTTGACCAGGTTTCGCCTTTGCCTGCGTCAGCCTTTGTTTCTGGCGGCGGCGTGATTCCTGACGGCACACAAGGCTTGCGCCTGTCCAATGCGGATGGCACATACTTTCTTGACCTTTATCAAGGGCCAAATTCTTCTGCTGGCGCGCCATTTAGTTTTGATACCAATACAGGCCGCATCAGTTCTGCGGGTGCTAACGTGCTTGGCGCAGGTGCTGGCAGCGGTGAAGTTGTCGAGATTGTTTATACCACCCTTAACTCTCCCAATCCTTTCGACCTTACCACCATCTCAATCCTTGATATAGACAGCCTGACTTCAGGCGACGGTGCAACCAATGTACGTGATGCCTATGTCTGGAGTGAATTTGGGACATGGACACCGCAAGGCAGCCCTGCTGGGGCAGTGGTTTCTGTCGATACAACCGCAGCTGACGCTGTCGGTGATTTTGTGATCCCTGACCCCGATGGCAACAATGTTATTGCCAATATTGGCCAGTTTACCCAGGTCACAGCTATTGATAATACCTTGTCGGATGTTTTGCTGAATCCTGCGGGGGACGGCAATAATCATAACGCCCAGTTTGTATTTGATAATGCCCAGACCACAGCTTCCCTGTTTGCCTTCAACTCAGGCGGCAGCAATATGTATTGGGCGTTTAACCCGCAGCTTGATGTTGATATTTTCCGCCCTGTTGGCCTTGATACTGATGGGGATGGCATTGCCAACCATCTTGACCTGGACAGCGACAATGACGGTATCTCTGACCTTATTGAAAGCGGCCAGAACGCAAGCATTGTCGATAGCAATAATGATGGTATCCATGACGGCGCGGTTGATGCCAACGGTGTACCAATTGCCGCTGGCGGTGGGATGACACCTGTTGACAGTGACAATGATGGCGTTGCTGACCTTCTTGATCTGGACAGTGATAATGACGGCATTGCGGATGCGGTTGAGGCACGGCCTACAGCGGGTTACACCTCATCAACCCATATCAATAATGCTACCAATAACGGTATTAATGACGATAGCCTCTATGTGCCTGTTGATACCGATGGTGACGGTACAGCTGACTATCTTGACCTTGATTCAGATAATGATGTAGGAAGCAGCAATGGCGGTACAGACACGCAGGAAAGCGGTCTGAATGTTGGTGCTGACCTAAACGGTGATGGTATTGGTGATGGTTCTGGCGCGTCTTATACTGATCCAGACGGCATTGTCAATAACCCTTCCGCTGACCTCTATAACCAGACTGGCACAACAGATGAGGTGGGCTACCGTGAAGACAACACTCCTCCAGAAACCAGCGGTATCCTGGACCAGTCAGGTCTTGATGCTGCGATAACAACGCTGGATATTTCCAGCAGCTTTACTGATGTTGATGCCACAGATGTCCTGACCTATAGCGCGACAGGCTTGCCAACTGGTTTGACACTTGATCCGGCCACAGGCATTATTTCTGGCACAATCAACCCATCTGCCTCTGTGACAGGGATTTTTCCTGTGACTGTTACCGCTGACGACGGCAATGGCGGACAGGTCTCCACCAGCTTTGATTGGGCAATCTTGAACCCCGCCCCCACCGCGCAGGATGATGTTGACAGCACAGCTGAAGATACAGCCTTCAGTTCAACAGTGGTTGGCAATGACAGCGACCCTGACGGCGATGCCCTAACCTATAGTCTGCTCAGTGATACCAATGAAGGCACACTGGTCTTTAACCCTGACGGAACCTATAGCTATAGCCCTTCAGCCAACTTTAATGGCAATGACAGCTTTACCTACCTTGTTGATGACGGCGAAGGCGGCACATCTTCTGCAACTGTCAGCATTACGATTACTCCTGTCAATGATGCTCCTGAAACAGCAGGGATCCGGGACCAGTCCAGCAATGACGCACAAAACATAACCCCGCTCCATATCAGCAGCAGCTTTACGGATATTGAATCAGACAAGCTGTCTTTCACTGCCACAGGCCTGCCTACTGGCCTGTCGATTGACCCAGCTACAGGCATTATTTCGGGTATAATAGATCATTCTGCCTCTGTGAGCGGCCCGTTTGCAGTAACTGTCACAGCTGATGATGGCAATGGCGGTACTGTCTCAACCTCCTTCTCATGGGCGGTTGCCAACCCTGCGCCGATTGCAGGAAACGATACCAATACAACAGCAGAAGACACTGGCTTTAGCAGCACAGTTGTTGCCAATGATAGCGACCCTGATGGCGATGACCTGACTTACAGCCTGATAGACGATACCTCCAACGGTAGCCTGTCCTTTAATGCTGACGGTTCCTATAACTATACCCCAAATCCAGACTTTAACGGCCAAGACCGTTTTATCTACCAGGTGGAGGATGGTGAAGGCGGCATTGCCACAGCAACTGTCATTATTACCATCACCCCAGTCAATGATGCCCCGGTTGCAGTCAATGATGAAGTCACAACAGATGAAAACAGCAGTGTTACGGCAGATGTCACTCCATCAAACGTGGGGCAAGATAGTGATGTCGACCATGATATCCTGGTGGTTCAGGAGGTTAACGGCCTAGCCTTTACTGGCGGAACACCTGTCACATTGCCTTCTGGTGCAATCCTGACCATGAATATAGACGGGTCTTACAGCTATGATCCTAACGGCCAGTTTGAAAGCCTTGCCGACGGCGAAACAGCCAGGGACTTTTTCACCTACCGTATATCAGATGGTGCCGGGGGCATTGATACCGCCATTGTCAATATCACCATTACTGGGGTCAATGATGATCCCAATGCTGTGGATGATGTCAACGCAACCGATGAGGATACAGCCATTTCTGGCGATGTGACCCCGTTTGGTGTCCTGGATCAGGACAGTGATGTGGAACGGTTTGATATTCTTTCAGTATCAGCAGTAAACGGCGATCCGTTAGCTGTCGGCAGCCAGATTACCCTGCCTTCTGGCGCGTTGCTGACCATAAATGCAGACGGTTCCTATGACTATAGCCCGCAAAGCGGCTTTGATAGCCTTGCCGCTGGTGAAACGGCGCAAGACAGCTTCGTCTATACCCTGTCAGATGGACATGGCGGCAGCGATACTGCCACAGTTGTGATTGATATTACGGGTGTCAATGACGCTGTGCAAACCACTGGTACCCTGGATCAGTCCAGTAATGACAGCGATGTCACCAGCCTTGATATTACAGGCAGTTTCAAGGATATCGACAGCTCAGATGTGCTGACATACACCGCATTAGGCCTGCCAACTGGTTTGACCCTTGACCCTGCCACAGGCATTATTTCCGGCACAATAGACCCGTCCGCCTCAGTGGATGATCCATATAGTGTAGTCGTGACCGCTGATGATGGACAGGGTAGCACTGTTCAGACAGGCTTTACATGGGCGGTTGCCAACCCTGCCCCGATTGCGGCTGATGACGCAGAAACCACAGACGAGGACACCGCATTTCACAGCAGTGTTGCGCCAAATGACAGTGACCCTGACGGTGACAAGCTGACTTACGCTGTTGTCACAGATAGCACAAACGGCACATTGACCCTGAATGCTGATGGCAGTTACAGCTATAGCCCAAACCAGGACTTTAACGGTCAAGACCGTTTCACCTATCAGATAGATGACGGCGAAGGCGGCACCTCTACAGCCACCGTCATCATCACCATAACCCCAGTCAATGATGCCCCTGTCACCACAGGGATTATTGACCAGTCCAGCGATGACAGTGATGTCACCAGCCTTGATATTACGGGCAGCTTCAGTGATGTTGACGGTGATATCCTGACTTATCGTGCCACAGGCTTGCCAACTGGCCTGTCCCTTGACCCTGCCACAGGCGTTATTTCCGGCACAATAGACCCGTCCGCTTCTGTCGATGGCCCTTACAATGTGGTCATAACCGCTGATGATGGACACCGTGCAAGCATTTCAACAGCCTTTACATGGGCAATTGCCAACCCTGCGCCTGTCGCTGTTGATGATGCAGAGACCACAGATGAGGACACTGCCCTGTCCAGCAGTGTTGCCTCCAATAACAGTGACCCAGACGGCGATGCCCTGGCCTACAGAACCCTTACCGATGTTGCCCACGGCACACTGGACTTTAATGCCGATGGCTCATACAGCTATACACCTGACCAGGACTATAATGGACAAGACCAGTTCACCTACCAGATAGATGACGGCGAAGGCGGTACTTCCACCGCAACGGTTATTATTACTGTTACCCCTGTCAATGATGCCCCTGTGACCACAGGCATTGCTGACCACTCCAGTGATGACAGTGATGTCACCAGCCTTGATATTACTGTCAACTTCAGTGATGTTGACGGTGATGTCCTGACATATAGCGCAACAGGCCTGCCAACTGGTCTGACCCTTGACCCTGCCACAGGTGTTATTTCCGGCACAATAGATCCGTCTGCCTCAGTGGATGGCCTGTATAATGTGGTTGTGACGGCAGATGATGGCCAAGGCGCAACTGTCCAGACAAGCTTTGGCTGGGCAGTGGCCAACCCTGCGCCAATTGCGGGAGATGACGCAGAGACCACAGACGAGGACATTGCCCTTTCCAGCAGCGTTGCCTCCAATGACAGTGATGCTGATGGCGATGCACTGACCTATAGCATCGTGTCTGATGTGGCACATGGCAGCTTGACTTTCCGTCCTGATGGGTCTTACTCATACACCCCAGACCAGAATTATAATGGCCCGGACCAGTTCAGCTACCAAATCGATGACGGCGAAGGCGGCACTGCTACAGCAACAGTCCAGATAACCGTTACCCCTATCAATGACACCCCTGAAACAAGCGGCATTACGGACCAGTCTGGCAAGGACGCTGAACCGACCCAGCTTGATATTTCAGGAAGCTTTAGTGATGTTGACGGCGATATTCTGACCTACACCGCCACTGGCTTGCCAACAGGCCTGTCTCTTGATCCTGCCACAGGCATTATTTCTGGCACTATCGACCCTTCAGCCTCAGTGGATGGGCCTTATCATGTGGTGATAACCGCTGATGATGGCCAGGGCGCATCCATTTCAACGCCGTTTATTTGGGCTGTTACCAATCCTGCGCCCACCGCGATTGGTGACGTAGAAACCACAGACGAGGACACCGCCTTTAGCAGCACAGTTGCCCCTAATGACAGTGACCCTGATGGTGATAGCCTAACCTACTCAGTGATCAATGATGCGCCAAATGGCACACTCGTCTTTAATGCTGATGGCAGTTACAGCTATACCCCTGACCAGGACTTTAATGGCGAGGATCGCTTCACCTATCTGGTGGATGATGGCCAGGGCGGAACGTCCACAGCCACTGTGATTATCTCTGTTACCCCCATCAATGATGCCCCTGTGGCAGTCGATGACAATTACACCCTGGATGAGGATGCCGTCCTGTCAGGCGACATCACACCATTGACCGCTGGACAGGACACAGATGTGGACGGCGATGTCATCAAGGTGACAGAAATTAACGGCCTGGCTGTTTCGGTTGGCCAGCAAATAACCTTGCCATCAGGCGCGCTCCTCAGCGTCAATACTGACGGGTCTTATGATTATAACCCCAATGGCAGCTTTAACAGCCTGGCAGAAGGTGAAACAGCCACTGACAGCTTTACCTATACTGTAACAGATGGTCATAATGCGCTGGATACGGCAACTGTGACCTTCCTGGTTGAAGGCAGCAATGATGATCCTGTCGCAGTCGATGACGCAGGACAGACTGACCAAAATACAGCCATCTTTGGCAACCTGACTCCAGGTAGCAATGGCCAGGACAGTGATGCTGACAACAGTGATATTCTCTCCGTTGTCCAGGTCAACCAGGTGGATATCGCCGCCAATGGCCAGATTACCTTGCCTTCAGGGGCACTGCTCAGCATCAATGCTGATGGCTCTTATTTTTACACTCCCAATAATGCCTTTGACTATCTGGCCGAGGGCGAGACCGCCCAGGACAGTTTCACCTATACCCTGTCTGATGGCCAGGGCGGCACTGATATAGCCACAGTTGTGATTGATGTGACAGGGCTGAATGATGATGTCCAGACCAGCGGCATTGCTGACCAGTCTGGCAAGGATGCAGACCTGACAACGCTTGATATTACAGGCAGTTTCAGTGACCCTGACAGCTCAGATGTTTTGACATACAGCGCAACAGGCCTGCCAACTGGGCTGACGCTTGACCCTGCCACAGGTATCATCTCTGGGACTATCGACCCGTCCGCCTCTGTGGGTGGCCCGTTCGCAGTCACAGTTACGGCTGATGATGGCAAGGGCAGCACGGAAACAACAGGATTCACATGGGCTGTTGCCAACCCTGCCCCCACTGCGCAAGATGACACCGAAACCACAGACGAGGACACTGCCCTTCGCAGCACAGTTGTACTCAATGACACAGATCCTGACGGTGATAAACTGTCCTACTCTGTTGTCACAGATGCCCCAAATGGCACACTTGTCTTTAATGCTGATGGCAGTTACAGCTATACCCCTGACCAGGACTTTAATGGTGAGGACCGCTTTATTTATCTGGTCGATGATGGCCAGGGCGGAACGTCCACAGCCACTGTGATTATTACTGTTCTACCTGTCAATGATGCCCCTGTCGCGGTAGATGATACGCTCACGCTTGGGGAAGATGAAACAGTTATGGGAGACCTGACAGCCCCCATACAGGGACAGGACTATGATGTTGACGGTGATGTTCTGACACTGACCCATATAAACGGCCTGGCGGCAAATGCTGGCCAAACCATTACCCTGCCTTCCGGTGCTTTGCTCAATGTCTCGGCAGACGGCACTTATGACTATAATCCCAATGGCAGCTTTAATGGCCTGGCGGTGGGTGAAATAGCGTCAGACAGCTTTACCTACAGCATTACAGATGGCAATGGCTCTGTGGATACAGCGACGGTCAGCTTTACTGTCCTGGGCATGAATGATGCCCCTGAAGCCGTTAATGACAGCAACCAAACAGACCAGAACAGCACTGTCTCTGGCAACCTCACACCGAATATAACTGGCCAGGACAGTGATGCAGACACAACCGATACCCTGTCTATTGTCCAGGTCAACGGCCTAGACCAGACGGTTGGCCAGCAAATCACCCTGCCTTCCGGTGCGCTGCTGAATGTCAATGCAGACGGGTCTTATTCCTACACACCGAATCACGCATTTGATGGCCTGGCTCAGGGGGAAAGCGCGCAGGACAGTTTTGGCTATACCCTTTCTGATGGCAATGGCGGCAGCGATACAGCCATTGTGGTTATCAATATTACAGGTGTCAATGACGGCCCGGATCTGGTGGTAGGTGCAACCCTGGGTGACCTGAAGGGTGATGATGCCCAGGCCATTACCCCACTTGATGTGACAGCGGCCTTTGCCGACCCTGACAGTACAGACGTGCTGACCTATACAGCAACCGGCCTGCCAGATGGCCTGGTTCTTGACCCAGCAACAGGCATCCTGTCAGGCACGATAGACCCTTCTGCCTCAACAGGTG
>JAJRRF010000218.1 GCA_024279735.1 Alphaproteobacteria bacterium
TCGTCGGTTTGCGCAACAATGCTTCAAGTGTTTCTTCTTGTTCTTCTGTAAGGTAGCCTCTATGATCCATGATCCTATTCTGAATCAAATAAGAACACTATGTCAACATCTCACTGGGTTTTGGTGGAATCTGAGTATATATTGATATTTATGATAAATGAATTGATAGGCTAAACCAAAATAATAATGTGTTTTTATCTGATTTTTGACAGGTTACGTTGGTAAACAAAACAGACCATTGGATAGTTTAAATCATATTTTGTGTAGGTTGGGGAGTAAGGTATGGAACAAAACTCTGGGGCAAAGAAAAAAGATACGGGTTGGGACGGGGCACGCCGCCGTCTCTATGAGATTGTTGAGGTTGGCAGGGGCGAAGACCGTATGTCCATGATTGTCGACAATTTTCTGATTGTCCTGATTATCCTCAATATTACTGCCTTCATGATGGAGACTGTCCCCTCTCTGGCAGCACAATATGGGACGGAATTTTATTGGTTTGAAGTGTTTTCAGTGGTGGTCTTTACCATTGAATATGGTGTCAGGATCTGGACCTCTGTTGAGGTGCCTTTTTTGAAGCGTCTCAGCCCGATAGAGGCACGGCTTAAGTTTGCGATGCGGCCTTACCTGATTATCGACTTGCTGGCGATCTTGCCTTTCTACCTGAGTGCAATTTTTGGGGTTGACCTGAGAATTCTGAGAATATTACGCCTGTTCCGTTTTCTGAAACTGGCACGTTATTCCCCAGCACTGGCAACCCTGACCAGGGTGATTGTCAATGAAGGCCGTACATTAATGGGAGCATTGTTGCTTGTGATAGCCATGATGCTGTTTGCCTCGACCGGTATCTATTACCTTGAACGCGCTGCGCAACCAGATGCCTTTGGTTCAATCCCGGCGGCAGCGTGGTGGGCAATGACGACACTAACCACGGTTGGCTATGGCGATGTTTCCCCGCAGACCCCTTTGGGAAAGATGTTTGGCAGCCTGATTATGGTGCTGGGACTTGGTGTTGCGGCTCTGCCGATAGCGATTATCTCTACTGGCTTTGCCCAAGAAGTGAGCCGCAGGGACTTTGTGGTTACCTGGTCGCTGATTGCCCGTATTCCTCTTCTCGCGGAACTTGATGCCAACCAGGTGGCCGAAATTATGGAATACCTCAAGGCACATAACTTTCCCCAGCACAAACATATCATTGAGGCGGGTTCGCCTGGGGATGCGATGTATTTCATTGCCTCAGGGGAGGTTATCCTGAAGGCAAATAGTGGGGATGTCATTCTTCATACAGGGGATTTCTTTGGTGAGATCGCCATGATAGACGGCACCGAATATGAATTTCCCTATATTTCAAGGACACGGTGCAAGCTGCTAAAGCTGGAAAAGTCTGATTTTATCCGTATGGGTAATGCCAGTCCTGAAATTGTTAACATCATTCGCAAGATGGCAGAAAAGCGCAAGGCAGCCCGTGCCAAAGGGGAAAAGGATCCAAGAACACTTCAGGGATAGTGTATAGTGCAAGCAAGTGGTTACACTTGCGGGTTAAGATCTGCGCCATTTAAAGGTTGGGGCAAGGTCGGCTGACCGAACTTTCTTGCAAGTTGCCCTCGAAAACATTTTTGGCTGGCCAGGGAATTTTTTGGCCTGGTTCAGGGGACTGTCTTGGCAAAATAGTCATTTGCCTTGGGAGTGAAGAGGAAGTAAATAATCAGGAGAACTGCCAAGCCCTGAATGCACAGAATAAGCAAGGCAGGGAAAGAACTGGCAAGATAAACATTTAAGGCAAAAAGGGTGACTGACTGGAGACTGTAGAGCCAGCGTCCCCAGTCCATGCCATCAAGTATGGCAAACCCGCTTATGAAAGTCAGCATAATGTTATAGTTGACAAGACTGTAAAGGGTGGCTTCAGGCAGAAAGCTGGTTGGTGTAATTCTGGAAACACTGATAGAGCCATCGGGAAAAAGCATATGTATGACAGCGATGATAGCAGATAGGGCTACCAGCCATCCAATAACGGTAATTGACTTCGGACGACCTGTCATGCTTGTACCCGTCTGTTTGTTCACATTTTGGTGAGTTTGTTTTATGTGTTGTGTTTTGCTTGTGACCTAAAATTCTTTTACTTTTGGGGTAGGCTAAAAGGAGATACACTCCTTTGTCCAGGACTAAATGTAGGTTTTATGGCTTCACCCTAACGCCTTTAAATGAATTGTTGAGGAATGACACATGAAAAAAGATCTTAAATCATCCGTTGCCCTTGCAGGTGCCTTCGTCGCAGCCCTTGGTGTTGCTTCTGCAGTTGCCCCAGCCCATGCCGCTAAAAAAGGTATGGAAAAATGTTACGGCGTTTCACTGGCAGGCAAAAATGACTGTGCTGCTGGCCCAGGCACCACATGTGCGGGAACCTCAAAGGTTGACTATCAGGGCAATGCCTGGACACTTGTACCCACAGGAACATGTGTCAAGACAAAGCGCGGCAAGAGCAAAACCGCCATGGGAAGCCTGTCAGTTGTCAAGGATTTGACCAGGGGTTCTCATTAACGCTTTGGCTTCCTACGGTGTCTATGAAACCCCATAATTTCGGGATCTTTAGGTGGCCAGGCGCAGCCTTTCGTGGTTGCGCCTTAAATTTCTGTTTGGCTCGTTTTAGGTCTGATGACCTGAAACAAATTCTGAGGTAACCGGAATGAAACATTTTTCTCCTGACATTCCGGTTACCAAAGAAGGTTTTGGCCAGTTGTCTGGGGTGGGCATTGGCCTGAAACCCCAGCATTATCAAGAAATCCTGGAAACACGCCCTGGTTTTGGCTGGTTTGAGGTTCATGCAGAGAACTATATGGGGCAGGGCGGCGCGCCCCATTATTATCTGGGCGAAATAGCCAGACAGTACCCGCTCTCCTTTCACGGTGTCGGGCTGTCTATCGGCGGTGTTGAGCCACTGGACAAGGCTCACTTGCAACGTCTTAAAATTTTGAATGACCGCTACCATCCAGCCCTGTTTTCAGAACATCTCGCCTGGTCAGGCCATGGCGGAAAATTCCTCAATGATCTGTTACCTTTGCCCTATACCAAACAGACATTGGCGAGTGTCTGTGACCATATCAGCCAACTTCAGGATGTGCTTGGCCGTCAAATCTTGCTGGAAAACCCTTCCACCTATATTTGCTATGCGGACAACAGTTTTTCCGAGCCTGACTTTTTGGCAGAACTCTCTGGAAAAACGGGGTGCGGCCTGCTGCTTGATATTAATAATGTCTATGTTTCGGCTGAAAATAACGGTTTTGACCCCAGAAGCTTTATTGATGATTTTGCCCTCTCTGCGGTGAAGGAAATTCACCTGGCGGGTCATGCCGTAGAGCATCACCAGGCCAAGGGCGGAGAAAGACAGGTCTTGCGGATTGATGACCATGGCAGTCCCGTCTGCCCTGATGTCTGGCAGCTTTACCAATATACCCTTTCCAGGGCAGGGGCGGTGCCGACCCTGATTGAGCGTGACAACAATATTCCGCCACTGGCTGAGCTGGTGGCTGAGGCAGGGGTGGCGGCAAGCTTTCTAAAACAGGGGGAGCTGTCCAATGTCTCCTGAAGAACTGGCCAAAGGCGATTTCCAAAAGCCCTTTACAAAAAGCGTTCTCCATGCCGGGGCAGAAGTTCCGTCCATGTTGTCTGCTGTGGGGCAAAATTTTCAAGATGAGCGGTTTAATATTTACCGTAACAATATCTTTGCTGGCCTGGTGCAGGCCATTGCGGATGGCTATCCAGTGATAAGGCGGCTGGTGGGTGATGACTTTTTCAGGGCTATGGCTCTTGAATATGCCAGGAACAGCCTCCCGACCTCTCCTGTGATGATGACATATGGAGCTAGTTTTGCTGAGTTTCTGGAAAGCTTTGAGCCTGTCGCGTCATTGCCCTATCTACCAGATGTTGCCCGCCTGGAATGGCTTTATAGTGAATGCTTTCACGAGAAAGATTCAGCACCCGTTACGATGGAGCAGGTTCTTGAAGAGGCAGGGGGGGATATAGACAGTCTTGTCCTGAGATACCATCCCGCCCTGCGGTTGCTTGGTTCGCGTTTTGCTGTCCTGTCCCTGTGGAATGCCCATCGGGAAGATATTGCCGATGATCAGGTCGAGATGCCAGATATTGACGCTGGCGAGGAAATCCTGCTGACCCGTCCTGGGATTGGGGTTGAATTACGCTGGCTGGAGACTGGAGGGTTGGGTTTTGTGCGCTCATTACAGCAAGGCGAGACTTTGGGGAATGCTGCTGAAAAAGTGATGCAACAATATCCTGATTTTGACCTGCAAAAGATGTTGGTGGTTCTGTTCGAAAGCGGGGCAATAACAGGGTTTTCTATGCAGGACAGTTCGTCAGGATAATATAATCCTAGAAGTGTTTTGAGATAAACCTATATTTTAATAAAATCCTTGTCATCCCGCAGCCCCGTGCGGGACCGATAACCACAAATGTAAGTTCTTTAGTCTGGATGCTGCTTGTGTTTTTTTCCTAGGCAGTGCCAGGGCTAACAATAAGAACAATAATTTTTAGGGAGACTGTACCGATGATTGCTACTTTGTTTGATAAAATGATACCCCATGTTTTGCTCGGCCTGTTTGCACGGCTGATGATTGCCATGACCTTCCTGACGTCAGGCCTGACCAAGGTGGACGGTTTCTCTATCAAGAACTCGACCTATTACCTGTTTGAAAATGAGTATGCCTTGCCCCTCATTCCGTCCGATATTGCGGCAGTGATGGCCACGATCTCTGAGTTTGTTTTCCCAGCTCTGCTTATCCTTGGCCTGTTTAGCCGTCTTAGTGCAGCTGCCTTGTTGGGGATGCCCCTGGTAATCCAGATATTTGTCTATCCAAACGCCTATGCAACCCACGGCCTCTGGGCTGTAGCCCTACTCTATATCATGAAATATGGGCCTGGCATGGTGTCGCTGGACCATTTTTGGCACAAGAAATCTGCCTAAACCCATGGTTGTTTAGCTGCTACTTACTGAAAAGGGCCAGTGTCCCTTGATGATAATATTTTGTGAAATCACAAAGGGATGGCCTTTGGGCAGCAGGATTCTGACGAGTTGCTGCCGCCCTGTCGGCTTGATGCTGTTCTGGAACTCTTTTGGCAGCGAGGCGGCAACAGGCAGAAGTTTTTCTATTGTGCCAATAGCTTTGATGGAGCCTGACTGGACAGTGACGGTTTGCCCTGGACTCAAGGTAAACAAGTATCTTTTGGGCAGAAAGGCGAGGATATAGGCATCACCCGCAAAGACTTGCAGCAAAGGCTTGCCCACAAGCAGGACATCGCCTTCAGTCACCAATTGGGTGCCGACGGTGCCATTGACAGGGGCATTGACCTTGCCATTATTATACAGCCTTTTCAAATCATCCAGAGCCTTTTGGGCATCCTTTTGTGCGGCCTCAATATGTTCCAGGGCCTCGTCTGAAAACACAGAAGATTCTGCCTCCAGTTCAGACAGTTTTGCCTTTGCATTTATCTTGTCGCTCATGGCCTGTTCAAAACGTCGTGAGGTCACCAAATCCTTGCGGTTGGCAGAGGTGAGCTTATAAAGTGTTTTTGCAGTCTCGCCCGCATGTTTTCTGGCAGTCGGGAGAAGGGCGCGGGCAACAGTGGTCCTGGCCTTGATCTGGGCTGTTTTGTTGGCCAGATTGGCAACCTCAGTTGAAATTTGGGCAAGCTGTAACATAAGCGTTGCCGATTCTAGTTCAAGAAGGGGCTGGTTGCGTTTGACAGTATCGCCGCGCTTGACAAAAACCTTCTTGATCCGCGCTGTGTAAAGGGGTGAGACAGTGTAGCTGTCCTTTATCACCAGGCCGTCAGCCCGCAAAAAAATGTAGGAGCCAGCAAAAAAATTTAGGATAAACAGGAAGAGGGATGACAGCAGTGCCAGATAGATATACCGTCCCCAGGCAACGCCGCCAGAGCGGACATCGTTCTTGAGCGCATCTACTCTTGCATGTTTTCTGAGTTGGGTAATCATAACTAAAAGTCGTGTGCTGACAGTCTCCGTAATGCGGGGAATGATCGGGGGGTTTCTATTAAAAATATCTTACCAAAAAAAGGTGGAGGAAGGGTTAACCAAATAGTGGTATTTTTAGCAAATAAAAAATTCAATCCGTTGTTTTTATTGTGTTTTTATTTATTGTCGACAAGCTTATTCGTCTCGAGGTTAACAGTTACCACTTTCGAGCCTTGGCCACACGGGAGGGGACAAAACTGTCTCCCCGGGATGAATCCAGAAACCATTCCTGGATATAGGCCCAGACCCTGACCATGCGCATAAAGACAGAGTTAAATACCCCGTAACCGGCACTATAGGGAAGGTATGGCAGAAGATGCCATTGCCGTGTAATTGCAAGCGCACTCATAAAGATGATGACATCAATAAACAGGAAGGCCAAATGGGTCATGACCAGGATATTGAGGGCAAACAGGCCATAAAATGTAAAAAGATAAGCGAGATAGAAAGGGTAGATCAAGGCTGAAATTACCGAAAAGAACAGGAAATCCCATTGGTGAAAGGTTTCTTCCCCCTGGAACTTCTTGCGGAACGGGTTCATCAGCCGGCTGTGTTTTCGGTAACGGATGCGGATGCTGTCCCGTTCCCAACGCAGACGCTGGCGCACA
Organism: Alphaproteobacteria bacterium; assembly: GCA_024279735.1. Taxonomy (GTDB): domain Bacteria; phylum Pseudomonadota; class Alphaproteobacteria; order Rhizobiales; family JAJRRF01; genus JAJRRF01. The sequence continues at coordinate 6,649 of JAJRRF010000218.1, forward strand.
AGCACCCAGAGAGAGGTCGGGACGGCAGTATGGCATTGGGCATCCGCCATAAACCTGATTTTCCAGCCCTTGATACGTAGGCGCATCGTCATGTCAAAGTCTTCGCCGCCGCCGACATCCATATCGCCGACACTGTCCAGTGCGCTGCGGCGGAAGGCGGTAAACGCCCCTGACAGGCAGGTCACTTGGTTGAACATTTGCTGGGTGCGCCTGCCAACTGAAATGGACATCAGGTATTCAATGACCTGGAAGCGTGTCAGCAGGTTGACATCACCGTTTCGGGGAATAATATTGCCGGAAGAGGCCCCAATTTCCGGGTCATCAAGCAGGGGCTGGATCACCCGTTCCAGGGCGGTGCGTTCCAGTTCGCTGTCACAGTCAATATTGACCAGTATTTCGCCCTTGCTGTAGCGTTTGCACAGGTTAAAGGCCGCCGACTTTCCGCAGCGCAAGTCTGTACTGATAATGCGGTGGGCATGTCCCTTGCGTACCAGGTTCGCCGAGACCTCGACCATATTGTCGGTTGAACCATCGCTGACAATGACGACCTCAAAATCTTTCAGGGACTGTTCGTGCAAGGAGGTCACACATTTTTCTATCACACCAGCCTCATTATGGCCAATCACAAGTACACTGATTGAGGGGGTGTGTTGGGGCAATAGTTTTGCCCCTGAAGACTGTTCCGTGACAAGGCTGTGCCCTGTGAGCGTGTTTTCCCCGATAAAGGCTTTTCCCTTGTCCTTAAATGTGACAGCAATGGCCAGAGCAATAAACAGCAGGGCGTATCTGGGAACCTCAAACACGAGCGTGTACCAGAACAGGTAAATCAGGTTTTCAAAACTTTGGCTGGTCAGGTAATAATAACCGTCCGTGATGTCAAAACTATTCACCGTAGGAGAGCTCCCCAGGATTAAACGCCCTGATGATGATGCCCAGGTCATGGTCAATTTCGTGTTGGCAACGTTCTATAAAGGCAGAGTCTTCACCAAGGACAGTTTTCTTGTTTGTTTCCTTTAGCAACAAATAGTCACAAATGCTTCCCTGTGCGAACAGGTCATGCTCCCTAATGATGGCTCGCAAATTGTCATGGAGGCGGTGACGCAGCCTGGTAAAGGCCTTTTCCCCAAGCAATGTTATCAGCTCAAAGGCCTTGCTGTAGGAAAATTCCATCAGTACAAAGGGGTGAATCCCCTCGTTGCGGGAAGGCGCAATACCAAGGCGTAGCCCAATAATTTCTTGCTGGATCAAGAGCGGGAGCTGTTTGACCTGTAGGGTGTTCTCACTGTCAGGCAGGGCAGGGTCTGCTGATAAGTCATGGCTCTTCATAAGATAGGCCAGCCCCTTGTCATTCAGGGCGTAATTATAGTGGGTTATGGTTTTCATGCTCTCGCTGTCCTGGTGAAAATTGCAGTCCAGGCAAAGGAAACCGACAGATGCAGCGGAATGGGAATCATTGCAATCATGACAATGCATCACCAGGCCAGATTTTTCATAGTCTGAGCCGTAATGGGTCAGGTGGCGGTTGCATTTTGGACAAACCAGGTCACGCTTCTGGGTATAGTCACTTTCAGGCCCCTGCCAGCCGCAGTTAAAGTGATGGATAATTTCCTCTTCCTCAATATTTGCGCTTCGGCAGGTCATGCATTCTTCACGGACATTCAGGCGCGTGGAACCGCAGCTGCCACATTGGTGAAAGCGGTCAAAAAATATACGGGACAAATAGCCTTGTTGGTATAATTTCTGGGCAACCATAGGGGCGTTTTCAACTGGGACAAATGGGCTATGGCTGACAGATTCTTTGGCAGCACTATTATAGACCAGGCGAAAGCCCAGCTCGCTGACATAGAGCCATGATAAAAAACGGTAACTGTCTGCTTGATGTCTGGTGACAACATAGGGAAGCTGCCCCCGTCTTTTTTTGAAGAGCTGTGCTGTGTCTTGTATTTTTTTTCGGGTTTTGGCTGATAATGTTGTCACGCAGAGATCAGCAAGGTCTCGGTATTCGTTGGTAAAGTCTATCACAGGCTTGAGGTGGTCATCACCATTGAGTCTTTTCCTGGCGCAGGCAAGGGCATCCGCCACGGAATGGATCGCGATATAGTCTTCCCTGTCATGGGACAAGGTCATTTCACTGTTGACCGATTCTTTTCGTGACCCTGGCATAGAGCTGCTCATCCTGATTGTTAATTTTATTTGCCAGTCTGCGCGATTCGGGTAAAAATAATGTGAATGATGCCTGATGGGAGGCCAGGAAGGGGTGCTCTGGGGTCTGTGTTATTCAGGGGAAATAAAAAACAATATGATTCTCTCCAGATAAATGGCACAGTTGGGAAAACATATGTAGTACAGTATTTTAGGTAAGGTTTTTTCAATGGTCAAAATACGAGCAATACAGTTGGCAGTAATCTCTGCCATAATGTCGTTTAGCTTTTCAGCGGCTAACGGTTTTGAAAAAATGGCTGGCTGCCTGGTGGCCAGCCAAAACTGTGAGGCCTTCAGGTCAATCAGGAAACAGACCAACCCGGGGCATATCAGGCTGGAACCTGGCATTTTTTACCCCCTGAAGGGAAAGAACAAGGCAGATGCGGCAACCCATTACCAGGTCAGGATTGATGCCCTGAAAGTGCCGGACAGGTGGGTCAAGGTGTCTTGTGGCAAGCCCGTCAAGTGTTCCGCCAAAACACGACATGAAAGCGTTGGGAAGCAGCGTTCAAAGGGGCGCAAGTACCCTGGGAAAAAATATTCCAGTGGTCGTAGCGGCAAAAAAACAGGTGGCAATGGACATTATCTGTTAGCTGTAAGCTGGGAACCAGCCTTTTGTGAGGGACACCGTGGCAAGGCTGAATGTAAAGCCATGACAGCGCAAAGCTTTGATGCCACCCATTTGTCGCTTCATGGGTTATGGCCGCAGCCACGCAACAATGCCTATTGCAATGTTGATAGTGCCCAGAAATCACTGTCCCGCCGCCGCAGATGGAACAGTCTTGCCCCGCTAGAGCTTTCTGCACAAACAATGGAAGATCTTAAAAAGGTGATGCCAGGGGTGAAGTCCAACCTGCAACGTCATGAATGGGTCAAGCATGGCAGCTGTTATAAGGATGGCTCTGCTGAGGTCTATTACCAGGATTCGGTTGCCTTGATGGCACAACTGAATGGTTCTGCTGTCCGCAATCTCTTTTCTGGGAATATCGGTATGCATATAACTTCTAGACAAATCAGGGAGAGCTTTGACCAGGCATATGGCAAGGGCAGCGGCGCAAAGGTAAATGTGCGCTGTGACAAAAAGGGAAAACTGGTGTCTGAACTTTGGATCAACCTTCAGGGAGAAATCAACCAGGGTGTGAAAATGGCTGAATTACTGAAGAATGCCAAACCTGCCCGTAACAGCTGTGATGGCGGGATTGTTGACCTGGCAGGCTATCAATAGGCTGGCCTCGTTTTTTGGGCGGACAAACCCTACTGCAACATAGGTAGGAAAAGGTGAATTTCTTCCCCTACTGGGCTGGATATATTGCATTGTTTGACTTTTTGGCACTCATGATGAAAAAGTTCATCATTAGCAAGGACGTTGGTGTGCAGGCTTGCACATGGCGAGTGCGATAATTTGCGCTGCATTGTCCCAATCAGTGGGAGCAATGCTTTCATCTGTTACGCCATAGCCCCTGACAGCCTCAATTGGCGCGCCACCCTTGTTTACAATTGTTTTGCAATAACGGTTGGCAAGGCCAATGGCATCATCCCATTTTACAGGGTTAAGGACGTGGGTGTATGTTTCAGTCTGTGTCTGTACTTGGGTCTGCATTATCTTTATTCCTGTTTTAAAAATCTGGTTTAAGATTGAGCGTACCTGACAACTTATCGCCCTGACTGAGTAACAGTAGGCCAGATAAAGTAGATCAGATTTTGGAGGAATTAAGGTAAGTTTTGGAAGCAATAAGCCCTACTGCCCAGAAGGTTAACGCTTCAGTTTTGTTTAAGTAGAAAATAAACTTTAACGGTGTGTCCTCTTTATTGTCAATGTGCCTTTATTGTAGATACAAAGTATTTAATTAATTTTCATATTTATTTTCAAGTCATGATTTTATAATATTACCCCAAGGTGGTATAGAACCTATTAACCGTTGGTTAACATCATGTAAATACCATTTGTTGTTGCTTATTTTGGGGGGTGTCTTAATCGTCTGTTGGTTAATGTATCTGAGGCGCACCCATTTTGAGGTGGGCAGCTGTCATTAATGTTATGAAGCCTCCTGGTGGGGAGGAGTTCAGGCAAAGATGATGGTTTTTGTATCAAGCGTAATATTTAGAGTCTGTCATCCTATGGAATTGTGTACCTTTTTGCTTTATACCCACTTGATGGGTGTTGTGCTTCCCCATAAAAAACAATCATTATTTGCCAGGCCAGGACTGGTCTATATTTCTGAGGGAAACAGACCTTCTTCAAGCAGTTTTGTTCAAAGGGTTGAAAGGGAAACGTCTTTCGCCCCCAAAGATGAGGCTTCTGAATATGTTATTCCTGAAGACAATATCGCCCATGCCAGTGCCATTGGTATCGCTCTGGGTATGTTGCAGGCTATGAAGGTCAGATCTGCTGATTATGGCCAGTCACGGCTTAATGGGTTGGCCTATACCTTGGTGATGTCAAAGGCGATAAGGCGCAGGGCAAGAAGGCTGCGTCAGGGAGATCGTTTCCGGCTGGAGGTTGGTGGCAAGGGGAAGATACACCTGGCCATTAACCAGAGTACCAGACAGTCCAGGGCACTTGCCCAGTCTAAAATAATGTCATTGCGGCCTGCCGTAAAGAAACAGGCAGTGTTTAATATCGGCAATGCAGACCCTTATGTCCAGGAAGTTGCAAGGCAGTCAGAAGTGATTGAGGCTTTCCGTCAGGTTCAGTATATTGTCCATGAGGATGATATACCCCATGCCAGCGGCATGGGGGCGGCTTTGGGAATGCTTCATGCGATGAAGATAAATTCTCAAGATTTTGGCCAGTCCCGCTTGCAAGGGCTTGCCCTTAGCCTGGTTCTTAAAAAGGAAATCAGGCGAAAGCTACATTCTTTCCATAAGGGGGATGTCTTTACCTTACAGGTCAGTGCTTTGGGTAAGATAAGTCTTGCTATCGGTAAGGCAGCAAAGGCTAATGACGGATTTGGAAATGATCCAGTGAATGATAATGTTGCGTCAAAGAAACAGGCTGATGAGATGATGGCCTCATATGCCCCTGTTGATGATATTTCGGGACAGCAGGACGAGGAAGAGGACGAGTTCGATGCGGCGTTCAAGCCAGAAAATATTATTAAAAATAATATTAAGGCGATCATCAATGAGACTGTGGCAGGCCTGAAGGTGAAGCCTGCCCTTATACCTGAGCTGCGCCAGCATCTGTCGGCATTCCTGACAGGTTGGAGTCAGACAGCTGTAAAGGTTGATGACCGATTTGTTCAAGATTTTATCGGGGTGATTGCACAGGATCTTATGAAAAGTAACCCTAAAGCTGTTGCGCCCAAAGTCAGGGAGGCCTTGGTGAAGGGGCTAAAGAAGGAGCATGAGGTCTATAATTCCAAGGAAGAGGCTCTGAGGGAAACAGCTAAAGAAATCTTGGCAACCGTCAAGGAAATGAAGGAAGAATCTGGAAAATAATGTGGGGCACAACACACAAGACACACGATTAAGGACACTCTCAGAAACAATCGAACCGTTTCGCTTGACCTTTTACCTGGCAGTGTCGGTTTCAAAAATGCTTGTATAACCCAAGTCTTGGATAAGGCGAACGATGCTTAAAGACCAAGAGTTTGCTACCAGCCCCCTTGTCATTGTGGACTTGATCCACAATCCATACCCCCCAAAAGTTCAAGTGAGGCAGAATAGATACCCCAAAAAACATAACAAAATCCTGGGATTATGGATTCTGAACCAAGTTCAGGATGACAAAGTTTTATATATCAATGGGGTAACTATCGGCTTAAACGCGACTGGGGTTGTATAGCCTACTATACACGCATTTTTAGCCTGGCTGACACACAAAATTCCTATGCTATCCTGATCCTTTATTTCTGAGGGTATCCTAAGGTGTAGTGCTGGCAGCAGTTTCCTTGTTGTCCTGTGTTATGGCTGGGGCTGGTGTTATAGCTGACTGTTGCGCAGGCCGGGCAGCTGGCTTTTGCGGGAAAAGTACATTCATGCTGCGTCCCTGAAGTACGAGATCAAATATTTTTTGCTTGTCCTGGGCAGGTATTCTGTCAAATGCAGGGCATTCTTGGGACAGAACCTTTTTTAGATAGAGTTCGGCATTGCCATTATAGATTAGCCGTTGCAGGTATGTGGCTGTAATTCGTTTGACAATAGAGGTTGTCAGATAGGATTCTTGTGCTGTTTCGGAGCAGGAAATATTGGCAAGGCGTATAGATATCCTGTTCCTGAACCCTGTACCCTGTGTCTGGCTGTTCTGGTTTATCAGAGCCTGCCACCGTTTATAGTCAAGGCTTCGTGACCAGTTGCGAGCAGAATCTTTTTTGAAGATAGGGGACAGGACTGCAATAATCTTGGTGCGCAGGCTCTGGTCAAGTATCTGCTTCAGGCCAAGACGAATCCAGGCCTTTTCCTGTTTTGTCGGGGGGGAAAGTGTGCGGTTTCCAAGATCCAGGAAGGTGTTGTTGGATGAGGGGACGGTTTTCCATATCGTCCCTTTTTGCATATCGACGGCAAGCAGGTTGGCATCAGACAGGCTGACTCCTGTCAGCCAGCTATTGATAAAGGTGGCGGTTCGTAAATCAGCCTTATAAAAGTGTGATCCGTGCAGCTTGGTATCGTTAAAGTTGACCCCGGCCATTTTGGCACTGGAAAAGTTGCTGCCAATCACACTCGCCTTTTCAAAATTGGCATTGAACAGTTTTGCCCTAGTAAAGTTGGTGCCAAATATTTTGGCTTCCCTGAAATCCCCGCCATTAAGGTTGGTTTCAATAAAAACAGTGCCGTCCAGGGTAGAGCCGAAAAAACGCCCCTCCTTGAGGGAGGCATTAATGAAGCTGGCACCCTGTAGCTTCGCGCCGGTAAAGTCGGCCTTCAAAATGTTGGAACGGTTAAAGGTGGCATAACGCAGGTCTCGTGCCCTCAGGTTAATACGGGTCTCGCCGTTCTGCGCCTTTTGCAGTTCATTGATGTTACGGTCTGTAATGTGCAGATTTCTGCTGAACAGGCCAATACGCTGCTCTTCGGTTTCTGAATTCTTGTTGCCAAATATCAGTGATGTTAGGAAAAAGCTGTCTTCACTGTTATTGACAATAAATGAGGGGGACAGGACATTAAAGGCGAGCAATTTGCGCTCAACCAGTTCACCAGGAATGGTGGCTATGGCAAAAGAAAAGAACAGTCCTAATAAGACAAGCAAGGAAGAGAACAGCGTCCGGAAAGGGTAATATTTTACAGTGTCCCACAGGGCACCTGAAAAACTCAGGAGCGGAGCTGTGAAATAGGTGCTGATTGTCAGGATGACCAGGATATCCAGCAGGATATAAAATCGGTGAACCCAGGTCGAAAAAACATCATGATAGGGCAGGAAGGTCAGCAGGAAATATATCAGGACAAGCTGGGGAAGAACTGTCAGGGAAATCCAGCTGATGTCATCAAGATAGCGTCCTATGGTCTTGTGCCGGGTTGGGCCAGCAATCACCTGGGTCATAAAATAACTGTTGAGTTGAAACCGGATGGGGTGCACTGCAACATTATTCAGTTCTTCAAGGTTGGCGGCGTTGGTGTCAAAAATCTCGACCTTTTGCGCAAGCAGGACATTTTGCAGCAGGATTGAGAAATGCGCAAAGATATAGATGCCTGGCATGATCAGGAAAAAGGTGTTCAGCGGTACGGCAAGGTTGATCAGGGGAATGGTGATGGGGGTATTGAGCAACAGGTGGTGGTCTTCCACTGCTGAGAGCATGACGAATAATATTGCAGAAAAGACGATAAATCCGATCCAGCCAAGACGGGCACTGGCACTGCTGGTATTGACATTTTGCAAGAGTACTTTCAGGTTACTGCTGCCTGATGTTCCATTGCGTACACTATTGTCGAGGCCGCTCATGCGATTTTCTTTCTGGCACAAAATACCCGCCAGCAAAAAGACAGTGTCTTTTGTGTTGTGGTATAAATATATAAAATGTAACTCCCCAGCTTGTTTTAGGTGTATTAACTAATTGATAAATAACGATAAAAATAAATCGTTATTTTTAAAACCACTAAAATATGATCATTTTTCCATTAAAAAACAGGATTTTTAGACTGTATTCCGCTTGAAA
>JAJRRF010000219.1 GCA_024279735.1 Alphaproteobacteria bacterium
CGAAAATCCAACGAACACCTGCTCAAAACCTTTTCTTCCATGTTAGGTTTTGAGTTGAACTCCATTAAATCACAACCTGAATTCAAGAAGCTGTGTAACTACGGGACTATAGCAGCATGAAACTGTCCAAACTATTGTTTACGGGATGACAATAATGGGCAGGGGCGAGGCGGTGTCCTGACAATGCCAAAACTTCAAACCCCGGTTGAGCCGAAGCCTTTTGTGCTCCGTGCGTTGTTGCCGAGGTCATCGCTTTGGCTAAAGACAGCCTGGCTGACGGGGGCGATGATGAGTTGGGCGATGCGCATGGCGTGGGTGATCCTGAAAACATCGCTGCCATGGTTGATCAGCAACACCTTGATCTTGCCAACCATGCTGTGTGTTTCCCCTGGCAAGTCCTGTTTGGCTTAGGAATGTGAATGGGAAACCCTTGCTATACAGTGGGGCGGCGCGCTACCATATATTTATTTGGCAATCTGGGGATCGCTATAGATTGGTGTTAAGGCCAGGGGTATAATAGTGAGGCAAAAAAAGAGCATAAAGGCAGGGCTTGCAGACAAAAAGAGCCTGTCTGCTGTTGCGATTATTGAAACCATCCTTGTTGTGGGGCTGGTGTGGTGGCTGGCTTACCTCTTTGAGGGGTATTGGTATGTTTTGGTGGCTGCGTGTATCGCTCCTTTCTTGTTGATGTATTCCCCTAAAAGCATCGATTCTGGAAAAAAATGGTTGCGTATCTTGATAAGGAAGCCTGTTGGTTCAGTTTCTGGCCAATGGAATGCCATCCAGTGGCTTCTGTTTTGGCTTTTGTTGTCTTTGGCTTCTTTTGTAATCTTTATTGTGAGCTACCGTTTGTCTGGATACTATATCACTGGGGCAGAAGGCTATACCCTTTTGGTTCGGGGTTTTGTGGTTGGGTTGGCGGGGCCTTTCCTTGCTGTTTCGGTTGTTTTTGTCATGGTGTTGCCGCTTACACTAGAGCCAAAAGCTGTAGATGTTGCAACCCAAATGGTGGGGACGCTCAAAATTTCAGGAGCAACAGCGGTGGCGGTTGGTCTGTTTATTGGCGGAGAAGGTCTTCCTGTCATTCTTTTTGGGCTCTTTGGAGCAGGAGTCGGTATATTGTTGCTGGTGGTTGTCTCTGCCATGATGGACAGGGGAGTCTTGACCCTGACGGGTTTTTTGCTTGTTCTTTTGGGAGGCACGGCAGCTGGAGCCATTACAATTGATGTCTTGGGGGAAGGGGAACTGCCCTATGAAGTCATAATTTTAGCGACGGGTGTGATTGGTGTGGTCAGTCTGGTCTCTTTAATCCGGCACGACATTTTACGCACCCTGTTGGTTTTTCCATTGATCCCTGGCTATGTTATGGGGTGTCTTGTTCTGGTTGTATTGGTGCATGGGGCAGCAATTCTTTCCGCGCTGCCTGAAGGATTCCGTTCTATTATATCCAACCTGCGCAATGTCGTCCTGCACAACCATACCCCAAGGCCAATAAAGGTCGCAGGCCTTTTGTCTGCCCATAATATTATCACGCGACTTGGAAAGGGGGGTCTTTTCCAGGGTAGGGTTGTGTCTATTTTCCTCAACTTTATTTGGTGTGTCGGGAGTTATTTTAACCGCATCTTGATCAGGTCAGCAACTTGGCTTTGGTGGCCTCTGCTTTGGATTGGATGAGGGAGCGACGGGCAGTGTTTCCATACAAGGAAGATTCAGGTTCCGGTTGAGCCAAAGCCTTTTGTGCCGCGCGCGCTGTCACCGAGGTCATCGCTTTGGGTAAAGACAGCCTGGCTGACGGGGGCGATGATCAGTTGGGCGATGCGCATGGCGTGGGTGACCCTAAAAACATCGCTGCCATGGTTGATCAGCAACACCTTGATCTCGCCGCGATAGTCGGCATCTATGGTGCCTGGGCTGTTCAGGACAGTAATGCCATGCTTGTAGGCCAGTCCAGAGCGCGGCCTGACCTGAGCCTCAAACCCTTCTGGCAGCTCAATGGCAAAACCGGTCGGCACAAGATGCCAGTGGGTTTTCTTCAGGATGACAGGGCTGTTTTCAGGCAGGGCAGCCATCAGGTCTGCCCCCGCCGCGCAGTGGCTTTGATAGCGCGGCAACGGCAAGTCTTTCGCATGAGGCAAGCGCTTGAGTTTGACTTCTGGTCTTTGGGAAAAATTGGGGGGCTGGCTCATGACTGTCTTTCTTGTCAGGTGGATGTGGCCACAAGATAAGGCAGGGCTGCCCAAAAGTGCAAGCCCTAAATGAGGGAGCCTAAATGCAAAAAACACCACCCGCAAGGGGCAGTGTTTTTATCAGGTAAAAAGCCTATAAGCAAAACAGTAATTAGGCCGTTACGTTTTTACCTGATATATATAGGTATACAGACAAAGTATTTACATTTGATGAATATTAAAGTATAAGTTATGAAATACTTGTTTTTATTTCATGTACTTATTGTTACATAGTTCGGTTGTTGGATGTGAAGCCTCATGATCGCTTAAGGAGGCTTCTAACCCATTGGGATATATATAACTTTGTCATCCTGAACTTGGTTCAGGATCCATAATCCCAGGGTTTTGTTATGTTTTTGGGTATTTATCTTGAAATGGCTTCAGGCCATAAAAAAAGCACTGCCCGGGAGGGAGCAGTGCTTTATTTCAGGAAGGGCAGGCATACCTATCCCTTTAACTCAGGTTTAGTATGAAACATCCTGAAAGTGACGAAATTCGAAGGTATCATCCACCAATTGCCGCATTGATTTTGGTTTGTGGCTTATCATATTTTCGAGTACCCTGGCGACAATCCTTCCAACTCCCTTGGTTTTTCTCCTGTTTTGGCGAAAGGCATACTCTTCCAGATA
>JAJRRF010000220.1 GCA_024279735.1 Alphaproteobacteria bacterium
CGGTTTCAAGCGGAATACAGTCTAAAAATCCTGTTTTTTAATGGAAAAATGATCATATTTTAGTGGTTTTAAAAATAACGATTTATTTTTATCGTTATTTATCAATTAGTTAATACACCTAAAACAAGCTGGGGAGTTACTAATAAACTTGACTTTGATGTCAAATATAAGCACTATCGAACGATAACGAAAATATAGAGATCATTTAATGATATTTGGGAAACTGACATCGTTGGTTATTATGTGGGGTATGATGATGAATATATTTCATCCGCTTGCCCATGCCATGACGCATGACGTTTCCCCATCTTCCAATATCGTTGTTTCTGTTATTCTCCCTGCCTCAGACAGCTCTCTTGACCATAATCAACTATCTCCTGCCCATCATAAGCAGGATCTGGGCAAGGGGCATTGTGATGTCTGTCATACTTCTGTTACCGCCTTTATTTTGGGGCAATATTCCTCAAACCTTGGCAACATAGATGCAGAGCTTGGGCTGTTTTCTGTCGTCATCCCGACGGGTTACCAGTCTCTAGGGTTAGACCAGCCTCCCCAGTTTTTTGCCTAAGAACCTGATCTTTATCAGGATTTCACCTTGGCAAATTTTTGATTTTTTCCTTGAAAATTTCACTTTCCTAAAAATATTCATGATATGGACTCGTCCGTATTTTGGCACTGTTGCTGAGTTTTATCAGTAGCGTCAGTACCCAGATATTTTTTGCAAACTTGCCTCTTTTTATCCCTGATCCATCCAAATCAAGAGGTAAGGCTGATGTCTTTATCTTCCATCACCGATATGTCACGCCTGCTTTTGGGCGTTGCATTATCGGCCAGTATTTTTGTTGTCTTCTCTTTTGAAGCCAATGCCAGAGGCAGGGGACTGACACTGGACCAGGCCATTTCCAAGGCACTTGCCTTTGACCCCAGACTAAAGTCTGAACAGGCCGAATCCGCTGCCCGCAGGTCAGAAACCTTGCAGTCTTCACTGTCCCCAAACCCCGAACTCTCTGTCGATATTGATAACTTTATGGGTAACGGTGATGTGAGCGGTTTTGGCGGTTCTGAGATGACGGTTGGCATTGACCAAAAATTTGAACTCGGCGGGAAAAGGTCTGCCAGAATTGCCCGGGGCATTGCAGCTGAAAATGTTTCTGCGGCAACCATCAAGGCTGCCCGCCGTGCTGTAATTGCCCGCGTTACAACAGATTTTTATCGGGTTTTGGAAGCCCGAAAAAGGGTGACATTACGCAGACAACAGAAAAAACAGTTTAACGACTTGTTACGCCCCCTAAAAAGAAGGGTTGAGGCTGGCGGGTCGCCGGAAGCTGATTTGATCCGCGGACAAATCGCGGCGGAACAGGCAGGCGTTGCGCTGGAAACAGCCAGGTTTAACCTTGGTGCATCCCGTAAAAGGCTGGCCGCCAATTGGTCGGGTGGTTTGTTACGCTCAGCCCGTGTCAGGGGACAGCTCAGGCTGCCAAAACGTGAAGCTTTACCACTTCAGTCTATATTGTCCAGGCTGAAAAACCACCCGGAACTGCAAAGGTTTGAAGCCTTGCAAGAAAATCTCTTGGCTGAACTTGATGTCCAAAAAAGTCTGGCTGTGCCTGACCTTACCCTTGGTTTTGGGGTGAGAAGATTTGCGCAAAATGATGATACCGCTTTTGTGGCGAAAGGCTCAATCCCGCTTCCCTTCCGGAACCAGAATCAAGGCGCAGTCAGTGCAGCGGCGGAACGGATAGACAAGACATCCTGGCAGCGTGATGCTGTGCGTCAAAAGCTGAAACGCCAGCTTATTGCTGACTATAATGTTTTGCACCGCAGCTGTCATGAAACCCGCCGTTATGCCAACACGATTATTCCAAAGGCACGGTCTTCCGTGACCTCCATCAAGCAGGGATATTTTCGCGGGCGTTTCAAGGTTGTTGACTTGCTTGATGCCATATCTGTGCTGACACAGGCGCAAGGCCGACAGACGCAGACCCTGGCACAATGCCAGATAGCTGCCTCCCAAATCAAGGTGCTTACAGGGGTTAACCCTCTTGGGAACAGGCAATAGACAGAATTCGGATTATGAAACCCAGGAAAAAGGAGGCATCAAGCAGACAGTTTGTACGCAAAAACTTCAACTTCACTAAGCAGTCTCCATGACTGTCACATAAAGGAAAAAGCTAATGAAACTATCATTTTGGAAACTTTCAGCTCTCGCTCTTACAACATCACTCCTTGCCAGTGCCCCTATTGCAGCTCAGGCTGATACTGGTCATAAACATATGGAAAAAGGGCATAACGATAAGGATGGCCATCACAATACAAAAAAGTAAAAACATAATAAATCCAGAAAATCTTCCTTGGATTATGAAATTTTAAAAGAAACCAAACACATATTTAAAGGTATTTTGATATGAAAAAGATATTAACCTATATGGCGGGCATAATCGTTGCTTCTGTCATGGCATTCACCACGGCCAATGTCGCCCAGGCGGGGCGCTATTCACACCATCGCTCTTTTTCCATTCATATTGGGGGGCATCACTTTGGTGGGCATCGCAGGCATTACCGTATCAGGCATCGCTCTCACAGACACCACAGACGGCATCGTGTCAGGTGGCATTTTCGCGGACACCATAGACGGCATTTTGTTCGGCATGGGCATCGCAGACACCATAGGCGACATCACTAGTGTCTAAATATATTCAGGAAGCCGTTTTCAGGTTTCCTGAATGGCACTGGATTGATGACTAAATTCTAAAGCTCCCCTTATTTATTACAAAAAAGAAATGACCTGTCATGTCTGATGAAAACCAAAACAACATAGAAAACAGACCTGTTACCCCAAAACCGGGTCTCCTTGGTAAAATATTCAAACGCTTTATGCAGCTAATTGTTGTTATTGCTATTCTTGGCGGCGGCGGCATGGCGGCGATGATGATTAATGCGGTTGAACCTGCAAAACCAACAGGTGGTCATGACCATGGCGGTGGTGGAGAGGACGACCATAAAGAGGGCGAAGATGAACATGCCCACGGAAAGAAAAAAGATGATGGCCATGGACATGGCGGCGGCGGGCATGATGAGGAAGCTGAAGGGCGGGAAGTCACTTTTAACACTGTTACATTCAAAAATGCAGGCCTGAAAATAGAAACTGCTAAAGAGGAAATTTTGCGCCCAAAATTGTCGCTGAACGGCATTATCACCCCAAATGAAGAGCAGGTTGTCCAGGTCATTCCGCGTTTTCCCGGTGTTGTCCGCCAAATTCACAAGCGACTTGGAAACAGGGTGCGGCGCGGCGAAATTCTGGTGACCATTGAAAGTGATGAAAGCCTGAAAACCTATACGGTGCGTTCGGCCATTAATGGCACTGTGATTGCCCGAAAGGTCGGGCTTGGTGAACATGTTAACCGTGACAGTAAAATGATGGTGGTTGCTGATCTTGGTTCGGTTTGGGTCGATTTCAGGGTCTATTTGCGGGACTTTAACAAGCTGAAAATTAACCAGAATGTTGAAATTTCCAGCCTAGTCGATAATACCGTCACCAAGGCCAAGATTGCCTATATTTCACCAATTGGCATGAGTGACACCCAGTCCATGATGGCACGTGCTATTGTGCCTAACCCTCACGGGGCGTTGCGGCCGGGTCTTTTTGTCAAAGCAAAGGCCTTGCTTGGCGATCAGCCTGCTTTCGTGACGGTACGGGAAAAAGCCATTCAGTATATTGAGGGCAAGCCTGTTGTGTTTGTTGAGGAAACAGGGGGCAAGAAACCTAAATTTGTCGCCAAGGATGTCGAACTTGGCCCCAGTGATGGCGTTTATCGCGAAATCTACTTTGGTGTGATTCCTGGTCAACGCTATGTTTCTGGTAACAGTTTTGTCCTGAAAGCGGAACTTTCAAAAGGCAATGCCGCGCATTCCCATTAAAACCAGCCCATTCAGGTTGCTTCATTAGGACAACACGATCATGATAAAACACATTATTTCTTTTGCTGTCACCCAGCGCGTCCTGATGGTCTTTATGGCTTTGGGGATTGCTTTACTTGGTATCTATAACTTTATCCGTCTGCCAATTGATGCTGTGCCAGACATTACCAATGTTCAGGTACAGATTAACAGTAATGCGCCAGGCTATGCCCCATTGGAAGTTGAACAGCGGATTACCTTCCCGATAGAAACGGCTCTTGGCGGCTTGCCTGGGCTGGACTATACCCGTTCCTTGTCCCGTTATGGTCTGTCACAAGTGACGGTTGTCTTTAAAGATGGCACAGACATTTATTTTGCCCGCCAACTGGTCAATGAACGTATCCAGCAAGCACGCGGTAACTTGCCAAGCGGAATTGATGTGGAGATGGGGCCTGTATCGACAGGGCTGGGCGAAATCTATTATTATACCGTCGAATCTGTGCCTGGGGCGACAAATCCCGATGGTAGCCTTGTCACGCCAACAGACTTGCGCACCTTGCATGATTGGGTGGTCAAACCCCAGCTGCGTAATGTGCAGGGCGTGGTCGAAATTAATGCGATTGGCGGTTATAACAAGCAGTTCCATATTTTGCCGGACCCAAGCAAGCTGGCTGCCTTTAACCTGTCCCTGAAAGATCTGATGCAGGCTGTCAGCTCCAATAATAGTAATGTGGGCGCGGGCTATATTGAACGCAATGGCGAACAATATTTGGTGCGCTCCCCTGGTCAGGTTGGCTCGATTGAAGACTTGCTCAATATTGCCATTGGGAGCCATTCAGGAACACCAATCCAGATCAGGGATGTGGCAAAGGTTGAGATTGGTAATGAGCTTAGAACAGGTGCAGGCACGTATAATGGCCGTGAGGTTGTGTTGGCTACCGCTGTGATGTTACTTGGCGAAAACAGTCGCGCTGTCTCTGGTCGTGTTGCCGCAAAACTCGCAGACATTCGCAAATCTTTGCCCAAGGGCATTATCATCCGCGCTGTTTATGACAGGACAGTGCTGGTCAACAAGACCATCAAGACCGTTGAGACAAATTTGATGGAAGGCGCAATCTTGGTAATTGTGATCCTGTTCCTGTTTTTGGGAAATTTTCGCGCCGCCCTGATTGCCGCGATGATGATCCCGCTTTCCATGCTATTCGCTATTACAGGAATGCAGCATTATAAAATATCCGCCAATTTGATGAGTCTTGGGGCGATTGACTTTGGTATCATTATTGATGGTGCGATTATTGTGGTTGAGAACTGTCTGCGTTTATTGGCAGAAGAACAACATAAAAAAGGGCGTTTACTCGAACTTAAAGAACGTTTTGAAGCGGTCAAACAGGCCACAAAAGAAGTGATTGTGCCCTCCTTATTTGGCTCTTTCATTATCATGGTGGTTTACCTGCCAATTCTGACGCTCACAGGCGTTGAGGGCAAGATGTTTACCCCGATGGCACTCACTGTTGTAATTGCCCTGATTGGGGCGATGATCCTGTCTGTCACCTTTGTGCCTGCCGCTGTAGCCCTTCTGATTACGGGTAAGGTTGCTGAAAAGGAAAACTTGTTTGTCCGTTTTGCCCGTTTCACCTATCGACCTGCCTTAAAATACGCCCTGAATAATGCCCCTGTTGTGCTGGTCGCGACCTTTATGCTGGTGTTTCTAAGCGGTCTGCTTGTCACCAAGCTTGGCACTGAATTTGTGCCTCAGCTTGATGAGGGTGATGTGGCTATTCAGGCTTTGCGCGGTCCTGGCACAAGCTTGACCGAATCTATCAAGATGCAGGTTGCGCTAGAAAAACGGTTGCAAAAAATACCTGAAGTCAAGGAATCCTTTGCCCGTATTGGCACGTCTGAAGTGGCGACCGACCCAATGCCACCCTCTATTTCTGATGGTTATGTGATGCTGAAACCTCGTAAAGAATGGCCTGATCCAAAGAAACCAAAAGAACAGCTTGTCAAGGAAATCCAAAAGGCTGCCCTTGAAATCCCTGGCAGTAATTATGAAATATCCCAGCCGATTCAGCTGCGTTTTAATGAGCTGATTGCAGGGGTGCGGGCGGATATTGGGGTCAAGATATTTGGCGATGATTTACCAAAACTTCTTGTGTTGGCCAATAAGGTCGCCAAGGAGCTGGGGGAAGTGCCAGGAGCCGCCGATGTGCGGGTAGAGCGTGTTTCTGGTCTTCCCTTTTTAACAATCAAGCTGGACAGGCCGCGACTCGCCCGTTTGGGTTTGTCTGTTGATGATGTGCAGAACAATATCCAGATTGCGGTTGGCGGCAAACAGGCGGGTGTTTTGTTTGAGGGCGATAGACGGTTTGATATTGTTGTGCGTTTGCCAGAAGATTTGCGCACGGATATGGAAGCCATCAAGAGGCTTCCCATTCCTTTACCACCGCTGATGGATGCCCAAGACAAGTCTGCCAATGCATTCTTACTGGCCAGTTCTACCACCAAAATGCCGCGTATGATACCGCTTGGTGATGTCGCCACCATTACTATGGCACCAGGCCCCAACCAGATCAGCCGTGAGAATTCAAAACGGCGGATTGTGGTGTCTGCCAATGTCAGAGAGCGCGATCTTGGCGGCTTTGTCACGGAAGCGCAGGCAATCATAGATCAAAAGGTCAAATTGCCCCCTGGATATTGGATTGCATGGGGTGGTCAGTTTGAACAGCTTATTTCGGCAACCAAAACCCTGTCTATTGTTGTACCTGTTGCCCTAACCCTTATTTTCTTTCTGCTGTTTACCTCTTTAGGCAGCATGAAGGATGCCGCCATTGTGTTTACAGGTGTACCCCTTGCCCTCACAGGCGGGGTGTTCGCCCTTGCCCTGCGGGACATACCACTTTCTATTTCAGCAGGTGTTGGCTTTATTGCCCTGTCGGGGGTCGCAGTCCTCAACGGACTTGTGATTATTTCCTTCATTAACAGCCTGATTGAGGAGAAGAAAATGGCTCTTGATGCTGCTATTTTTGAAGGCGCAATGATACGGCTTAGACCTGTTTTGATGACTGCTCTTGTGGCCTCGCTCGGCTTTGTGCCAATGGCCATCGCCACAGGGGCTGGTGCAGAAGTACAGAGGCCGCTGGCCACCGTTGTCATTGGCGGCATTGTGTCTTCAACCCTTTTAACCTTGCTCGTCCTGCCTGTTTTGTACCGCCTGGTACATTGGAAAAAGGCAATAATTTCAACACCCTAATGTTTCAACAAAGGAGCTTTACCACATGAAAAATACTCTTAAATTCTCTTCCCTTGCTATTTTAGCCTGTCTTTATGTTGGCGGTTCAACCCCTGTCTATGCAGGAGACGGGCATAATCATGGGGCAGGTCACGCTGATGGTGATGGCCATAAGCACAAGGATGAAAAAAAGCACGACCACGGCAAAGGACATTCCGATGGCGATGGGCATGGTCACGACAAAAGGGGATCTCATGACGGTCACGGTGACAAGCATCATGATGGTAAACATGAGACTGCCGCAGACCATGCCAAGCATCATCCAAAACCTGCCCATGGTGGTGTTGTTCTTGAAATTAAGGATCATCACGGCGAACTTGTTTTCGCTGATGGCAAGATCGCGCTTTATATGAGTGACCATGACGGCCATGAAGCCCCTGCTAAAGGTTTTACCGCAACGGCTATGATCCTCAGCACACAGGGACGACAAGGGCCTATCAAGCTGGTTGATGCGGGCGGCAACAAGCTGCAAAGCACCAAGGATGTAACTGCTGCCTCTGGGGCGCGGGTTATCCTAACCCTGAAAGACTCCCACGGCCATATGGTGCAAACCCGCTACCAGATGAAATAGTTGCTTGCTAAATTACAAGGACATATTCTCTCATGAATATCCAGATCATGGCTGTAATGCTGGCGACACTCGTATCGCCAGCACATCAGGAAAAGCCATCAGCAAAAGATATTGCCAACTGCAATAATGTGCAGGCCCCTGGCCAGGCTGTGCGCGCTTGCTCGCAAATTATCAAGGTTTTTGGCGACAGTCCTGCTGGTTTCAGGGCAAAGATATACACCAGACGGGGGCAAGCCTTTGCCCTTGCCAGGCAGTATCAAAAGGCAGAACAGGACTTTTCCAAGGCTGTGAAAATCAGGCCAGGTCTTGTTGAGGCCTATATGCATCGCGGCGGTGTCTATAGCCGCACAGGGCAGCATGACAAGGCAATCCGCGACTATTCCAAAGCCATTGCACTGAAGCCCGATTTCGCCATCCCCTATTACAACAGGGGCACAGCCTTTGTCCGCCAGAAAAAATATCCCCATGCGATTGCCGACTTTAGCACCGTTATTGGCCTAAAGCCTTCCTTTTGGCGTGCCTATATCAATCGGGGGGCGATCTATAGCAAGAAAGGGCAGTTTGGCAAAGCCCTGCGGGACTATGACCAGGCTTACAGGCTGAATTCAACAGAACATTCTATCCTGATGAACCGCGCTGGCCTCAACCTTCGTGTTGGCCGAAAAAGACATGCCTATAAGGACTACCGCGCTGGCCTCAAACTCTCTGGCGACCATGACCATGTCCGCGAGATACAACTGAAACTCAAAAAACTTGGATTTTATCAGGGAAGCGTCACAGGCAGCTTTGATGAGAAAACAGACAAAGCCTTGCAGAAATGGCTCTTGAAGGAAGAAGGAACACAATAATGCAGCACACTTACAAAATCGTCTTGTCCGCCTTGATGCTTATTTTTTTGGCAACACCATCCCAGGCCCAAAACAGTTATGGCGCGGGAGGTTATGGCAGTGTGTCTGGCTTGACAGGCCGGGCAATAAGCTGGCGCAGCGGCAAGGTCTCTACCCAGATCCCTGGACTGGTAAAGTCTGTTCACGTTAAGATTGGGGATATTGTTCGCCGCGGGGATGTGTTGGCAGTCATGGACCAGGTTCTGCTGGAAAGCGACCTGCTTCAGGCCAAAAGTGAACTGGCGGAAACAAGGGCAAGAGCCAGCGTTGCCAAAGCCAAAATGCTGCTGAAGAAAAATATTTTAGGCCGTCAACAAAAACTGCGCCGCTCCAGTGCGTTCTCACAATCCAAACTGGATGAGGCCAGGCTGAACTATAAGATTGCCGAGGCTGAATATAAGGCGGCCAAGGCCAGGGAACGCATACAGAATTCAATTGTGCAGCGCAAACAGCTTGACATAACGCTCTCCACCATCCGCGCGCCTTATGATGGTGTGATCCAAAAAATGTTTACCCAGGTCGGTGCCTTTATTACCCCCGAACAGCCAAATGTCCTTGAAATGATTGATACCAGCGCGATAGAGATTGAGGTGGATATTGCGGTGCAGGATACAGGCAACTATCACAAAGGCACAGCAGTGAGTTTCAAAAATAACAACGGCCAGCCTTTCCGCGCCATTGTCCGCGCCCTGCTCCCTGTCATCAACATCCGCACCCAAACCCGCGCAGTGCGTTTCACCCCGCTTGACAAGACAGTGATTGCGAACCTTGTCATCGGCCAAGAAGTAACGCTCATCCAGCCAAAAGGCTCACAGTGAAGTGGCCTGGAAGGAATTGATGATCTTTAGGACACCCTCAGAAACAAGTGCTTAGGATAGCTTAGAAATTTTTCTTGTCAGTTAGGCCAAAAATGCTTGTATAGCACAATATTCGGTCAACCGCGCCAAAAACGCATCACATTTCTCTAATTCTCCCACCGCGACGAACTCGTTGGGTTTGTGAGCCTGGGCGATGGAGCCAGGGCCGCAGATGATGGTGGAACAGCCGGCCTGCTCAAACAGGCCAGCCTCGGTGGCATATGACACCGCGTGGGAGCTGTTTTGCTGCGCCAGTTTCAGGGCAAGGGTGACCGCCTTGCTGTCGGGCGGACAGGACAGTCCAGGCACCTGGTTCAACTTGCGGGTGATGATGTTGCAGTCTTTGGAAATCTCTTGCATGGCGGACAACAGTCGCACCTTTGCAAACTCCTCCAGATAAGCTGGAAACAGGGACGTGTCATAGTCTGGCAGGGCGCGGAACTCCCAGCGGAACTTGCAGCTTTTGGGAATGATATTGGGCGCGGTTCCGCCCTCAATCATGCCAATTTGCAGGCTGGTAAAGGGCGGCTCAAACCGCTCATCAGTAAACTTTTCCAGTTCGGCGGCATAGTCATCCAGCGCGGTCATCAAGCGGCCAGCGGTAATGATGGCATTGACCCCGATATGGGGCATGGAGGAGTGCGCCTCATGGCCAATCACCTCGGTCTCAAAACTGTTTGTCCCTTTATGGGCATCAACCACGCTCATTTCGCTGGGTTCACCAACAAAGATAATTTGCGGCTTCGGCAAGTCCTTGCCCAACATCTCAATGGTCGGGCGTACGCCTGTGCAGCCAATCTCCTCGTCATAGGAAAAAATAAGGTGCAGCGGGGTTTTCAAGTTCGCCGCCGCCATCTTTGGCACAGCCGCCAGAACGCAGGCAATAAAACCTTTCATGTCACAGGTGCCGCGCCCATAAAGCTTGTCGCCCTGCTGGCGCAACACAAACGGGTCACTGCGCCAGTCCTGCCCCTTTACCGGGACAACATCACTGTGGCCAGACAGGCCAATGCCGCCTTCCCTGTCCTTTGGGCCAATGGTGGCAAACAGGGAAGCCTTTGTACCATCTGCGTTTGGGATAAGTTTGGCCGTGACCCCAAAACCGCCAAGATAGTCCTGCATATAGGTCATCATGTCCATGTTAGACAGCGATGAGGTGGTGTCAAAGCTGACCAGCTTGGCCAACATTTGTTTGGAAGAAAGTTTTGACATAGAATAATTTTTCGGTTGGTTTTGGGGTACAGTGCCGTATCACAAAGATATGACAGATAAGGGCGGCTGCTTATGTGGTATAGTCCAGTTTTATAAAAAAGCATATGGTTTATCACTGCTGCGTCATACTATAAGGCGGGCTACAAAACCAAAAAATAAAGCAATAGAGCGTATGAACCAAATTTTAAATGAAAAAGACAAGGTTGTCGCTGTGCCGTTCCCGGGCAGTGAAAATGTGCTGCCAAACGGGGCTGAAATCTCCCCTCCTGCTGCGGTGCCCCACAAGGTTTCCCTTGTCCGCCGTGTCCTTTCTGTGTTTTTGCGCACCCTGACCCCTGTGCTAATTATCTCGGCGGCTTATGGACAGTTCAAACATCTCAAGGAGACCAAGCCGAAAACGCCGCAAAAGGCCAGGGCCGAGACCGTCTGGCCTGTCCGCACCACCATTGTCAAGATTACCAATGAACAACCCGTGTTGCAGCTTTATGGTGAGACCCTGCCAGGACGTAAGGTCGAACTGCGCTCGCTGGTCGGTGGAAAAATCCTCTCTATTGGCAGTAACATGCGGGAAGGCGCGATTGTCAAAAAGGGCGAGACCCTGCTGACAATTGATGACTTTTCTTATAAGGGCGCGCTGGTCGAGGCCAAGGCACGGCTGCTTGAGGCCAAGGCACGGCTGGACGAGATCAGGGCAACCATTGCCTCTGAACGGGACAGCCTGGCGCGTTCCTCTGAACAGCTTGGCCTGGCGCAAAAGGATCTGGCACGCGCGCAAAAACTCGTGCGCAACAGAACAATTACCCGCAAACTGGCTGATGACCGTCAGTTGGTAGTATCGCAGCGCAAGCAGTCTTATGGCACCCACAAGAACAATCTGAAAATTCAGCAGGCTCGAGCAGAACAGCAAAAGGCCACCTTGTCACGGCTGGAATGGGGCGTGACCCAGGCGCAGCGCAATCTTGACGATACCAAACTGACTGCCCCGTTCGATGCCTATATTACTGAGGTCGGAGCCGATGTTGGCAGGCTGGTTAGTGCCAATGACAAGATCGCCACCTTGCTGGACAAGGACTGGATTGATGTGCGCTTCACCCTGTCTGACCGCCATTATGGCGCGCTGGTTGGCGGCAATAACGAGGGGGCTGGTCATAGGGAAAAAATTGAGGGACGCAAGGTCAGGATTGCCTGGAATGTCGGCAACACCCCTTTGCATTATGAAGGCATCATTACCCGCGTCGGCGCAAAAATTTCATCTTCCAGCGGCGGGGTCGAGGTGTTTGCCCGCATCAAAGACCCGCACAGCCCAGCCACCATTCGCTCTGGCGCGTTTGTCGAGGTATTGCTGGCTGACCGGGACTATAAAAATGTGATCCGCCTGCCCCAGTCCGCCGTCTATGACAATAACCGTGTGTTTGTGCTGGAAAAGGACAGGCTTAAGGGGCGCGATGTCACTGTGCTTGGCGTGGTGGGTAATGACCTGCTGGTACGCGGCAACCTGAAAGTTGGCGAGCGCGTCAGCATCACCCAGTTTTCCATGGCTGGCAACGGCGTGAAAGTGAAGGAACTTAAGCAATAGTTTGGACAGTTTCATGCTGCTATAGTCCCGTAGTTACACAGCTTCTTGAATTCAGGTTGTGATTTAATGGAGTTCAACTCAAAACCTAACATGGAAGAAAAGGTTTTGAGCAGGTGTTCGTTGGATTTTC
>JAJRRF010000221.1 GCA_024279735.1 Alphaproteobacteria bacterium
ACGAAAATCCAACGAACACCTGCTCAAAACCTTTTCTTCCATGTTAGGTTTTGAGTTGAACTCCATTAAATCACAACCTGAATTCAAGAAGCTGTGTAACTACGGGACTATAGCAGCATGAAACTGTCCAAACTATTGATGCGATGAACCTAGATATTTTGCGCAGCCTGATCTTTACTGTGGGGATGGGGTGTTGTTTTTATCTGCTCTACCTTTCCGTTTATACTCACACGACGTGAAAACTCGATTTTTTCAGGTGAGAAATTTTGTGATCTGGATAGGCGCGTTCTTCGCTGCAATGCCTTAGCATTAGGAGAAGAGCGGAACGACTCCAGAGTGCAAAAGAGCCAGCTGAAAATCTGGGTTTTGATGTTGGGGGAGTATATGCCCTTCCTGTAGGCTGACACAATAGTTATCCACAGGCGTGGTCGTTCTGAGGATCTGCCTTTGACCTGCCTTGCTAAATCCTATACTTGCTCACAGCCAATTTGATCCCTTTGGGTGAAATTCTAAGACTAGGGTTGTGTTATGAAGATAGCTATCAATAAGGTTGTAGGTGTTTTTCTGCTTGGTATTTTTCTTCAGGTGACTGTCGGCCCTTCTCAGGCACAGGCTGCTTCCTGTCAGCAGTCACTGGCCAGCTACAAGATCAAATACCAAAGCCTGCCTTCTATTTCACAGGGAGCTTGCGGGGCGCGGTCTCCGAATCAAGTTTTTTGGTTTCAGGGGCAGTTGCCAGGTCAGCATTTCTCCAGCTGCGACCACAAATTGTAGGCTTGCCATTGCCACAGCGGAGTGGTTCAAGTCAGCGGTTCAGCCAGCGGCCTTTCGTCAGTTTGGCTCTTTTGTTGTCAAGGTGCATAATATTTCTTCCTATGCCTGCCGCGCCCGTCCCAGTGGCCGGCTGAGTGAACATGGCAAGGCCAATGTGCTTGATATTAAGGGGTTTACCCTCGCCAACGGCCTATTCATCAGTGTCTTGAAAGATTGGCATGGCGGTCAAAAGGGGGCTTTCCTGAAAACCATCCATCAAAAGGCTTGCGGGCCTTTCAAGACTGTGCTTGGGCCAAATGCCAATGCGGCTCACAGGGATCATTTTCATCTTGATATGGCGGTCTACCGTTCTGGCACATATTGCCGATAGGATTCGGTTTGTTGGAGAATTAACCTGAAATGACTTTATAAAACCACTTTGTTACATGAAATTAGCCTTGTTTGCCTACTTGTTAGAAATACCTGTCTGCTTTAATGGTACTTCAGCTAGTTTCCTCTTTTATCAAGGTTCTGGGGCATGTTTCATGGTTAAAAAAAGTGTCATTTATGCCTGTCTGTTCTTTGGCCTTTCGGGAATCGCGGGAGCAAATGCAGCGCAGAACGTTAGGGCAGGGGATGGGGGGCTGACGCTTCCAGTCTATAACCCGTTGCGTTACCGTGTTCCTGCCACCCACGAAGCCCAAAAATTGCACAGACAAATTTTAAGAGTGCGCCGTGACCTCAAGGTATTGAGAGCCGTGCCGCTGAATGATCCCAGTATTGAGAGCCGTCTGAAAAAAATCATCCAACAAAAAATTACACAGATAGAGAGCCGGTTGGAGGTTCTGAAAAAGGATATGAAGCGGCGGCAGGCATTGACGAAGACACCTCACAGATCTGAGAGGATCATTCCTGCGAAAGATAAGAGTGCCAAAGACGAGGGAAGGACGCAAACGCCAACCCCAAAAATTAAAAAAAAACTTCAGGGTAAAGACCAGGCTGAAGAAATCAGAGACTTAAAAAAGACATTACTGGAAGTTTCCAAAAAACTCGCGGCTCTGGAGCAGGGCATGAAGCCCACAATAAGCAGCCGTGAAGAAGAGCCGCAGACGATCAATATTTCGGAAAGTCCGCAAGGGACAGGGCGAACGCCCAGCCAACAAGGTCAGGTATGGGGCAGGACGGAGATAACACTTCCAGTTGCCAGAGAATATATCCCCAGTGCCCCAAAGCAGGTTCGCACCTCTGTTATATATCCAGGGGCATCCCGACCTGAAACCCCGCAATCAGTGACCTATTATCCAAGCCTGCCCCAATGGAAACCACAGGCAAGGTTGAGCGAGGGGGTCTATCTACCGTTGCCAAAGCCTGCCCCTTTTTTAGGGCAGCACACAAGGGCTGCCACTCAAAATGGCAAGCACCGCCTACGAGATAAAAAGGCTGAAAAAAAATATGCCAGCGTAGGGGATGAGGCGGATACTGTGAACCAATGGCCTGAAGCGGCTGTGGCAAAGGCCAAAATCCAATGCGCCAAACTGTTTGAGAAACTGAATATTTCATTCAGTGCAAAATCGCCAATCAAAAAGGGGCATTGCGGAACGCCGGCCCCAATCCTTTTTAAGGGATTCGGCAAGACAAACCTTGTAAAGATTTCCCCAGCAGCGACGATTAACTGTAAAACTGCTGCGGTGATTGCCAGGTGGATGAATGACAAGGTGCAGCCATTGGCACTCAGGCTGCTTGGCGCGCCAATCGCTAAAATTCATAATGTGGCTTCCTATAATTGCCGAAACCGCTATGGTCGCAAGAACGGGCGTATTTCAGAACATGCTTTCGCCAATGCCCTGGATGTAATGGGATTTACAACGCAGAAGGGTGAGAATATTAGTGTGCTGATCGATTTTTACGCAGAAAATAATAAGGGTGAGTTTTTACGAAAAATTCATCAATTGGCCTGTAAGGATAAGTTTGGGACTGTGTTGGGGCCTGAGGCCAATGCCGCCCATAAGAACCATTTCCATCTTGACCTGGCGAAACGCAGGCGTTCGGCTTATTGTGAGTAATGCCTGTTCACAAAAGGGATCTTGCTTGCCATGTAATGCTAATTCTGAGAGGCAGAGGGTTTCTGGCATTTATTAAGTGCCCCTTCTCTTGTGAATTAGTATAATGCTGTAAGGTAAAATATATTGGGGGAAGCTAAAATGTCTGGAACAGAAAGCAGCAGTGACTTTCCTGCCGAAAATGGAGGCAACAGGAAAGGCACGCCATGGGGCATTTTCCCGACCATGTTTATGATGGCACTGATTGGGCTGGCTATCAGTCTGACCTCCTCGGCTCTGCTCTATATCCTGTTCTTGCAAAAACAGCTGTCTAGTCCCGCGCTGACCTTTAAGGCCTTTATGCAGGGTGTCAAGGCAAACCCGATGGACAGTTTACTGGTCGGGGTGACCTCAATCGGGGGGACGCTCGTTGTTGTCCTGATGATATTTTTGTTTGCCTGGAAGCGCAAGGGCATCACTGTTTCGGACTATCTTGGCCTGACAGTCCCAGGTATTTGGGTGTTTTTGAAATGGTTTGGCATCCTTTTCCTGTTCATGGTCGCCAACGGCATTATGGCTCAGATGATTGGGCAGACAGAACAATCCTCAAAGTTTACAATGGATTTGATTGGCAAGAGCCAGTATTTCTGGCTGATTGTGTTGGCGGTCGCTATTGCCGGCCCAATATTGGAAGAGTTTGTGATGCGGGGCTTTTTGTTTGAAGGCCTGCTTCACGCAAAAATGACGGATGTGGTTGCCATATTCCTGGCAATGGGGCTGTCATATGGTTTGGTACTGAAGGCAAGGGATATTCAGGCTGTGGGCGAGTCCATGCTGATGTCGTTTGCACTGTTGCTTATCCTGGGGGCTGTCCTGTTCTATGCGCTTTATTGGCTCTATAAGAATTTTCGCAGTGATATGCCCTTTGGCGCAGTGGGAACCATTTTGCTGACTTCGGTATTCTGGTCATTGCTGCACAGCCAGTATGGCTGGTATAACCTGGTGGTGATTGGCTTTTTGGGTATCCTGTTTGGCGTGGCCAAGATACGGACAGGCTCACTCTATGTCCCTATTTTCCTTCATGCTGTCCATAACGGTATTGCTGTTATGGCAGTGTCATTGGTAATGGCAGAAAAGGCAGCTGGCGCAGGGTAAGGAGGCTCTTAAAAATAATAGAATCGTAGCTTGACCTTTTGCCTGTCGGTGTCGTTTTCAAGGAGGCTTGTATAGCCTGCACTTATTTTTTGGGGGGGGAGCTAGGTGATTAACCCCAGTCTCGTTTAAGGAGACACCTAACCTATTGATATATATGTAACTTTGTCATCCTGAACTTGGTTCAGGATCCATACTCCCAGGACTTTGTTATGTTTATGGGGCATTCCTTCTGCCTCACTTTACCTTTTGGGGTTATGGATTGTGGATCAAGTCCCCAATGACAAGGGGGCTGGTAGTAAATTTTTGGTCTTTAAGCATCGTGTGTCTTATCCAAGACTGGGTTGATTACTATTCACCCTTCTCCTTTTGGATTTCCTTTTCTATCATCTTTTTCTTGAGGTCTGTGGTCTTGCCTGTCAGGACAAACACGCTAAGCCCGTGAGCAAGTACAGCAATGCCCCAGCCAATAAGAGGCCATATTGCCCAGAACGGGTCAGGGGCTGTGGTGAGGTTGATGACAACAAGCAGGGTCATGACGGCAATGTAAATGGCGAGATGGATATAAAATCCAAGTTTTGCCTCGACCCGTTTTTTGGCCTTTATATAGGATGTGTTGTCTGTCATTTGGCTCTCCTGTTATGCAAAACACGCAAGAAGTAGGTCTAATATTTCAAAGTAGTATTCGGCTTGTTATCACATCAATACAATATTTACCATAATAATAATGAAGTATTTAATCATTTTAAAATAGAATAATCCTTAACAATTATAAATAAGGAGTGTTTGTTTTGAGTAATTTGATTTTATTGGCTATTTTGGGTGTGTCTGTGTTGATGACCATCGCGATCTATAACCGCCTTGTTGGCCTGTCTGTTTCCCGCAAGAATGCCTTTTCCAATATTGATGTCCAGCTGAAATTGCGTCATGACCTGGTGCCGAACCTGATTGAGACTGTACGCGGTTATGCGGCTCATGAAAAGGGTACATTTGAGGAAGTCACAAAAGCCCGCTCCCGCGCCATGGGTGCAAATGGTGACGGTAAGGATCGCGCCCAGGCTGAAAGTGCCCTGAACCAGTCCTTGATGAAACTGATGATGGTGACAGAAAACTATCCTGAGCTGAAAGCGGACATGCGTTTCCAGCAGTTGCAGGACGAGCTGACTGACATTGAGAACAAGATTGCTGCAACGCGCCGTTTCTTCAATGGCTCTACAGCTGAATTTAATGCCTATCTTGGCCAGTTCCCTGCTGTCTTTATTGGCCAGCTGTTTGGTTTCAAGGAACAGAATTTTCTGGAATTTGAAGCGGCGGAACGCAAGGCAATGTCAGTTGCCCCGACTGTCTCTTTCTCATAATGGCTTCGATCATTATTAAGAAATTTCAAACAATACCAAAAGGGATTGGGCTTGCCCTGTCCCTTTTTTTAATAAAGTGCGTATAAGGAACCGCGTATCATGGCTTATAAGACTGTTGGCTTGAAAACCCATATCTGGAACAATAACTTTATGACCTTTGCTATGCTTCTGGTTTTGCCAGGAACATTGCTGTTTATGGTTTGGATGGTTTTTCTGGGCTGGTTTCTGACCTATCCTGACAGTTTTGCGCGCTCTGCCAGGGATTATCCCTATAGCTATTCTGACAGTATTTATGATTATGGCACCCATGCCTTTACCATGACACTGGCCTATATGCCTTATGTGTTGGTTGTGGTCGGGGTGTGGTACGCCATCGCCTGGCTGTTCAACCGCCAGATCATCATGTCTGCGACTGGGGCTAAGGAAGTCAGCCGTAAGGAAGAGCCTGTGCTGTATAACCTGCTGGAAAACCTGTCCATGAGTAAAGGCATCACAATGCCAAGGCTTGGAATTATTGAGACAGATGCACTGAACGCTTTTGCTTCTGGCATTGACCGTGGCAGTTATACTGTGACGGTGACGCGTGGATTGATGGATATTATGGACAAGCATGAGCTTGAGGCTGTAATTGCCCATGAGCTGACCCATATCCAGAATAATGATGTGCGCCTGATGATGGTGATCTCTATTTTTGCAGGTATGATCGGGACAGTGATTGCCTTGTTCAAGGCTCCGTTTAGTTCAGGTTATGGCTATCATATGGGCTATGGCATCAGTTCGCATGGCCGCAGCCGTGACGGCGGCAGGCTCATCCTGTTTATTTTGGGCATGATGGCGGTGGCCTTCCTGGCCTCGGTTGTTACCAATCTGGTCAAGCTCTATGTCTCCCGTAGGCGGGAATTTATGGCTGATGCTGGGGCGGCGGAACTGACAGGCAGGCCAGATGCCATGATTCGCGCATTACGCAAGATTGAGGGGCATTCTGAAATGCCGCAAATGCCGTCTGCTGTTGCTGAAATGTGTATTTCCCCAACCTCGCTGAGGGAACTGTGGTCAACACATCCTTCAACAGACAGCCGTATTGATGCCCTGAAGGCTTTTGCAGGATATGGCCTGGACGAGTCCGATTATGCCATCAAGTACCCTGAAAAAGAGGTGATAGAACAGCCAGCGCAACAAAATGTCCCAAACCAGCAGGTGAATGATATTTGGGACAATCCGGTGACTGGCGCAATCTTGACTGGAACTCTGGCAGAGATGGGGCAAAAGGCTGGAACTTTTGGCAATAGGACGAAGGGTAATCCTGGTGGGATGGGGCTGGCAGCGCAAGTCCCTTCTGCCACAAAAGTGCAAACAGCCGCGCAGGATCCTTGGGGCAATGAAGATGCCGCCCCTAAAGCCGCGTCTCAAACGGTTGCCCCTAAGCCTGTGCCCAAAACAGCGGCCAGGAAGCCTGCAAAGGTTGCTGCCAGGGCTCGCAGGTCGATGGAGTCATGGGCAGACCTGCCAACCCCACCGCGCAAGACTTTTGGCCAGAGATAATTCCGGTTACTGAAAAGGGAAAAAAATTATGGCATTTGAAGCTGTTGGCCTAAAAACACATAAATGGAACAATAATATCCTGTCTGTGGTGATGCTGGGGGTCTTGCCCCTGACCCTCATAGGGCTGGTGACAAGCCTGTTTTTCTTTAGTTTTGTGATTTTCCCTGAAAGCTATCTGTTGCTTGCCGCAAAAGGAGAAATGGCAAGCGAGACTGTTTCCTTGCTTGATTATGGCAAGATGGCGTTTCAGCTCACGCTTGACTGGTGGCATGTCATATTACTGGTGGTGTTCTATTGGTATATTACCGCCTGGGTGTTTGGCGAGAATATTATGAGGACTGCCACAGGGGCTCTGCAAACGTTTCGCCAGGATGAGCCGAGACTGTATAACCTGGTCGAGAACCTCGCAATCAGCAGGGGGATGGAGATGCCCAGGCTGTCAATCATTGAAACAGAGGCCATGAACAGTTTTGCCACTGGGATCAGCAAAAACAAATATGGCATAACTGTTACCAGGGGGCTGCTCTATGAACTTGATGACAAGGAACTGGAAGCTGTCCTTGCCCATGAGATCAGCCATATTGAAAATAATGATGTCCGCCTGATGATGGTAATCACTTTGTTTGCAGGGCTGTTTGAGACCGTATTGTCATTGCTGGCCAGCTTTTTTATGCCTGAGAGGGCGAAGCCTTCAAGGCATGAGTTTGACCTGAACAGGGCGAGCCTGAAGGAGGATTGGGGGCATGGTGAGTTGAATCCCGGTGCTGGCATGATGTTCATTGGGGGTAACTCCCCAGCTTGTTTTAGGTGTATTAACTAATTGATAAATAACGATAAAAATAAATCGTTATTTTTAAAACCACTAAAATATGATCATTTTTCCATTAAAAAACAGGATTTTTAGACTGTATTCCGCTTGAA
>JAJRRF010000222.1 GCA_024279735.1 Alphaproteobacteria bacterium
ACGAAAATCCAACGAACACCTGCTCAAAACCTTTTCTTCTATGTTAGGTTTTGAGTTGAACTCCATTAAATCACAACCTGAATTCAAGAAGCTGTGTAACTACGGGACTATAGCAGCATGAAACTGTCCAAACTATTGATAACCAGGAATATGATAAATGGATTTTTCTAAAAAATCAGGTGCCTTTCTTGCAGCCTCAGCAGCAGCCTTGCTTCTAAGCGGAGCTGTCGTAGCCCCCGCTTCAGCAGGCATGAAAAGCAAGGTGAAATGTTATGGCGTAAATGCCTGCAAGGGTCAGGCAGCCTGTAAAGGCGCGAAAAATGCTTGCGCAGGACATAACAAATGTAAAGGCAAGGGCTTTATTGTGACCTCTTCCGCGAAATGCCATAAAATTGGCGGTAAAGTGAAATAACCACAGTGACAAGGCAGGGGGCTGCCATCGCTGGATGACAGCCTTCTCCCTTTTTGAGTTCGCCAACATCCCAGCCCCAAAAACAGCCTTATCAAATAAATCAAATTCGTCATTGCCCTGCCCTGTTAAGCCCTTTATATTTGGATATAAAATTAGATATACTCTCTCAATAATTCCAAAGACCACAGGCGAGGCATCATGACAGCAACCTCATTCCAGCAAGACATCGACACCCTCAAATCCCTTGCCGCTGCTCCCGTAACCAGTTCGGGAGAATTATGGAACAAGCTGACCTCCATTTACAACGCCCTGTATAATTCTGAATTTGGTGAGTATGACACAACAACCATCAGCGGCGATGCGGACGGCCTGATTAATGAGCTTTTTGCCCTGCGGCTGCAATTGCGCGACAATATCAAGAACTGGACAGAGCGCGGCCTGATGAGCCACGATGTCATTACCGCCCTGCGTGACTTGTTCCGCATCTTGCGCTATGCCACCGATTATGTCGGCGAACTGGCCATCGGCCATGATGTGCTGGACGGGGAAGAGGTGCTGCTGCCTGCCTTTACCGGAGACAACAAGAACAGCCTGGTCAACCCCAAGTTTGCTGGTCTGCCTGGAGAGGATGGCCGCGCGGTCTCGTTCCAGAGCGGCGATGTCCTGTTGGTACGTGGCACCTATGCCAACAGTGCCGCCATTGCCCGCATTGGTGATGTTGACAGCCAGTTTTCACATCTTGCCATCATCCATATTGACGAGCAGGGACAGAAATGGCTGGTCGAAAGCCTGATTGAGGACGGCTCTATCATTACCCCGCTGGACGATGCTCTGGCCAAGGGCAACAGCCGCGCCATCCTGTTCCGCCATACCAACGCCGACCTTGCCCAGGAGGCCTCCAGCTTCATTTATAACTATGTCAAGGAACGCAACACCCCCGCAGGCAGCCAAATCGCCTATGACTTTTCCATGGGTCTCAAAAACTATGACCTGCTATTCTGTTCCAAGCTGGTACGGATGGCCTATGACAAGGCCAGCAAGGGCAATGTCCTACTGCCGCGCTTCCCGACCTATTTCAACATGAAAAACAAGGATCTTATCCGCCGGATTGGCATCACCACCGCCATTACCTTTGCCCCAGGTGACATTGAGGTTGAGCCAGACTTTGACATGGTGGCTGAATGGCGCGACTACCGCTTCACCCCCAAACTGCGCTTCCAGGACCTGGCCATGACCAAGATGTTTGAATGGATGGATGAGTATAATTACCGCTTCAAGGGGGATTTCTCTGTCCGCCTGATTACCCTGTTCGGGGCATTGTCAGCAAAACTGTCCAACAACACAAAAGATGCCATCAGTTCGGTAATCCCAAAAATCCCGTCCCATATGAGCAAAAAGACCATAGCCACCATTGTAATGCTGCACAAGACCGCCGGGGTGCTGGTGCCGCAACTCGAAGCCAAGCAGGCCGAACGCCTGTCCCTGAGCAAAAAGCCGCTGCACCCCAAGGAAATTTTCGCCCTTCTGGAAGACATCCGCGAAAAGTCCAGCGGTAAGGTTGGCTATCTGAAGGGCAAGGCATAAAGCCTGGTCTACCAACAAAAAACAAAAAAGGATTCAGGAGAAAGTTTAATGAAGCCTTGCGTCAAGCATTTTTACCACCGACTATTGACACCCATCAGAAGGTTCAGCCACAACCAATTGCTAAACCTGCTCCCACTATGCCTGGTATTATATAGCTTGGGTCAAGGTGTAGCCCATGCCTGTATGGGCGGCGGTGTTGACAGCTATATTCCATTATCCAACCTCATAGCTGGCGGAAAAATCAGAACAATCAAAGATGTCCTTGGAAATAAACGTGCTAATAACTATGAATTATCTTTTCAGCCCTCTGCTCAAAAGAACCAACCCAGCAAGGACACAAAGGCTGATATCTTCAAGCTTAAAATAATTGATGATTCAATACCCAGTCTAGTGACTTTCCAGTTTTCTGTATCTGACAAAGATATGGATAAATTATTCTGGATTATAGTCCGGTCATATATCTGGACAGAAGATGACAATGATAGAAGCATAAAGCTAAAATCAATCTTTCAGAGCATTAGGGTCAGATTTGAAAGACTGAAAAATGGTTATATTTCCATGAAATTATTGGCTCTCAGACCTCTAGTGCATAATATCTATACACAATTTCTCCCAGATAAAAATTCTGCATCTGTCAAAATAAGGCTTTTGTCGCCTGGTTCTAAATATGCAGTGACGCTGTTACGATATCGTACACCAAAAAAAGGCGAAAACCCAACTCTCCCAACCAACAAGAAAGAGCTGATCATCCAGACACTCCAAGGAAAGAATCCTGGCAGATGTGGTGGTAACAGAAATATTTACGTCACATCACTCACGCGCGCTATCGCGCTGGACTGGAAAAATGAATACGGCGTTTTTTACAACGGCTACCAATATCAGGTGAACCAGGATCGGGCGCAAAGAGAAAAATCTGGTACAAAAAAGCATCCCAGCAAATAAAACCAAACAGCACAAAAGCAGAAGCCGAACCCTGCTTTAGCAAAATATCAAGAGGCCAGACATATGCGCACTATTCTGTTTTGGACACTATTGTTAACCTCTTTTGGAGGGAGTACCCCTAGTTTTGCCTCTGACACATTGGACACATTGATAAAACAAAAAGCAGAAGAGTTTTTACGAAAGGGCATCGCGGCGTATCAGAACAAAAACTATCTGGACGCTGCCAAATTCTACAAACGGTCAAATCGATTTGCAAAATCTTTGAGAGCTACCAGTAATCTGTGTAATTTGTATCTCTATGGCCAGGGTGTCGCAAAAAATGTCGAACAAGCAAGAAAGCTCTGCGAATATTCAGCCAAATACGATGATGCACATGCGCTGGCAATGCTTGGTGAAATTTATCTGTTTGGTCGCGGTGTGACAAAAGATATGGCCAAAGCGGTGGGATATTATGAAAGAGCGTCACAGCTTGGACATGGTCACAGCAAGTTTGTGCTGGCACTGCTGATTATGAAGACCCAGCCCGATAAAGCCAAAAAACTGCTTGAAGAAGCCGACAAAGCAGGACATGGTCACGCCAAAAAAGCTCTCCAAGATTTGGCAAAACAAAAATAGTGATCTGGTCTAATACCCTTTAGCTTGACATTTACATTTATTTGTACTTAATATGTTCTTATTCAGCGTTCATTACAACCCTTATTGAGGCATTCTTCAAGACCATGAAATTCGATACTCTGACATATAGCAAGGAGCTTATAGAGGCTGGTGAAAAAAGGGAGATCGCAGAGGTTCATGCTCTTGCCCTCAAAAATATGGTTGACAATGAACTTGTCACCCAGGGCTATTTTGATACACGGCTCAAGGAACTGACAAACGACCTAGTGATCAAACTGGGCGGACTGATCGTCTCTGGCATCGCTGTCCTCGCCATTTTGATAAAATTGCTATGACTTTGGCGCAACCATTTACAACTATCCAATAGTGGTCAATGTCTCTACTCCCTGCTGCGCCCACCCCAATTGTGCGCAAGCGGGACAATCATTTTGCTTTTTTTTCCAAACAGGTGCAGTCTAGCCTCCAGCAAAGCATAAAGGGATTGGCCTTGCCGCCTGATGACATTGTGCCAATACCATGAAGGATTGACCACTGGCAGGCCAGTCACCTTTTATGCGTCCAGATAACAAAAGCGGGAGATATGAAATGAGCATGGTCAACCAGGCAATAGCTGCGGAACTGAATGTAAAACTGGCGCAGGTCAACGCTGCGGTAGAGTTGCTGGATGAAGGCGCGACCGTGCCGTTTATTGCCCGCTACCGCAAGGAGAAGACTGGCGGCCTTGATGACACCCAGCTCCGCACCCTGGAAGAGCGGCTGCGTTATCTGCGTGAGATGGAAACCCGCCGTGACAGCATTTTGAAAACCATCAAGGCACAGGGCAAGCTGACCCCTGAGTTGCAAAAACAGATCATGGCCGCCCAGACCCGCACCGCGCTGGAAGACCTCTATCTGCCCTATAAGAAAAAGCGCGTCACCAAGGGCGAGACTGCCAAAAAGGCAGGGCTTGAGCCGCTGGCAGACATATTGCTGAAAACCCCATCCCTTGACCCTGTGAAGGAGGCTGCCAAATATACAGGCAAAGAAGTTGCGGACGCAGAAGCCGCCCTTGAAGGGGCGCGCCATATCCTGATGGAACGCTTTGCCGAAAACCCGCCTTTGATTGGCGCGCTGCGTGACAATCTGCAAAAGAAGGGCGTGTTGTCTGCCGCCGTGATGCGCGGCAAGAAGGAAGAGGGCCAGAAATTTGCCGACTATTTCGACTTTTCCGAACCCATCCACAAAATCCCGTCCCACCGCGCCCTTGCCCTGTTCCGCGCCCGCAATGAAAAGATTATCCGCCTCAATGTCGATACCGATGTCCCCGAAGGCCAGGATCACCCGTTTGAGCGCGATATTGCCCACGCCCAGGGGATCAGGCCGCAAGGCAAGCCCGCCGATGGCTGGCTGAAGGAAACGGTCAAAAGCAGCTGGAAAATCAAGATTCACCCAAAACTGTCAGTAGACCTGTTTATGCAGTTACGGCAAAAGGCTGAGGAAGGCGCAATCAATGTGTTTGCCTCCAACCTGAAAGACCTGTTGATGGCCGCCCCTGCTGGTGACCATGCCACCCTTGGCCTTGACCCTGGCCTGCGTACAGGCGTAAAGGTCGCTGTCACCGACAAGACAGGCAAGCTGGTGGATCATGCCACCATCTACCCCCATGTACCGCGCAATGACTGGGATCAGTCAATTGCTGTCCTCGCCGCGCTGTGCGCCAAACACAAAGTCACCCTGATTGCGATAGGCAACGGCACCGGATCGCGCGAGACCGACAAGCTGGCAGCCGAACTGATGGCCAAATATCCAGAGCTGAAAGTGCAGAAAATCATGGTCTCCGAGGCTGGGGCTTCGGTCTATTCCGCTTCTGAACTGGCCGCCAAGGAATTTCCTGACCTGGATGTCTCCATTCGCGGCGCAGTGTCGATTGCCCGCCGCCTGCAAGACCCGCTGGCCGAACTGGTGAAGATTGAGCCGAAGGCGATTGGCGTTGGCCAATACCAGCATGATGTCAACCAGGCCGCTCTTGCCCGCAGCCTGGACGGGGTTGTCGAGGACAGCGTGAACGCGGTAGGGGTGGATGTGAATACCGCCTCAGCCGAGCTGCTGACCCATGTGGCTGGCCTGAACAAGACTATCGCGCAAAATATTATTGATTACCGCGACCAGAAAGGGACCTTCAAGACCCGCCGCGAACTGCTGAAAGTGCCCCGCTTGGGGGCAAAGGCCTATGAACAGGCCGCAGGGTTTTTGCGCATCACAGGCGGCAGCAACCCGCTGGATGCCTCTTCGGTGCATCCTGAAGCCTACGACCTGGTCAAGACCATTGCCAAAGACCACAAGCGTAAGGTTGAAAGCATTATTGCAGACACTGCCTTTCTCAAGACCGTCAATCCGCGCGACTATTGCAACGACAATTTTGGCCTGCCGACGGTCACCGATATCCTGTCTGAACTGGAAAAACCTGGCCGTGACCCCCGTCCAGAATTTAAGACCGCCACCTTTAAGGAGGGCGTAGAGAAAATTGGCGACCTGAAAGAAGGCATGTTGCTGGAAGGTGTGGTCACCAATGTCGCTGACTTTGGCGCATTTGTTGATATCGGCGTACACCAGGACGGGCTGGTTCATATCTCCCAGCTGGCTGATAAATATGTCTCCAACCCGCGCGATATTGTCCATGCTGGCGATGTCGTCAAGGTGCGGGTGGTTTCTGTCGAGGCCGACCGCAAACGGATTGCGCTGACCATGAAGACCCAGGAAAATACAGGCGAGATCAAGGAAAACGCCCCCAAGAAACGCCAGTCCAAAGGCGAGGCCAAAAACTACCAGAAATACCAAAGTGCCAACAGCAACAAGGGCGGCAAGGGTAAAGAGAGCAAAGGGGAAAGCAGCGAACTGACAGGCCTCGCAGCCGCTTTCGCCAAAGCCAAAAACCAATAGTCATTGGATGGGGTTTGGGGGGCTTGTGTGACCCAAAGCTTGAACAAAGTCCAGGCCAGCTTCTGCTGTAACGTTCCAGTGAAGGGTTCAACCCTTCACCGACATTGTGCCACTGACTGCCTGTCGGTCTACAGTTGCACTGTTGACCGAAACGTTACAGCACATGGTACTTCTCCTCCCCACAACCTTTCCACACTCCCCAACACCAGACTGTGGTTTCTTAACCTCAGCCAAAAGAAATATTGACTTTTGGGCCTATTGGTATTACATACCCTACCAGGTGTTAGCACTCACCTTGGTAGAGTGCTAACGATAATAAAACTGAAAAATTCCAACTGGAGAAAGCTACAATGAAATTTCGTCCCCTTCATGACCGTGTTGTTGTCAAGCGCGTAGAAGAAGCAAAGAAAACTGCTGGCGGCATTATCATTCCTGATACAGCGACTGAAAAGCCTTCTGAAGGTGAAATTATTGCTGTCGGTGCTGGTGGCCGTGATGACAGCGGCAGTGTCATTGCCATGGATGTCAAGGTTGGCGACAAGATCCTGTTTGGTAAATGGGGCGGCACTGAAGTCAAGATTGACGGCGAAGAATACCTCATCATGCAGGAAAAAGACATTATGGGTGTGATTGAGGCCTAAGGCTTCGCCCCTCCCCGAAAAAATTCAAAAATTTATATTTCCGAGAAGGAAACAAGATGGCTAAAGAAGTACGTTTTTCAAGTGATGCCCGTGATCGTATGATGCGCGGCGTTGATATTCTGGCGAATGCCGTAAAGGTCACACTTGGCCCCAAAGGCCGTAACGTCATTATCGAAAAATCTTACGGCGCACCGCGTACAACGAAAGATGGCGTTTCCGTCGCCAAAGAGATCGAACTTGAAGACAAGTTTGAAAATATGGGCGCGCAGATGATGCGTGAAATTGCCTCAAAAACTAATGAGGAAGCTGGTGACGGCACAACAACTGCAACTGTCCTTGGACAGGCCATTGTCCGCGAAGGCCTGAAGTCTGTTGCGGCCGGCATGAACCCGATGGATCTTAAGCGCGGTATCGACAAGGCGGTCAAGGAAGTCGTTGCTGACATTATGAGCGCAGCCAAGCCTGTGAAGAGTAATGAAGAAATTGCCCAGGTCGGTACAATTTCAGCCAATGGCGAAAAAGAGATTGGCGACATGATTGCTGAAGCCATGGAAAAGGTTGGCAACGAGGGCGTCATTTCTATTGAGGAAGCCAAGTCCCTGGAAAGTGAACTTGAGGTTGTTGAAGGCATGCAGTTTGAGCGTGGCTACCTGTCCCCTTACTTCATCACTGACGCTGAAAAAATGATTACAGAGCTGGAAGACCCGTTCATCCTGATCCACGAATCCAAACTTTCCAACCTTCAGTCAATGTTGCCTGTGCTGGAAGCTGTTGTCCAGTCCAGCCGTCCCCTGCTGATTATTGCAGAAGACATTGAAGGCGAAGCCCTTGCTACCCTGGTTGTCAACAAGTTGCGCGGCGGCCTGAAAATTGCTGCTGTCAAGGCTCCAGGTTTTGGTGACCGCCGCAAGGCCATGTTGCAGGATTTGTCTATCCTGACAGGCGGCACAATGGTTTCTGAAGAAATCGGCATCAAGCTTGAGGATGTTACCCTTGAAATGCTTGGCACCTGTAAGCGCGTGACAATCACAAAAGACGAGACAACAATCGTTGATGGTGCTGGCTCCAAGGAAGATATTGCTGCCCGCGTTGCACAGATCAAGGCGCAGATTGAGGAAACAACATCTGACTATGACACTGAGAAATTGCAGGAACGTCTTGCTAAACTTGGTGGCGGCGTTGCCCTTATCAAGGTTGGCGGCGCAACTGAGGTTGAAGTGAAGGAACGCAAAGATCGTGTTGATGATGCCCTGAATGCAACACGAGCTGCGGTTGAGGAAGGTATTGTCCCTGGCGGCGGCACAGCATTGCTGCGCGGCACACAGGCCATCAAGGTCAAGGGTCTGAACGCTGACGAGGACGCAGGCATTAACATTGTACGCCGTGCGCTCCAGGCTCCTATTCGCCAGATCTGCGAAAATGCAGGCGTTGAGGGCTCTATCATTGTTGGCAAGATCCTTGACGATAAGGATACCAAGTATGGTTATGATGCCCAGAACAATGAATATGTCGACATGATTGCCAAAGGCATTATTGACCCAGCCAAGGTTGTCCGGACTGCGCTCCAGGATGCTGCCTCCATTGGTAGCCTGCTGATCACGACTGAAGCAGGTATCTGCGATGCGCCAAAGAAGGATGATGGCGGCATGGGCGGAGCTGGCGACCCTATGGGTGGAATGGGTGGCATGGGCGGCATGATGTAGCCCAGCCCCAAGGATACATACAGAACTAGAGAAACCCCGCTTCCAGAAAATTGTAGGCGGGGTTTTCCATTGCCAGCATATCTACAGGCTAAGAACACTTCTTGTCGGTCAACAGTTGAACCGTTGGCCGAAACATTTCTGTCGGGTTTATCAGCACATAAAGACCGCGAGAGATTCCAATGCCTATCTTTGGGTTTCACGCCCTTTATGACCTTATCAGTCAGTGACATCATACCTATCCCCTTAATTAAGGCTCATATTCATTGTATTCTCTGTTGTTAATAGTTTAGGGAGAATATGACATGACAGAAGACCATAAGAGAGAGCTTTGGGAAGATTTTCCGAAAGATTTACCTGCTTTTGAAGCGC